>JARIBS010000018.1 GCA_029257385.1 Thiorhodococcus sp.
GTTGGCGAGACGTTGTTCGTCGAGCAGCAGATAGCCTTGCCGGGGGCGATAGTCCGCGAGCATCGGCGGTGCTGGCTCGATCAGCGGCTCGAGGGTCTCGGCGGCGTTCCAGACCTGGGTTCCATTGTAGAGCACGATCGGCAAAACCGGCGGCAATCGCCCGGCGGCGCTCAGTTGCTCGGCGCGGATGAGATCCTGATAGAGCAGTCCGAGATAGGTCTGGATACGCACCGCCATCCAGGCATCGATGGTGGATTGGAATTCCAGCAGCAGGTAGACATAGAGCCAATCCGGCCCCCAGCGCACCCGCCAGAGGAGATCGTCGGCACGCTCGCGCAGATCGTCGGTGACATAGCTGCCGCTGCAGCGCTCCAGCGTGGTGAGATCCAACGCCTGGACCCACTCGCCCGGCACAAAGCCGCGCAGCAGGTCTCGAACCATGGCGGTATGGGCGTAGAGCAGCTTGTAGCCGCTGTCGTGGGTCGGGGCGCGCGGGGAGGCGCTGGATGCCTTGCGTTTCTTCATCGGTCGTCAAACCTGGCGAAACAGCCAATCGGCCTGAACGCGCTGTCCCTGGTCAAATTGCGCGTTGAAGTGTCCGTCGACGCGAAACCCGGCTTCGAGCAGAAACCGCTCGATCTGCGCGAGCAGGGCTTGGCCTTGATAGAGTTCCACATCAGAGGCTTCGACATAGACGGCGTCGATCTCGGGTAGCAGTTCGGTCGCGCCTTGGAGGACTTCCAGCTCGAAGCCTTGGACATCGATTTTGAGCAGACTGGGGCGCGCCAGCGGTAACGCAATCAGGGCATCGAGCCGTTGGATCGGTACCTGCAGCGTGCCCGATTCGTCCATGCCGAAGATGCGTTTCTGGCGCGCGCCCAAGGCCAACAGCGAGGAGGAATCGACACGGGTGGCGAGATGCATCTGGCCGGTACCGGGTGTGGCACCCAGGGCGCAGGCGTGGATCTCGGCACGTCCTCGGGTGGCGCGGGCGAGCTTGGCTCTGGGTTCGGGCAGTGGCTCGAAGCAGATCAGCCGTGCTCGGGGCCAGCGCAGGCGGGCATAGACGGCGAACTGGCCTTTGTTGGCACCGACATCGATGACGGTGGCGAAATGCTCGCGTCCAAGGGCCACGTCATGCTCGAGTGTGGCGGCGACGCCCTGTGCAAGCGCGGGCCAGCAAGCGGGAGTTTGCAGGAGCTTGGCGTATTTGCGCAGACGGGGCGACATTTCGAGGTTCCTTGTCGTGTCGTGGTCGCGGGGGCTGTCGATCTCCGGGCGCTTGGGGGGCGATGCGGGAGACGGGCTGTTGTGGCGGTGGATCGTAGCATGGATGGTCTTTTTTCGCTGGCGGTGATGGCGCAAATCCGCGCCAAGGCTGTCGGCGATTGAGCTGCTTTTTAGGCCATTGGACGCAGAGTGCCAAGAATAAAGACGTCGCACCGCAGAGCGGTACGACGAGGGCGACGTGGGAACCCGCTTGCGGGCGACGCAGGCGACGTCATCAGTCAGTCATCAGCCGAGATGCGCTGTGTCTGCTTGCCAGCCGTATCGCTCAAACAGCCATCATCTCCTTCGGTTGAAGTCTCTGCGCTAGCTTGACCAGTTTCTCATCGAAGGTCGCAAACTCAGCCGCCTTTGCGCTGCTAGCGAGATGTAACGCATCGGCAAAGTCCATGCCCTGCTCATACCAGTCGAGCGCCATGACCACAACCCCGATATGCTCGACTTCGGCCTGTTGCAGGCCAATCACTTTTCGCAAAGCACAAACGATGGCCTTGCGGGTGAGTTGGTAAGAGAACCTGAGTACCCACTCGGTTTCCAGCAGCACCGTCTTGGCGAGGAAAATACGCTCTCGCTCGAATAGCGCAATCGCTCGTGGACTCTGCTCTGGATCGTCATTAGTGACGATTCGAACGATGACGTTCGTATCAACCGCGAGCATGGCGTTCGCGTACTCCCTGAGCAATGGCTTCGTCCATTTCATCGAGAGATTTGGCCGAACCTCGGTAGCCCGCGCAGCCCACTACGTCGCTGAGTTGGGTTGTCGGAATCGGCTTTTTCGGTCGTAAGACAATGCTGTCCGGGAGTTCTTCGATCTCGAACTCGGTGCCCGCTGACCAATGATAATTTTCCCGAATCGTCTTTGGCAGTATGACCTGCCCCTTGCTGGAAAGACGTGTTGTTTCCATGGTGTTGCTTATAATGACTGACCAAAATGTAAGATATGATCTTACTCATAGTGTCATGTTGCATCAAGGATCGGTAGCAGCCAGCCAGTTAGGGGGCAGTAGTAGAAGGACAATCAGGCTGTCCCTTATTAGCCGCTTGCTCCATCGCTTGTCTGCTCGTCGTCGGCTGGACCCGCGCCGATCTCGCGCACCGCGCGCAGCCAGGCATCGCCATCGGCGAGGATGAGCAACTGATCGCCAAGCGCTTCCAGCGCGTCTAGGTCACGGATACGCGCAAGCCTTGCGGTGCTCTGGTCCGCAATCGCAGGGCCGAAGCGGCGGCGGACTTGTCCGAGCAGCATGCGGCGCGCAGCCTCTCGACCTTGCTCCAGCCCTTGCTCCAGCCCTTGCTCCAGCCCTTGCTCCAGTCCTTGCTCCAGTCCTTGCTCCAGTCCTTCCCGCTTCCACTGATCGGTCCAGCTTTCGAGATTTTCGGCCAGCATTTGATAGACCTCCATTAAGTCGCTTAGGGGCGGCAGCTCGACCCCGGGCAGCCGCTTGGGTAGGAAGACACGCCCGAACCAGATGGTAAAGGCGTGGCGTAATCCAAGCTGTTCGGGTGCCTGGAGCCAGTCGATCAAGGCGCGCACAATGCCCATCGCCGCCGCCGATCCACGGCTCGCCTCGAGCTGGAACAGCGCGGCACTGAGATTGCGCTCGGGCAATGCCCCAGTATTGGCGATCCGCTGCTCGTCGAGCAGGAGATAGCCTTGCCGTGGTCGATAAGCTTCCAGAACCGACGGAGCGGGTTCGATCAATGGCTCGAGCGTTTCGGCGGCGCTCCAAGTACTGGCTCCATTATAGAGCACCACCGGTAAGACCGGCGGCAGGCGACCGGCGACACTCAACTGCTCGGCGCGGATGAGGTCTTGGTAAAGTAAACCGATGTAGGTCTGAATGCGCACGGCCATCCAGGGGTCGACGCTGGACTGGAATTCCAGCAGCAGGTAGACATAGAGCCAGTCTTGGCCCCAACGCACGCGCCAGATGATGTCGTCGGCGCGGTCGCGCAGGTCGTCGCTAACATAACTGCCGCTGGCGCGCTCGAGTGTGTCGAGATCGAGTTCACGCACCCAGGCGCCAGGCATGAAGCCGCGCAGGAGATCCCGCACCATGGCGGCGTGCGCGAACAGAAGTTTGTAGCCGCTGTCGTGCGTCGGCTGGCGCTTGCTCATGACTTGTCTGCCACGCCGTGCAGCAATGTGGGCCAGCAGGCGGAGGGTTGCAGGAGTTTGGTGTATTCGTGCAGACGGTGCGACATGTCGAGGTTCCTTAGTCAGTCATCAGCCGAGATGCGCCGTGTCCGCTTGCCAGCCGTATCGCTCATACTTCGGCAAACGCCCGAAATCATCAACCACCAGAACCCGGCAAGGTGGCGTGTCGCACCAATGCCAAAGCACGAGATTGCGTTCAGCCGGCGTCGTACCGGGCGCAAAGCTGGGCACGAGGGCGCCGTGGCCGCCGACTGCGATCAAGGCCGCTGCGAGCGACCAACTCGGCGGCGCCTGGCCGCGCGAGGCTAGTTCCTCCCAGGGGCAGGCCAGCACGGCAGCATCGACGCCGCAGGCGGCGAGTACCGCTGGATCGGTGAGGTCGATGATCCGCTCGCAGCGCACACGATAGCCGACCAAGGTCATCGGCTGCGCCTTGAACGCCAAGCCCTGCTGGGCTTCCATCCATGCGGTCTTGGGGTCGAGTGAAGTGTAGAGGGCCGGAGTTCCGCGCGGATTGAAACGACCACCATGCCGTGCAGCCCCATCCCCGGAGGCCGGCGCGAAGGCCCAACGGGGGTTGTGGGCGCGATAGACTAGACTGGCGAAGCGGCGCGTCGGTGGTGCCCGCGTCACGCGTAGCCGCCCTCCGCGATCCGCGATAGATAGTCCTTCACGGCCTGCGCGCGGCCATCCTTGACCAGATCCTCGGCGGTTCGGTCGCCGAACGAGGGGAGCGGCTGAGAACGAAACCAGGCGAAAGCACGTCCGGTCGAGCCGGTCCAGCTCGCGACCCGATTGATGATTTCCACAGTGTCGCGCAGCCGCGTCTGGGTCTGGCGCGCCTCGCGCCGATCGCGCTTGGAAACCGCATCACGCGACAGCCCGGTCGCCTTGGCCAGTTCGGTCTTGGTGATATGCAGCACCTCGGCCAAGCGATCCGTCGCGATCAAGCCTTGGTCGGTGATGACTTCGGAAAGCAATTCGGCTGGCATAGACATTAATTGCCTCTTTGAGAGAACCATATAATAGTCAAATTATGAGGCAGTCTACCCAAGACGCAAGAACAATTTGGAGTCAGTTGAAAAGCTCGAAGGTCCGGGAGTCAGGTCACCCACTGCACACTGCACACTGCACAGATCCTATGCGAGAACTCAAGGTCTTGAAAAACGACATCGACTCACCGGTCTTCCGCAAGAAGCCCCGGCGTTCAGGTCGGGGTCTCTCGCGTAAGACTGATGAACGCGTACCCAAGCCTGAGCCATACGAGGATCAGCTAGAGTAGAGCGCAGGCATCCCGCGCTTGGCTGGGGGGCTTGCGACCTGCCCCCTGGATGCAGGCTGCGCGGTCAGCGCCTTGTGGGGCGCGCTCGCGCTATCGGATAACCGATCCGCAAGCTGGAACATCGCCACCACCCGCGCGAGTGACTGCGCCTGCCCCTCAAGACTCTCGGCTGCAGCGGCCGATTGCTCGACCAGGGCGGCGTTTTGCTGGACGGCTTCATCCATCTGCGTGACCGCCTGCGCGACCTCGTCGATCCCCGTGCTCTGCTCACGCGAGGCGTCCGCGATCTCGGTGACCAGGGCGTTGACCTTCTGGAAACTGCTGACGACCTGATCCATCGCCACGCCGGACTGGGCCGCGAGCTGGGCACCATGGTCGACCTTGTCCACGGACTCGGTGATCAAGGCGTTGATCTCCTTGGCCGCCTGGGCGCTGCGCTGGGCGAGATTCCTGACCTCGGCGGCGACCACCGCGAAGCCACGGCCTTGCTCGCCCGCTCGCGCCGCTTCCACGGCGGCATTGAGGGCGAGGATGTTGGTCTGGAAGGCAATACTGTCGATGACGCCGATAATGTCAGCAATCGTCTTGCTGGAGGTCTGGATCTCGCTCATGGTCGCGACGACCGCTGCGACGCTTTGCCCACCATTGCGAATGGTCTCATCGGCACCGCGGGCAAGCTCATTGGCCTGGGATGCATTGTGCGCATTCTGACGCACGGTGGCGTTGAGCTCTTCCATGCTGGAGGCGGTCTCCTCAAGACTGCTCGCCTGTGACTCGGTGCGAGCGGACAGATCGCTGTTACCGGCGGCGATCTCTGCGGCGGCGGTGTTGATGGCTTCGGTGGCATCCTTGATCTGTCCGACGATCTCAGCGAGCTGATCGACCGTGGCATTGGTGTCGGTCTTGAGCTGGCCGAAGGTGCCGGTGTAGTCGGCGCTGATGCGTTGGGTCAGATCGCCATGCGAGATACCATTGAGCACCCGCGCGAGATCGGTCAATCCAGAGGAGACGATCTCGACGAGCTGATTCATGCCCTCAGCAATCTGGCGTAGAAAACCCTGTTTTCCGGCAAGCTCGAGCCGCCGCGTGAAATCACCGGCTACGGCAGCGGAGAGCAGATCGGCCAATTCGCGCTCGGCCTTGATCTCGTCGGTGCGATCGGTCCATTCGAGCACCGAACCCAGCGGCGCGCCCTGCTCGTCGAGCACCGGACTGGCCAGCAGACGGAAGATGCGCCCACCCAGTGAGATCTCGGTGGGCTGTATGCCGCTCGAACGCGCCAGTAGACCACCTGGCTGGATCTTATCCACGTCGAACCGCTCGACATCGAAGCCCACCAGATCGTCGGCGCGGAAACTTGGCAGATCCTTGCCGATCTCGTCTTCTGCGGCGTGCATCATCTGGGTGATCGCATCGTTTAAGTAGATGATCCGGCCCTCGGGGTCGGCAACCATCATATTGGTCGATGCCTTGTCCAGCGCAAACTTGATGCGCAGATTGGCGGCGGCAACCGTGCGTTCGGCCTCAATACGCTCACGCAGTTGACGCTGCATCGACTGCATGGCGCTCAGCAGACTGCTCGTGTCGCCCTTGATCAGGGCGATGTCCACGCTGAGATTGCCTCCGGCCACCGCGCTGACCACCTGTTTGGCGACCGCCGGCTCCCCGCCCAATTGACGATGGATGCTGCGATAGACCATGAACAGAGCGGCCATGAGCGAGACCAGTGAGGCGACGATGATGCCCACGACGATGGCCTGCCAGCGTTTGTGCGCGGCGGTCGCGTCGGCGACGGCGGTTGCGGTGCGCTGGTCGAGCAGCACGAAGAACGCATCCACCGGCTCCATGATGCGCGCCTTTTCACTGTGATAGGCCGGCTCGTGCGTTAAGCGCAGTGCCAGCTCCCGGTTGAGCGTGCCCTGATTGGTGAAACCGCCCGCCGCGTCGGCGAACTGCCCCTTGACGGCGTTCATCGCGATGGTTTCGTTCCTGACCAGGGCCTCCGATTTGGTCTGCGCCTCTTCGAGCTTGGCGAGTTCGGCTTTGGTGAATCTGGCACGCTCCATCAGCTCCAGGAGTGAAATCGCTGGGCCGTCCGGGCGCGGCTTGTCCACCCCGGCGGCCACGAAGTCCCAATAGATGCGCTGATAGTCTTGCGGACGCGGCTTCTCGCCATTGCGGATATCGATGATATCGGCGTACTGCTGCGCGTACTTCGGCTCTGCGGTCACGACATAGGTGCGCGCCAGGCGGGTGAGATCATCCGAGCTTTGCCGCAGCTCATCGGCTAGGAGATAGGAGTTATAGCGGGAGAGATGCGCCTGCGCGACCTGCTCGGAGGTTGCGTTGAGTTGCTGCAATGCCAGGAACAACAGCAGCATGAGCAGTGAAATCGTGACGAATAGAGCGATGAAGAGCCGTTTGACTGACATGGTTCGAGCGTATCCTGAGATCGAGCTGCGAAATGCCCGCACCCGAGCCTCAGCAAGCGCATGTTTCTTCAACAACTCCACGAGCTGAGGAAGAGGCCAAATGCAAGGAACTCAAGCTCGGACGCCGATGGTGATCCGAGTGACAGGGGCGGTCACCCTCAATGCTGGGGCGACTCTAGCTTTATCTTCGGAACGTATCTGTGCGGGAAATCACAGGCCCGAGGTGTGGCCGTATCACGAGAAGATCGCCAAGGCCGATGCACTACCGCGCGCGGGGCGGCCTCCTGGCCGCTGGCCCGCGAGAGCCTCGTATCTCGTGGATATCGCTCAGTAGGCTTGGGAGGCCATTGCTGAGTCTTGCGGTACAACGCTCAGGACGTTGCCCATGATGCGGGGAATGCGTTGCAGGATTTCGGGGCGATCGCTGAGGATCACCACGGTCGCGCCGATGCGCTTTAGACGCTCGTTGAGCAGCCACAGCATCGCGATGCCGGAGTCAAACACACGTTCGAGTCCGGTCAGGTCCATGATGCAGGTTCTGAGCGTGGGCGGAATCACAGCAAACAGTTGGCACACCTCCTCGGTAATCGTCAGGTCGAGATCGCCATAAAAGCACAGATCGAGTCTGTCCTCACTTGCAATGAATGATGTAATCATCGACATAATAGTCATCCTCCAGTAGAGCGCCGCCAGCCAGTGCGAGTCGTGGCATGCGCATTCGGCCTCTTCTCAGTGATCAGTAAGTCCGGTAACCGGCTGATAACACCTTGCGGACCTTTTAACCGGGATTCCCCAGCTTAATAGTGGGAAATTATTTTCTCGTATCAAACGAGAGTCGCATTCCCACTAGGCCCTAAGTGTAGCCAGTTTGCCGCTTTAGCCTAGTCCGTAGGATTACTTAAGCATGGCACGCGCATGCTCGGTAAGCTGGCAAGCGCTTGTTGCGCTTTCTTTTCAAGGTGCGGCTAGGATGGGAGCTGAAGAACTGCGGCCGGGTCGATCTTCCAGCGCTTTGGGGATTCGGCATTGAGGATGCGCTCTTCCGAGCCCTTCCCCAGACACGAGAGATCGATATTCTGAACCCTCAGATAGCGACGTTGGTTGGCGTTCATGACGACGCGCACGACCGGATAGAAAGACCCCTTGCGTCCAGACTCGACCACTACGCCGAGACGATCGCTGCGCAGGCGCACCAAGGTACCGACCGGATAGATGCCCACGCAGCGGATGAACTGCTGGACGAGATCGGCATTGAAGTGATGGCTGCTCCATTCGAGCAGCTTGCGCAGCGCCTCATGCGGCTCAAGCGCCTTGTTGTAGACGCGATCGGAGGTGATGGCGTCATAAACGTCGACGATCGCCGCCATTTGGCCATACCGGGTGATTTCATGACCTGCTCTTTGATGGGGGTAGCCACTGCCATCCATGCGCTCGTGGTGCTCGGCGACAATCGCCAGCGCGACCTTGGGGATACCGGGGATCTTAGACAGAATGCGGAAGCCGTCGGCGACATGTTTACGCATGAGCGCAACTTCATCAACGGTGAGCTGGCCTGGCTTGTTGAGAATGGACGCTGGCAGGAGCGTCTTGCCGACATCATGGAGCAGCGCCCCAATGGCGATGTCATGGACGACGGACCGATCGAGTTCAAGCGTGCGCGCAAAAGCGATCATGAGTGTAGCGACGTTGACCGCGTGCTCGAGTTGATAACGTCCCACACGGCGGACCCGCGAGAGTGCCATCAGCGCGTCCTGATTGCGAAACACCGAATTAACCATGTCCTCGGTCAGTGGGGCGATGTGCTCCAGACCGATCGAGCGGCCGAGCCGCAGATCTTCGCTCAGACTGCTCATTAGCCCGAGCGCCTCGTTGTGGATGCGTCTGGCCTGAACGCGCTCCTCGGCCAGCGAGACGCCCCGCGCTTGGCCTGGGCCATCGTCGGCGACGACCAATAGATCCTGCTCCAGCGCCTGAATGACCTCCTGCTGCGTGGGCGCCGACAAGACATCGAGTCCCCGTTCGGTGTCATCGAGTCCCCGCTCGGTGTCGATGTAGAGTTCACGCACCCCGAGATCACGGAGTCTATGGAGCTGCGCATCGCCTTTGATGAGAAACCGGTTGCGCAGAAAACCGTGCTCCATCCAGCCGCAGTTGAGGTCGTGCACGAACATACCGATTTGGAGCTGACCGAGCGCGACCTTTTTGATCATCCCGACCAACCGAGCATTTCGCCTGCGTGCGCGCGGGTTCTGGCGGTGATCTCGGTTCCGCCCAGCATACGAGCGATTTCATCGACTCTCGCTGTATCGTTCAACGCCTCGATGCGGGCATGCGTCTGACCATCAATGGTCTCTTTGCGCACACGCAACTGCTGATGCGCCTGGGCCGCGACCTGAGGCAGATGTGTCACGCAGAGCACCTGGCGCGTCTCACCCAGACGACGCAGCAAGCGCCCGACGATCTCAGCAACCGCGCCGCCGATACCGACGTCGACCTCGTCAAAGACCAACGTCGGCACGTTGGCATATTGCGTGGTCGCAACTTGGATGGCCAGACTGATCCGGGAGAGTTCTCCGCCAGAGGCGACTTTGGCCAGCGGCTGAACGGGCTGACCCGGATTGGCGCTGACGAGAAAGTCAATCCGCTCCAGACCGCCCGCACCGATACGCGTCTCGGCAAGCGGCTCGCAGTCAACACTAAAGCGCCCCCCGCCCATCCCGAGCGTTTGCATCGCCTGCGTGACCGTATCAGACAGACGCTGGGCCGCTGCGACGCGCTGGGTTGTGAGCTGGGTTGCATGGGTCATGAAGCCCTGCCAGGCACCGGCGCGGCGTTCACGCACGTCGTCCAGGGTCACATCGACCTGCTCCAGGGCGGTCAGTTCGGATTGGCGTCGCGCCAAGAGCTCGGGGAGTTGGGTCGGGGAAACACGGTATTTACGCGCCAGATCATGCACCTGGACGATGCGCGCCTCGACCTGTGCAAGGGCTGCGGGATCAAGCTCCAATCCATCGAGATAGTGGCGCAGACCGGCCGCGGCCTCGCCGATATGAATGACTGCGGTGTCGAGCAGGTCGCGACTCTCGCCGAGCTCTGAGTCAATCTTAGCCAGATCGCCAACCGTATTGGCTGCCGAGCGCAGTTGATCGGCAATGGATGGCTCACCCTCGGACAATAGCTGCAGGGTGTGTCCGACGCTCTCTTGCAGATGGCCAAGGTGGCTGAGGCGACGCTGTTCCTGGTCGAACTGCTCGATGTCGGTGGCCGTCATCGCAAGCGCCTCAAGCTCCTCGGTCTGAAAGCGCAGCAGATCGAGCCGGGCGGCACGCTCCTGACTGGCCGATTCCAGCTCGGTGAGTTGTTGATCGAGCGCTCGGAAGGCACGAAAGGCCATCGCGGTCGCTTCCGCCACTGGCAGGTGGGCGCCGTAGGCGTCGAGCAAATCGCGTTGAACGTTGGCACGCAGCAACGATTGGTGGGCGTGCTGACCGTGGATATCGACCAGCAGGTCACCCAGCGCCCGCAACTGGCTGCCGGTGACCGGACGGCCATTGATGAAGGCGCGCGAACGGCCCTCGCGCACGATCAGACGGCGGATGATACAGAGCCCATCGTCATCGAGCGCCTGCTCCACCAGCCAGTCACGGGCAGCGGGTACCGTGTCGAAATCCAGGGTGCCGACGATCTCTGCACGCGCCGAGCCGACCCGAATCAGCGATACATCGGCCTTATCCCCCAGCACCAGCCCAAGCGCGTCGATGAGAATCGATTTGCCCGCGCCGGTCTCGCCGGTCAGCGCAGTCATGCCACCGTGACACTCCAGTTCGAGATGGCTGACGATAGCCAGGTCATGAACCTGGAGATGGGTCAGCATGACGAGGCGGTCCGCATCGCGTTGTAGCCGCCCCAGCGCAGCTTGGCGCGCAGGATCTGGTAATGGTCATGCCCCTTGGGGTGGAGTAGTCTGACCCGATCTGGGTGGCGCGTAATCAGCACGCGCTCGCCGGCGGTAAGGCGCAAGTCGGTCTGACCGTCACAGGTCACCTGAACGTGGCGGCGATCCTGCTCGCGCACCCGCACTTCGATCTGATCGTCGCCGGGCACCACGAGCGGGCGATTGCTGAGGTCGTGTGGGCAGATGGGCACAAGCAAGATGGCGTCCAACGCTGGATCGACCAGCGGACCACCACCAGAGAGCGCATAGGCCGTGGAGCCAGTCGGTGTGGAGACGATCAGCCCATCCGAGCGTTGGGCGTTGACGAACACACCATTGATGTAGGTTTCAAACTCAATCATCCGGGCTGGATTGCGTTTGTGGATCACGACGTCGTTGAGCGCGGTCTGGACATGGATGGTCGCGGCGTCTTCGATAATCCGCGCGCTCAGCATCGAGCGGCTGTCGGAGTCGAAGTCGCCGACGAGGATCTGATCGACGCCGGACTCGATGTCGTCGGGCGACATATCCACCAGAAAGCCTAACCGCCCTAAGTTGATGCCGAGCAGAGGGACGCCGAAGGGTGCCGCGTTGCGCGCCGCATGCAGCAGCGTGCCGTCGCCGCCGACCACGATGATGAGGTCGCAGCGTGCACCCATTGCATCAAGGGTTTCGGCCACGCCCACACTGGCGCCAAGCAGGTTGGCGCTCTCGGTGTCGAGCACCACGGCGAGCTGACGTGCACGCAAATGCGCATGCAACCTGTGTAAGGTGGCGTAGACGTGTTCGGGATCACCTTGCTTGGCAATAATGCCGACGGTCGAAAATGGCGGCATGGGTCTCTATCGGTTGGAGAAAGGGCAACGGCCTAACGCGATCAACGTTAGCATGGGCCGCTAAAGGCGCCAATACCATACCACTCGGATGCTTGGCTTTCCTCGGCTTCGATGTGAGCAATCCCGCACTTCAGGGCGAGTCAACTTAAAGGTCGCAGAGTCAGCGAACGTGCGACCGGCATGTGGTGCTATTGGCGGGCATGGGGCGAACGCCCGTAGAGACGGCTGAGGGCATGAAGCCGCGCGGCGGCGGTCTCGGTGAGCATCTCCTCGCGGTAGCGCCACTCCCAGTTGCCCTCACGCGTGCCAGGGCGATTCATGCAGGCATCTGACCCCAATCCAAGCACGTCCTGCATGGGAAACAGTGCCATGCCCGCGCACGAGGCGAGCGCCGAGCGGATGAAGTCCCAGTGGATCTCTCGTCCGTCGCTGTTGAGATAAGCCAGTGTATTGCGCCGCAGGCTCTCGTGTTTGCTGTCCCACCATCCGCGCACCGTATTGTTGTCATGGGTGCCGGTATAGACCGCTTGGCGTTGGCGGTTATTGTGCGGGAGAAAGCCGGAGCGGCCGAAACCGTCCTCGAGATCCTCGAAACCGAATTGCAGCACCGCCATGCCGGGCAGACGCAGGGCGTCGCGCAACGTCTCGACGTCCTCGGTGATGACGCCGAGATCCTCGGCGATCAGCGGCAGATCGCCCCCGAGTGCGGCGCGCAAAGCCTCAAACAACGCCATCCCCGGACCGGGAACCCAACGGCCGTTGATCGCGGTCTCCTCGCTGGCGGGGATCTCCCAGAAGGCGGCGAAGCCGCGAAAATGATCGATGCGCACCAGATCCACCATCTCGAGGATCCGCCTCAGACGCTCAACCCAGAAACGGTAGCCGTCCTCTGCCAGCGCCGTCCAGCGATAGAGCGGATTGCCCCAGCGCTGTCCCGTGGCGCTGAAATAGTCGGGCGGTACACCGGCGACGACCTTTTGAGCACCCTGCCCGTCGAGCTCGAACCACTCTGGGTGGGTCCAGACCTCGCTGGAATCGTGAGCGACGAAGATGGGGATGTCGCCGATCAGGTGGACCCCGCGCGCCCTGGCATAAGCACGCAGGTTCGCCCATTGCCGAAAAAAAACGTATTGGATGAAGCGCTTTAGGTCAAGCGCGCCTTGGTGAGCCTGCGACCAATCGGTGAGCGTGGCCGAATCTCGCAGCGCGAACGCCGGCGCCCAGTGCGTCCATGGGCGCATATCATGCTGCGCCTTCAAGGCGTGGTAGAGCACGTAGTCATCAAGCCAAAAGCCATGGGTTTTGCAAAAGCGGGCGAAATCCGCGTGCTCGGCCTGCGTGGCCTTGGCCTCAAAGCCCGCCATCGCCCGCACCAAAAGTGCGTGCTTCCAGGGCGCCACCCTCCCGAAGTCGACATGATCGGCGGGGAAATCCGGCGGCTGCGCGAGGTCCGAGGCGTCCAACCAACCGGCTTCACACAGCAGCTCGGGGCTGATCAGCAGTGGATTGGCTGCGAACGACGAGGTGCACTGGTACGGCGAGTTTCCATAGCCGGTCGGCCCAAGCGGCAGCATCTGCCATAGCCCTTGACCCGCCGTGGCGAGAAAGTCGACAAACTGGTATGCCGAAGGGCCAAGATCGCCGATCCCGTAAGGACCGGGCAAGGAGGTTGGATGGAGCAGAATGCCGCTGGAGCGATGCATGAACAGGAGATCTCCGATCGGGACTCGGACAATAAAAGCAGGCAGTCTAACCAAAGCGCTGTAAAAAGCTCTCGCGGAAATACACTGACGCCGATTGGCTTGAAATAGACACTTTCGTGACAGTGCATCATTGCATGCTGGCGCGATACATGCCTCTCAATCTAGGGGTGCGATTGAAACTGATGTGGTGCTGCTTTCCAAGTCACTGGGCGCAGAGCGCCAAGAAAGACGTCGCACCGCATGAGCGCTCACGCGACCACATCAGTTTGGATCGCACCCGGCGTGGAAGGTCGTCTTTAAATCTGCGGGGGGTGTCGGTGTCAATTATCTACAGTCGGGCGGCATTATCGCGGCCCCGATTTGTTTTGGCGCGGGCTGGTATCAGGGTCTGAATGCTGAATACATGAACTTTGCCGAGCAGGCGCATTACGCCATTCTGAGCCCGCCGCACCGGCGGGCTCGCAGTAGCCGCCCGCACTAGCGATAAGATCCCCGCTGGCCCGAACGCGGATAATGCTTGTCGTAACCGCCCGAGTAAGGCGGCGGATAGCGCCGATTATCATCCCGGCCATAAGTGTGTTCGCGATTGTGCAGCAAATCCTTGATATGCCGATCGGAGCGCCGCAATCGCTTTTTCATCAGCTTGCGCCCCTTTTTCGGAGAATAACCCTCGTGACGGATTTGCTCGCCAAAGTGGCGAATCTCGCGCTGCTCGCGCTTGAGCAAACGGGCTTCGCGACGCGTCAAGTTACCGGAATCGATGCCGCGCTGGATCGCATGCTGCTGGCGATCCATTCTGTCCTCGATTCCCCGACCATCGCGCTTCGCCTGGACCGGAAGCGCCATCATAAGCCCCATCGACGTGAGTATCAGAATGCCAGTCCAATGTTTCATCAAATGTACTCCTTTTAAGGTCTGCGTTTCAGTGTGAGTTAAAGTTACACCGCGCGCCCTGAACCGAAGCTGAACCATGCTTGTCGTTCCAAGCCGCGAACGATTGGTCCACCACTTGGATTTCAATCCGCCAAGGATTCCACTTTGGTGTATGTTGCGTGCCATGAACGCACATTTCTCTGAATTCTCACTGCCCGACTCACTCATGCGCGGCCTTGCCCGCGCGGGCTACGAGACTCCGACGCCTGTTCAGGCGCGAGTGATCCCGCTCGCGATGGACGGCGCGGATCTCCTCGTCTCAGCCGCGACAGGTTCAGGCAAGACGGCGGCTTTTCTATTGCCGATCATGCAGCGCTTTACCGATGTGCCCGCGCATGATGGGGGGACGCGGGCGCTGATCCTGGTGCCGACGCGTGAGCTTGCACGCCAGATCCTTGAGCATTTCATGCGTCTGGGAAGCTATACGCGCCTAACCGCTGGGATCATCATGGGCGGGGAGTCCAAGGCCCATCAGATCGCGACGCTGCGCAAGAACCCGGACATCCTGGTGGCGACGCCGGGGCGCCTGCTGGAGCTTGTCGAAAAAGGTCAGGCGGCGCTGAGCGATCTGGAGATCCTGATTCTCGACGAGGCCGACCGCATGCTCGACATGGGTTTTGCCGAGGATGTGCTGGCGATCATCGGGCACTGCTCACCGCAGCGCCAATCCCTGCTGTTCTCAGCAACCTTGCATCATCGCGGGCTCAGTCGCATCACCGAGTCACTGCTGCGCTCGCCCGAGGTGCTAGTCATCAATCCGGTGCGCGAGCAGCATCCCGACATCAGGCACGAGCTGCTGCTGAGCGATGATGTCGAGCACAAACAACACCAACTCCTCTGGCTGCTTGGCAACGAGTCCTTCGAGAAGGCGCTGGTCTTCACCAATACGCGCGAGGGTGCGAATAATTTGGGGCATTTCCTTCAGGCGCGGGAGCAGCGTGTCGCGGTTCTACACGGCGAACTCGATCAGCGTGAGCGCAACCGTGTCATGGGTCTGCTCCATAGCGGCAGGGTCAATGTGCTGATCGCCACCGACCTGGCGGCACGGGGCCTGGACGTGCCCGGCATGCAGCGGGTCTTCAACTTCGATCTGCCACGCAGCGGCGACGACTACCTGCACCGCACTGGGCGTACTGGCCGCGCCGGCGAGAGTGGGATCGCGACATCCCTGGTCGGACCCGCGGAGTGGAATCGCATGGAGAGCATCGCGCGCTATCTCAATTTAAGCTTCGAGCAGCGCGTGATCGAGGGTCTTAAGGCGCGATTTCGCGGGCCAGCCAAACGCAAGGGGGCCGGCAAGTCCACCACTGCGCGCAAGCCGCACGCTACCGCAACCAAGCAGGGTAAGCCCAAGGCGAAGAATCGACTGCGTGACCGAAAGGATATCGGCAAACGCCGCAAACCCGCCGAGGGAAACACAGTGGACGCCGGGCAGGCCCCACTGCGCAAGCGACCAGCAGCAGTTAAACCGGGCAAACCCAGCAGCACATCAACTCCAGACTCAGACTAACGCACCAACCAACCGACCGGGCAAGCGCAAGCGCCGTCAGACCGCCACGCCCATCGACTGATGGATATGCTCGACCACCAATGGGTGCAGTCCGGTCTTCTCGGCGAATGCACGGAGATAATCGCGCTCTTCCTGGGTGTCGATCTCGACTGCCAGCAGCGAGGCCGCATAGACCTCTGCCGCGACCTCCTGATTGGGTATCTCGGCGACAAAGGCATCCAGATTGAGCGGAACGCGCAGTTCGGCCATTAGCCAGTCCTGATCGTCGGAGCCCATACCAGAGGTCTGGGCCTTGCCGGCGATCCGCTGGATTTCATTGACACTGACCTGGCCGTCCGACTTGGCGATGTTGATCATTCCTTTGAGAATCAATTGTGCCTTAGTCTCCATCGCCTGCTGCTCGGCCGGCGTCTCTGGCGCTTTGAGTCCCAAAGGCAGATCGTCGGTGCTGAATGGCGCTTGCCGGACAGCCCCGTCCTGCCCCTGTCCGGCAT
Organism: Thiorhodococcus sp.; assembly: GCA_029257385.1. Classification (GTDB taxonomy): domain Bacteria; phylum Pseudomonadota; class Gammaproteobacteria; order Chromatiales; family Chromatiaceae; genus Thiorhodococcus. The sequence goes on from JARIBS010000018.1 coordinate 16,570, forward strand.
TGTTCAACGCCTTAAAGGCGACGCCCGCCAACATGGCCAGCGCACCGCCCGTCATAGCACCCTTGACGGAATCGCCACCGCCGCCGAGCACCGAACCCAACACCGCACCGAGTCCACCAGCCTGAAGTGGATTATCAGCCGCATTGCTAAGCGAGCCCTTGGCCATATCCAGAATACTGCCGAACATACCGCCGGCACCACCCTGCCCGTTCGCCGTCTGACCCAGATTCGCTTGAAGGTCTTGCAACGCATTGCCCATCCGGGCCTGACCAGACTGGCCCATGTTGCTCTGCATGAATGCACCGAGTAACTTTCCGAAGTTAGCCATGAGGTCTTTCTCCCAGTTTGCTCGAGGATCGAGCGTTGTCGAGCACTATTACACTCTGCGATACCCGACTTTAGCGCGTCGGGTGCTAACCATGGTCCACATCGCGCCGTCATTCCCAGGCGGATAGCTTGGCGAATCAACTGGGAACACAGGCCAGACACATGCGGCGCTCTGCCAGAAACACTCCAGCAGAATCTCTCTATTAGACTCTCGGAACCAGCCGACCAATGCTATCGCCCACGTCGAGTCCTAAGCGCTTATCGGCACGCCCCTGATTGACAGCGATTTCGACCAGGCCGAAGGCGTTTTCATACCAAAAAGCCTGATCCCGATCCATCTCGCAAAAAGTCCGCGCCCAAGGCAACAGATGCAAACCGATCGGAAGGACATGATCATGGCGCTTGGGCGATGCATCCAGGCCAGTCATCAGGTTGCCGTAGCGATCGACGTAGACGATCAGCGGCTGCTCGCGCGGCCAGTCAGCGCCAGTCATCGCGGTGCGCGCCATGCTAATGAGCTGAAGATCTTCTCCCTTAGACAGCCGAGCCGCAGCGGGCACGAACCAGTCGCGTCCATGAAAGGTCGGTGAAAGCGCCGCTTCCGGCTGCCAGCCAATACGCCAAACTCGGGCCTCACGCGCACGCAAAACCAGCGGTGCAAAGAACCCATTATCCGGACCGATGAACCAGCTTCCATCCGCTTCGACGAGCAATGCAGAGCGCCCCCCACCCACACCTGGATCGACCACGCAGAGATACAGCGTTGCGCGTGGCATGTCGCGTACTAACGCTGGCAGCAGATAGGCCGCGAGATCGGGCCTGAAAGGCACCAGATCATGAACCAAGTCAATCAGCGCTACCTCCGGTACCAGGGCATGAAGACATCCGTGCAACTGACCAACATAGACGCCATCGCCAAAATCCGTAGCAATGGCGATACGCTTAATCTTTAAGGCTCCCATGCGTTCTCCCGATACGTCTGTTCGATCATGCAATTAACAGTAGCATCTAGACATAAAAAAACCGCGCGAGTGCCCGGTTCTTCAGTCGCAAGACTCTGGCGGATAATTTAATCCTCATCGACCTCGTCGTTAGCCTCAATCACCGGCCGGTCGACCAGTTCAACATAGGCCATCGGAGCGGCATCACTGGCGCGGAAGCCACACTTGAGAATGCGCAGATAACCGCCTGGACGATCCTGATAGCGTGGCCCAAGCTCGGTGAACAGTTTACCAACCGCGTCTTTGTCGCGCAGACGTGCGAAAGCCAAACGACGCGTGTGGACGCTATCGGACTTTGAGAGTGTGATCAATGGCTCGGCGACACGACGCAATTCCTTGGCCTTGGGCACTGTGGTCTTAATCAGCTCATGACGAAACAATGCAGACGCCATGTTGCGGAACATCGCCTCGCGATGCGAGCTGGTACGATTCAAATGCCTTCCGGCTTTGCGGTGACGCATGGTCCTGATCCCGAGTAATCGTTAAATCGTTAAATTCATAAGTCAGCCATCGCGGAACACACCGCGAGAGCGATTAGCGAATGCTGAGCTCAGCAATGTTCTCAGGCGGCCAGTTTTCGAGTCGCATCCCCAAGGACAGCCCGCGCGTTGCCAGGACGTCCTTGATCTCGCTGAGCGACTTCTTACCGAGATTGGGCGTCTTTAGAAGCTCGACTTCGGTACGCTGGATGAGATCACCAATGAGATAGATGTTCTCCGCTTTGAGGCAGTTGGCCGAACGCACCGTCAGCTCCAGATCATCCACCGGGCGGAGCAGGATCGGATCGTATGGCGATTCATTCTGTGCCTCGGGCAACGGACCTTCCGCAGGCCCAGTGCCCTCAAGTGCAACAAAGCTCGATAATTGATCGCGCAAAATGGTTGCCGCGTGCTGGATCGACACTTTGGGATCGATAGTTCCGTTGGTTTCCAAATCGATCACCAGCCGATCGAGGTCGGTGCGCTGCTCGACACGCGCCGACTGCACTTCGATTGCCACCCGGCGAATTGGGCTGTAGGAGGCGTCGATCGGCAGCCTGCCAATGGGACGATCCTCACTGCTGTCGAGTTCTCGCTGGGTCGCTGGCTCATAGCCACGACCACGACGCACGGTCAGCGACATGCTCAACTCGCCGTCGGTCAGGTGCGCGATCACCAGCTCAGGGTTGGCAATCTCCGCCGTATGATCGATCTCAATATCAGCGGCGGTCACCGGACCTGGGCCGCTTTTCGTCAGGGTAAAAGTCGCCTCGTCCTTACCCTTGAGTGAGATCGCCAACTGCTTGAGATTGAGTAAGATCTCGAGAACGTCTTCCTGGACACCCGCAAGCGTCGTATATTCGTGCAGCACACCTTGGATTTCGACTTCTGTTACGGCGTAGCCGTCCATTGAGGACAGCAGAATACGCCGGAGCGAGTTTCCAAGCGTGTGACCGAACCCGCGCTCCAGTGGTTCCAGCGAGACTTTGGCGTGGCGTGAATTGCCATCGACTAACTCAACTTTTACAATGCGCGGCTTCAGAAATTCGCCAATAGCGTCAGTCATTCAATGCCTCTCAGGATGCTCCTTACTTGGAGTACAGCTCGATGATCAACGATTCATTGATGTCGGCTGGCAGATCCGAACGATCAGGGACGCGCTTGAAGACGCCCTTTAGTCCCTTGGTGTCGACCTCGACCCAGTCCGGAAAGCCATACTGCTCGGCCAGCGCCAGCGCATTCTGGATGCGCACCTGTTTGCCGGCGGACTCGCGGACTTCGACATGGTCTTCGGTGCTGAGCTGATAGGACGCGATATTGACAATGCGCCCATTTACCAGGATGCCCTTGTGGCTGACCAGTTGACGCGCTTCGGCACGCGTTGAGCCAAACCCCATCCGATAGACGACATTATCCAAACGCCTCTCGAGAAGCTGAAGCAGGTTCTCACCCGTGACACCACGTGTTTGAGCGGCTTTTTTGTAATAGTTATGGAACTGCTTTTCGAGCACACCATAGATTCGACGTACTTTTTGTTTCTCGCGCAACTGCACACCATAATCGGAGAGGCGTCGGCGACGATCGGTCGTCTGGCCGGGCTGTTTCTCCAGATTGCATTTGGTATCTAAAGCGCGCGCTCGGCTCTTAAGCGAGAGATCGGTGCCTTCGCGCCGCGCCAGTTTGCAGGTTGGGCCTGTATAACGTGCCATGTTTCTTCCTGTTGAACTGTCAGACGTCAGACGCGCCGTTTCTTGGGCGGACGGCAACCATTGTGTGGAATCGGCGTCACGTCGGTGATGCTAGTGATTTTGAACCCAGCGTTATTGAGCGCGCGCACGGCGGATTCGCGTCCTGGCCCTGGTCCCTTCACGTTGACATCAAGGTTGCGCAATCCGTATTCCTTAGCCGCCTGACCCGCCTTGTCGGCCGCAACCTGCGCGGCAAAAGGCGTGCTTTTGCGCGAACCGCGAAAGCCCGAGCCACCCGAGGTCGCCCAGGTCAGAGCGTTGCCCTGACGGTCGGTGATCGTGATAATCGTATTGTTGAAAGAGGCATGGACGTGAGCGACCCCGTCCGCGACCTGCTTGCTGATCTTCTTTTTCGTGTTGCGAATCGGTTTAGCCATTCGACGTATCCAGCTCCGTAATCCAGCTCAGGTGTGCCGCGCGCGAGCGCTTAGCGTTTGATCGGGCGACGTGGCCCTTTGCGGGTTCGCGCATTGGTCTTGGTGCGTTGACCGCGCAGCGGCAATCCCCGACGATGGCGAATACCGCGGTAGCAGCCGAGATCCATCAAACGCTTGATGTTCATCGACACTTCGCGTCGCAGATCGCCTTCGACCGTGTACTTGGCGATTTCGTTGCGCAGCTTATCGACCTCTTCCTCGGTCAGGGTCTGAACTTTAGCTTCGCGCGGGACACCCGTCGCGTCGCAAATCTGACCCGCACGGATGCGACCAATGCCATAAATCGCAGTCAGCGCGATCACTGCGTGTTTTTTATCTGGGATATTGACGCCGGCGATACGGGCCATAATTTACGAACCCCTTAAATCCTAAAATGGTCAGCGGGTAAACCGCGCAGTATATCAAACAGTTTCTCATGGTCAACCAAAGTCTGATCAACCTTGGCGCTGTTTGTGGCGAGGATCGGAACAGATGACCCGCACTGCGCCATTACGCCGGATGATTCGGCAGTTTCTGCATAACTTCTTGACTGATGCACGCACTTTCATTGTGTGTCTCCTAAAATTCGCGCGCCTGTCAGCGCAGCATTCCAGCGCCCGGCGACTTCAGATTGGCTTTCTTCATCAGGCCCTCGTATTGATGCGACATCAAATGGGCCTGGACTTGCGCCATGAAGTCCATCACCACGATAACCACGATCAACAGCGAGGTTCCGCCGAAGTAGAAAGGTACGTTGTAGCCGACGATCAAAAACTCTGGGAGCAAACAGACGGATGTAATGTAGACCGCTCCCGCCCCGGTCAAACGCGTCATGACGCCATCAATGTAGCGGGCGGTCTGCTCACCAGGGCGTATACCCGGAATAAAGGCACCGGAGCGCTTCAGGTTGTCTGCCGTGTCTTTGGCATTGAATACCAACGCGGTGTAGAAAAAGCAGAAGAAAATGATCGCTGATGCGTAAAACAGCACATAGATCGGTTCTCCTGGCGAGAGCTTTGAGGTGATATCGGCGATCCAGCGCGTATTCTCGCTACTGCCAAACCATTGGCCAAGCGTCGCTGGAAACAGGATGATGCTGGACGCAAAGATCGGCGGAATGACACCTGCCATGTTGAGTTTAAGCGGCAGGTGCGTGCTCTGAGCCTGCATCATCTTGCGGCCCTGCTGACGCCGGGCATAATTGACGGTAATCCGGCGCTGGCCGCGCTCGACGAACACCACGAAGGCCGTCACTGCAACCGCCATGGCCAATAGCGCAAGGACCGCCAGCGAGTTCATTTCGCCGGTTCTCGCAAGTTCGAGCGTGCCGCCAAGCGCAGCGGGCAGACCAGCCACAATACCGGCGAAGATGATCATCGAGATGCCGTTGCCGATCCCGCGCTCGGTGATCTGCTCACCCAGCCACACGAGGAACATCGTCCCGGTCACCAGCGAGACCGCAGCCGTAAAGACGAAACCAAAGCCCGCATGTGTCACCAGCGCCGAACCGCCCGCCGTCTGGCCTTGCAGGGCCATCGAGATGCCGATCGCCTGGAAGGTTGCGAGGACCACGGTCCCATAGCGAGTGTACTGGGTGATCTTGCGACGACCCGCCTCGCCTTCTTTCTTGAGCTGCTCGAGCTGCGGCACCACCGCCGTCATCAATTGCACGATGATGGACGCTGAGATGTAGGGCATGACACCCAGGGCAAACAAACTCGCCCGCTCCAGGGCACCACCCGAGAACATGTTGAACATATCCAGGATGGAACCCTGGTTCTGATCAAAGAGGATGGCGAGCGCCTCGGGGTTGACCCCGGGAACCGGGATAAAAGTCCCGATGCGATAGACGAGCAGCGCCCCCACCAGGAACAACAGGCGCTGACGCAATTCGCTCAGCTGACCCATTCCTCCGAGCGCTTTGCCCATGGAACCGACGTTTCTAGCCATCCGTTTTGCGCCTTTCGGTTAGTCTTCGACTGTGCCGCCAGCCGCCTCGATCGCGAGACGGGCACCCTTGGTGACGCCCAGTCCGCGCACAGTAAGGCTGCGGGTGAGTTCGCCCGAGGCGATGACCTTGGCGACTTTGATACCGCGGTTGAGGACGCCGGCATTCTTCAGCGCTTGCAGATCGACTGTATCGCCCTCGACCAGCGCAAGTTCGCCCAAGCGTATCTCAGCGCGGTCGGGCGCCTTGCGGGAGCGAAAGCCCACTTTCGGCAGGCGCCGCTGCAGTGGCATCTGGCCACCCTCAAATCCGACTTTTTGGAAACCACCACTGCGAGATTTCTGGCCTTTGTGACCACGACCACAGGTTTTGCCGCGTCCGCTGCCGATCCCGCGTCCAACGCGCTTGGCCGCGCAGCGACTCCCTTCAGTGGGTTTCAGATCATTGAGACGCATCTGGTGACTCCTTCACGACCTTGACCATGTAATTTACGGCATTGACCATACCGCGCGTACACGGCGTATCTTCGACTTCCACCACTTGGTGCATGCGTCTCAGACCGAGACCCCGCACACAGGCTTTATGCCTTGCGATGCGACCGTTGGCGCTTCGCACCAACTGCACCTTCATCATCTTTTTGCCAGTCATCGCCTTACCCCAGAATCTCTTCGACGGACTTGCCGCGCTTGGCCGCGATGGTCTCGGGGTCGTTCATGGCGCGCAGTCCGTTGAGCGTCGCACGCACGACATTGATCGGATTATTGGTTCCGATACACTTAGCTAAAACGTCCTGTACACCAAGCACCTCGAAGACCGCACGCATGGCGCCACCGGCAATGATGCCTGTACCCTCAGAAGCGGGCTGCATGAAGACCTTGGCCGCACCATGCCGGCCATGCAGTGGATACTGCAGGGTCGAGCCATTGAGTTTGACTTCGATCAGGTTCTTGCGTGCACTTTCCATTGCTTTCTGAATCGCGATCGGCACTTCGCGCGCCTTACCGCGCCCGAAACCAACACGACCCTTGCCATCGCCAACGACGGTCAGCGCGGCAAAGCCGAACTGACGTCCGCCCTTGACAACTTTGGCGACGCGATCGACCGACACCAGTTTTTCAAGAAGATCGTCGCTTTCTGTCTTTTGATTGAAGTTCGCCATGATCGTCCTTTAGAGTTTCAGCCCGGTCTCGCGCGCGGCATCGGCCAGCGCCTGGAGACGGCCATGATAACGGAAGCCAGAACGATCGAACGCGACCGACTCCACGCCAGCAGCCAGAGTACGCTCGGCGATCGCCTTGCCGATAACGGTCGCAGCCGCGATATTTGCCTTGTTGCCGGTGATCGACTGACGCAGCTCTTTCTCCAACGTCGATGCACTCGCAACGATCTTGTCGCCACTTGGGGCGATGACCTGCGCGTAGGTGTGTCTAGGTGTGCGATGGACGCATAACCGGAAAACACCGAGCTCGCGAATCTTTGCGCGCACACGCGCAGCGCGACGCAGTCGAGCCTGTTTCTTATCCATTGCTGAGACCCCTTATTTCTTCTTGGCTTCCTTACGTCGGACATTTTCGTCCGCGTAACGAACCCCCTTACCCTTGTACGGCTCCGGCGGACGGAATCCCCGGATCTCCGCAGCGACTTGACCGACCTGCTGCTTGTCGGCGCCCGTCACGACGATCTCGGTCTGACTCGGGGTCTCAATCGCAATGCCGGACGGAACCGGATAGTCGATCGGATGCGAAAAGCCCAGGTTCAGGTTCAGGACATTGCCCTTCGCCTGCGCACGATAACCGACGCCGACCAGTGCCAGCTTGCGGGTAAAACCTTCGCTGCACCCAATGACCATGTTGTTCAACAAGGAGCGGGTCGTGCCGGCCATGGCCCATGCATCGCTTTGACCTTTGGCTGGCGCGACTGTGATTGCACCATCGTCCTGGTTAACAGCAACCTTAGGATGTACGCTCCACGCGAGCGTGGCCTTGGAACCTTTTACCTTGACATCCTGTCCGGCGATCTCGACTGTAACGCCCTTTGGCAGTTTGATGGGTGACTTCGCAACTCGTGACATGTTCGTCTCCCCTTATGCAACGTAGGCGATGATCTCGCCGCCATGCCCCGATTGACGGGCCACGCGGTCGGTCATCAAACCCTTGGAAGTGGAGACGATCGCGATGCCGAGACCAGCCCAGACCTTGGGTAGCTCGTTCCTGTTGCGATAGATCCGCAGCCCTGGACGCGAAACGCGTTTGAGCATCTCGATAACCGGCTTGCCGCGATAGTACTTGAGCTTGACGACCAATTCTGGCTTGCCGTCATTGGCCTCGACCGTCGCATCGGCGATATAGCCTTCGTCTTTGAGCAGGTTCGCGATAGCGACCTTTTTCTTGGACGACGGCATCACAATCGTGATTTTGCCGCGCTGCTGGCCGTTGCGGATGCGTGTCAGCATATCCGCAATCGGATCCGACATACTCATTGTGCTTCTCCTGGGTCAGTCCGCCGTTGCGGCGCGATACCCTCAATTTTTCAGTTGACCGCCGGACAAGGATATTCTGTCCAACTTCCGATGATCACTGGCAACCGTGTTTGTGAATCCCCAGCAGCGAGATCTCTTGCGCCTCTCGCTCGATGAAGGCCTTGGCGTTGTTCTTAAGTACCCTAAGCGTCCGAACCAAAAAGACTGTCTGTCGAGCACGGCAATTCTGTCAACTGCCGATTTGGAACTACCAGCTCGCTTTCGTCACACCAGGGACGTCTCCACGCATCACGGCTTCGCGCAGTTTCATACGTGATAGACCGAACTTACGATAGACGGCATGCGGGCGGCCAGTCACCCGACAACGCCGCTGCTGGCGTGTGGGGCTTGCATCGCGTGGGAGCTTTTGCAGCTTCACCATCGCTTCGTCGATCTGCTCGGAACTGGCGCTACGGTCGTTGATCACGGCCTTCAGTGCCGCACGCTTTGCGCTGTACCGGGCAGCAATCTCAGCGCGCTTGATATCGCGCTCAATCATGCTTCTTTTCGCCATTAGTAACTTCTCAGGTTTGCTGTCTCAGGTCCGTTTTCTTAAGTACGGAACGGAAAATTGAACGCTTCTAGTAGGCCGCGTCCTTCAGCGTCCGTGCGCGCGGAGGTCGTGATGGTGATATCGAGCCCGCGCAAGGCATCGATCTTGTCGTAATCGATCTCGGGGAACATGATTTGCTCACGCACACCGATAGTGTAATTGCCTCGCCCGTCGAATGCCTTGGGATTCAAACCACGGAAATCGCGGATACGCGGAATGGCCACGCTGATGAGACGATCAAGGAACTCATACATGCGCTCACGGCGCAGCGTTACCTTGCAGCCGACGGGCCAGCCCTCACGGATCTTAAAGCCCGCAACCGACTTGCGCGCATAGGTCACAATCGGCTGTTGGCCGGCGATGGCGCGCATATCGGACACGGCATTGTCCATCACTTTCTTATCGGCGACCGCCTCGCCTACGCCCATATTGAGCGTGATTTTCTCGATGCGCGGCACCTGCATAACGCTTTTGAAGGCGAATCGGTCTTTAAGTTCGCCGACAATGCGCTCTTTGTATTCGGTCTGTAATCTGGACATTTCTCTGCCTTCGCTCAAACGTCGACGACTTCGCCGTTCGACTTAAACACGCGAACCTTGCGACCGTCTTCCAGAATCTTGAAGCCAACACGATCCGCACCACCCTTCTGGGGGTTGTAGAGCGCGACGTTGGATATATGGATCGGCATCGCCTTATCGATGATGCCACCCGGCTCGCCAGCCTGGGGGTTTGCCTTCTGATGCTTACGCGCGATGTTGATGTTTTCGACGAGCACATGTTCATCGTCCACCACCCGCAATACGGTGCCGCGTTTGCCCTTGTCTTTACCCGCGATGACCATAACGTCATCACTCTTTCGAATTTTTTGCATGAGACCGTCTCCTTACAACACTTCCGGCGCCAGCGAGATGATCTTCATGAAACGCTCTCCGCGCAACTCACGGGTCACGGGGCCGAAGATACGGGTGCCAATGGGTTGCAGTTGGTTGTTCAGCAACACAGCCGCGTTCCCGTCAAAACGGATCAGCGAACCATCCGGGCGTCGCACGCCTTTACGAGTTCGCACGACGACTGCGTTGAAAACCTCACCTTTCTTGACTTTACCACGTGGAATGGCGTCCTTAACGGTGACTTTGATGACATCGCCGATACCCGCGTAGCGTCGATGCGACCCGCCAAGCACTTTGATGCATTCCACGCTCTTCGCGCCGCTATTGTCGGCGACGGTGAGATTCGTTTGCATCTGAATCATTGTCTGTTACCTAAAGCTCGTTGCTGATCCGGAATTAGGAATCCGGTTGCTCTGCGAATGATCGGGGCGATACACGAACGGGTGAGTGTCTGCTGCGTGAAGCGGCAAATCGTCTCAGCGCGCCTTTTCCAGGACTTCGAGCAAACGCCAGGACTTCGTCTTCGATAGCGGTCGGCACTGTTCCACGCGCACGAGGTCACCCTGGTTACAGGTATTGCTCTCGTCATGAGCGTGAATCTTTGTCGAGCGCCGCATGAACTTGCCGTAGAGCGGATGCTTGACGCGGCGCTCAATAAGCACGGTCACGGTCTTGTCCATGGCATTGCTGACGACACGCCCTTCCAGCATTCGGTTGATCTTGTTCTCGTCGCTCATGATTTGTCGCCCGCCGTCATTTCCGCCATGACCGTCTTGACCCGGGCGATATCCCGGCGCACGGTCTTCATTTGCGAGGGCTTGGACAACTGACCGGTACCTCGCTGCATGCGCAGATTGAACTGCTCGCGCAGCAGATCGATCAACTGCTTGCGCAGCGCCTCAACGCTGCTGGTTCTGAGTTCGTTTGCCTTCATCACAAGATCGTCCGCTTTGTGAAAGTGGTCTGCATCGGCAATTTAGCAGCGGCCAGCTTAAAGGCTTCGCGAGCCAGTTCCTCGCTCACACCCTCAATCTCGTAGAGCATGCGGCCTGGCTGCACGAGTGCGACCCAGTATTCGACATTGCCCTTGCCTTTGCCCATACGAACCTCAAGAGGCTTTTTCGTAATGGGCTTATCCGGGAAGACGCGGATCCACAGCTTGCCACCACGCTTGACGCTGCGCGTGATCGCGCGGCGAGCCGCCTCAATCTGACGCGCGGTAATGCGCCCGCGCCCGACCGCCTTGAGACCAAACTCTCCAAAGCTCACGTTACTGCCGCTTTGGGCGAGCCCGCGGTTGCGACCTTTGTGTTGCTTTCTGAATTTGGTGCGTTTTGGTTGCAACATGACTTAACCCTTCCTTCCGGCCGCTTTTGGCGCCGGCTCTTCGGGTTGTTGGTCGTCGAAGACCTCACCCTTAAAGATCCAGACCTTGACGCCCAAGATACCGTAGGTGGTCTGCGCCTCAGCAAATCCATAGTCGATGTCGGCGCGCAAGGTGTGCAGCGGCACACGCCCCTCACGAGCCCATTCACTGCGTGCGATCTCAGCGCCGTTCAACCGACCTGCGACGTTGATCCTGACCCCCTCGGCACCCAGGCGCATCGTGTTCTGAATCGAGCGCTTCATCGCGCGGCGGAACATAATACGACGCTCGAGCTGCTGAGCGATCCCCTCGGCGACAAGCTGCGCATCGAGTTCCGGTCTGCGGATTTCCTCAATGCTGATGTGCACTGGAATGCCCATCATCGCAGACACCTTGGCCCGCAGCTTATCGATATCCTCGCCCTTCTTACCGATCACGACACCCGGCCGGGCCGTGTGGATGGTGATGTGGGCATTCTTGGCCGGGCGATTGATCTGAATCCGACTGACCGAGGCTTTGGCGAGTTCCTTACGCAGGAATTCCCGAACCTGCAGATCAGTGTTGAGCAGATCGGCGTAATCTTTTGAATTCGCATACCACTTGGACGTCCAATCCTTGACGATGCCAAGGCGGATACCAATCGGATGAACTTTCTGTCCCATGCTGGTCCCCTGGCTCCTAGGCTTCAGCCACAGTCAGTTTGATGTGACTGGTGCGTTTCATGATGCGGTTTGCACGCCCTTTGGCGCGCGGACGGATCCGCTTCATGGTTGGGCCTTCGTTAACTTCAATGGCTGCGACCTTGAGTTCGTCGATGTCAGCGCCTTCGTTGTGCTCGGCGTTGGCAATGGCGGACTCTAAGATCTTCTTGATCATCACGGCACCCTTTTTGGTGCTGAACGTGAGCGTGTTCAGGGCCTCCTCGACATGACAGCCCCGAATCAGATCCGCGACCAGTCGTGCCTTCTGGGCCGAGATCCGAGCGTACTTGAGTGTTGCTACGGCTTGCATCCTCGCTCTCCGACTAGCGCTTCTTGGCCTTGCGATCAGCCGCATGCCCACGATAAGTGCGGGTGACTGCAAACTCGCCTAATTTGTGGCCGATCATGTTTTCATTGACGAGCACCGGCACATGCGCACGTCCGTTATGGACCGCAATGGTCAGACCGACCATCTCGGGCAACACCATAGAACGGCGTGACCAGGTCTTAATCGGGCGCTTGCTGTTTTGGGCGACCGCCTCTTCCACCTTCTTGATAAGGTGTAGGTCCACAAAGGGTCCCTTTCGAATCGAACGTGGCACTTGCTCAACCTCGACTTAATTACTTGCGACCGCGACGACGCACGATCATGCTGTCGGTCCGCTTGTTCTTGCGCGTCTTATGGCCCTTGGTCGGTACGCCCCATGGGGTGACCGGATGACGTCCGCCAGAGGTACGACCCTCGCCGCCGCCGTGCGGATGATCGACCGGGTTCATGACTACGCCACGCACTGTCGGGCGCACGCCGCGCCAGCGGCTCGCCCCGGCCTTGCCGAGCTTGCGCAGACTATGCGCGTTGTTGCCAACCTCGCCAATGACCGCGCGACAGTCAGCATGTACTTTACGCGTCTCGCCCGAGCGCAAGCGCAGAGTCGCGCTCGCCGCATCGCGCGCCACGAGCTGGGCCGACGAGCCTGCTGCACGCGCCATTTGGGCACCTTTACCGGGGCGCATCTCGATACAGTGCACCTGAGTGCCGACTGGAATATTGCGCAGCGGCATACAGTTACCTACCGAGATCGGCACGGCCTCACCGGTCTGAACCTTCTGGCCAGCGCTCAACCCTTTGGGGGCGATAATATAGGCGCGTTCGCCATCAGCATACTTCAGCAGAGCGATGTGGGCTGAGCGATTCGGGTCATACTCCAGACGCTCGACAATCGCTGGCACATCGGCCTTTTTTCGCTTGAAATCAACGATACGATAACGTTGTTTATGGCCGCCACCCTGGTGGCGAACCGAGATGCGGCCCTGATTGTTGCGTCCGCCGTTCCTGGACTGCTTGTCGAGCAAGGGTCCATACGGCTCGCCCTTATGCAGCTCGGATGTCTGCACTTTAACGACGAAGCGGCGCCCGGCGGACGTCGGTTTAGTCTTAACGATTGCCATGTTGGTCTATCCGTTGCTGTCCGTCGCCGCAATCAAACTGCGCCGCCGAAGTCGATATCATCACCTGGCTTCAGGCGCACATAGGCCTTACGCCAGTCTTGACGCTTGCCGAGCCGTTGCCCAAAACGCTTTTCTTTGCCCTTGACGTTGAGGATCTGGACCTCGTTGACCTTGACCTCGAACATCAGCTCAACAGCCCGCGCCACTTCCTGCTTGGACGCATCCCGCAAGACGCGGAAAGCAATATGCCCGGAGGACTCCGCCATGCGGGTCGACTTCTCTGAGATGATGGGCGACAGTAGCACTTTCATCAGACGCTCGTTGTTCATGCCAGACGCTCCTCAAGCTGCTTGACTGCGGCTTCGGTCGCAAGCACCGATTCGAATGCGATCATGCTGACTGGATCAACTTCTTGAGCCGACATGACGTCGACCTTCGGCAGATTGCGCGCCGCCAACAACAGATTCACGTCAAGTCCATCCGTCAGGATGAGGACGTCCTTCAGGTTGTGCGATTGCAGCACGGCAAGGAGTTCCTTGGTCTTCGGTGCCGAAACCGCAAGCTCAGGCACAACAATCAGACGCTCAGTGCGCACCAGTTCCGAGAGGATCGAGCGCACTGCGCCGCGATACATCTTACGGTTGACTTTTTGTGTGTAATCGCGCGGCGAAGCAGCGAAGGTCACACCGCCCGAGCGCCATATTGGGCTGCGAGAGGTGCCTGCGCGCGCACGACCGGTCCCTTTCTGGCGCCACGGCTTAGCGCCGCCACCGGAAACCGCCGAGCGGTTCTTCTGCGCCTTGGTTCCAGAACGCGCGCCTGCGAAATAGGCGTTCACGACCTGATGGACCAAACCTGGTTTGAATTCAACACCGAACACGGCGTCTGAAACTTGCACACTAGACGCCGCGCCAGTGTGGTTTCTAATGGCGATCTCCATGAGTGCTCAGCCTTTGTTTTTCTGCTTCACGGACGGTAGCACGATCAGACGCCCACCTGTTGGACCGGGCACACCGCCACGGACCAAGAGCAGGTTGCGATCGGCATCAATGCGCACCACCTCGAGATTCTGCTGGCAACGATTGTCGGCGCCTAAATGCCCCGCCATCTTCTTGCCTTTCCACACACGCCCAGGGGTCTGGTTCTGACCGATTGAGCCAGCCGCACGGTGCGAAAGCGAGTTGCCATGTGTCTTGTCTTGCCCAGCGAAATGATGGCGGCGAATCGTGCCGGTAAAGCCGCGACCCTTAGTGACGCCACGCACATCGACTTTCTGTCCCGGGGCAAAAATCGACACCGAGATCTCATGACCGACTTCAATGTCAGCACCCTCGCCGGTCTCCAGACAGAACTCCCTAAGGACTTCTCCCGCTTCCACCCCGGCCTTGGCGTAGTGACCAGCCATCGGCTTGGTCACGCGCGATGCCCGACGGGCTCCGAATGCGACCTGAATGGCGTTATAGCCATCGGTCTCGGCAGACTTGATCTGGCTGACGCGATTTGGCGACACCTCGATCACGGTAACCGGAATGCTTGCCCCGTCCTCGGTGAACAGGCGCGTCATGCCGGCCTTGCGCCCGATAACTCCAATCGTCATCGTTTCGTCCTCAGCTCAGCTTGATCTGGACGTCGACACCGGCGGCCAGATCCAATTTCATCAGCGCATCGACCGTCTTGTCCGTCGGGTCGACAATATCCATCAAGCGCTTATGGGTCCGTAGCTCGTACTGGTCGCGCGCGTCTTTGTTGACGTGCGGTGAGACTAGGACCGTGAAACGCTCTTTTTTGGAAGGCAGCGGGACCGGACCGCGCACCTGTGCGCCCGTGCGCTTAGCGGTGTCGACGATCTCGCGAGCGGACTGGTCGATCAAACGATGATCGAACGCCTTCAGTCGGATTCGGATTCTTTGATTGGCCATATCCTTACTCTTACGCAATCACTTTGGAGACCACGCCGGCGCCGACGGTTCGACCGCCTTCGCGCACAGCAAACCGCAGACCCTCTTCCATGGCGATCGGGGCAATCAGCTTGACCGTCATGCGCACGTTATC
>JARIBS010000035.1 GCA_029257385.1 Thiorhodococcus sp.
GATCCTGTTTACCACCGATGGCGAGCTGGCCAAACGGCTGATGCATCCTTCCTATGAGATCGAGCGCGAATACGCGGTGCGCATCCTGGGCGATCTGGCACCCGACACGCTGGATCGTCTGATCGAAGGCATCGAGCTGGAAGATGGGCTAGCCAAGTTCGATTCGGTCAAAGACGCCGGCGGCAGCGGTGCGAACCACTGGTATCACGTCGTGCTGCGCGAGGGACGCAACCGTGAGGTGCGGCGCTTATGGGAGGCCTCGGGCTGCACCGTGAGCCGACTCATTCGCATCCGCTACGGTTTCGTCGAGCTGGGCCGGCGGCTGTTTCCAGGCAACTGGCGGCCGCTCACCGAAGAGGAGCTGAGCGCATTGCTGATTTTGGCTGGCCTAAAGCCGCCGCACCAGCCGCACCCACGCAAACCGCTACCCTATACCGGCGGTGGTCCCAAATGGGGCCGGCCCAAGCGCCCGCGCTAGCCTGCGACGGGGATTTATTTGACCAAGGTCACCGGGATCTGCGCCAGTGCGATGACCTTGATCGCGATTGAGCCCATGAGCAGGTTAGAGAGCATGCCCCGGCCATGGGTGCCCATGATGATCGCATCGCAGCCCAAGTCGGTCGCGCGCTCGATAATGGTCTCCGCGATCGGGCCGGTCTCGACATGGGCGCTGTAGATCAATCCCCCCGCATCGAGCAGGGCGCGGGCCGATTGCAGATGGGCGGTGCCCTTGTCGAGATGCATCTTGTCGATCTCTTCCTCGGTGAGGAAGCGCTTCACCTCCCAGGCGTCGACTGGATAGCGCACATTGAGCAGATGGATCTCTGCCGGCTGCGTACCGCCTATGAGACGAATCGCATGTTTGACCGCGCGTTCGGCATATTCAGAGCCATCGACCGGGATCAGGAATGTGAGCATTGCAATATCTCCTCGCTCGCTGTCTGCATGGACATGCTGGACGACTGAAAGGTGCTCGGCTGCATGATGATAGATTGCCCAATGCGCGATTCCAAATCTCCGCTCGGATCCGGCGCGGGCGGGCGCCAGCCAAAGAGCACATAGAGCGCGGCGAAACCGCCCAGATAAGCCAGCGGGATGTACCAGCCGTGGCGCAGCCAGTTGCCGACGGATTGCGCTTGCGGGTACATGTTCGCGAGCGCCACGCCGGCCGAACTGCCAAACCAGATCATAGAGCCGCCAAACCCGACGGCAAACGCCAGTAGGCCCCAATCGAAACCGCCTTGCTCAATGGCCAGCGCGGTCAGCGGGATATTGTCAAAGACGGCGGAGACAAAGCCCAGAATCAGCGCCGAGCTCCAGGACGCATCGGGCAGCTTGTCGACCGGCATCATTGAGGCGCAGACCACCAGGGTCAGCAGAAAGAGTGTGCCCTTAAAGGCACCCGGCAAGAGCTGCCATGCGGGTTTGCGCACCCAAGTCGCGAGCAGAATCGCCACCCAGACTGCGGCGCCGAGAAAGGGGAAACTGTCGGCGATGGACGCGAATCTGAAGTTGACCACGATGTTGGTCGTGACCGCCGCGACGAGGATTGCAGCAACGATCGACAGCCGTGGCCAATCGATCTGTACAACCGCTGACGCATCGCGCTGGATCGGGTAGAAGGCGTGTTGCTGGAGCGCGGCCGGGATGCCGAAAATCACCAGGGCCACGACTGCGGCGATATAGGCATGAATCACCTCGAACGGTGAAATGCCAGAAATCCACATCATGGTGGTCGTGGTATCGCCGAGCACACTGCCAGCCCCTCCAGCGTTGGCGGCGGCAACGATAGCGACGAGATAACCCATATGCACCCGATGGCGAAAGACACCCGTGGCGATGGTGCCGCCGATTAGGGTCGCGGCAATGTTGTCGAGAAATCCCGACAGCACGAAGATCACCACCAGCAGCGCCAGGGCGCCGAGCCAGCCGTCGGGCAGATAGCGGGGCAGGAGCCTGGGTGCGCCGCTGTCTGCAAAGTAACGCGCCAGCAGCGTAAAACCGAGCAGGAGTCCGAGCAGGTTGGTCAGGATCACCCACTCATGCATCAGGTGCGCGACCAAGCCGGGCAATCCCGCACCCGTGTCGAAACCGGTGAAGCCGAGCTTGTAGGCAGAAATGCAGACAAAACCCGTTAAGGCCACCGCAAGCGAGTGATGACGGAAGAAACCTACACCCAGCAGCGTCAAGGCGAACAGAATGAAATCGGCCGGGATGCCGAAGATAACGACGGGCGCTGTCGTCACGGATATCAGCTGCGCGGTGGCGGATCGTCGACGGGTGCGCTCGTGCGCTTGTCTGGAGACTTCGGCGGCGCGGTGTCTTCGAGGAGCGTTTCGAGCGAATTGCTGCGCGTCTGGCGCTCAAGGATCTCGTTGAGCTCCTCGGTTTTCATCTCACGGTCGATTTCGTGCTTGACGTTGGCGAGCGTTCTGCGCGCGCGTCCAAGCCACATGCCGGCGATACGCGCGGCCTTGGGCAAGCGCTCTGGACCGATGACGATCAGTGCGACCACGCCGATCAGAATGAGTTCTTGGAAGCCGACGTCGAACATGGCGTTGGATTAGGGCAGGGCGCTCAGTCAGGGGCTTTAGGGCCAGAGGCTCGGGGACTGTCCTTGGGCGGCGATGCCGAGGCGCTGGTGCGTTGCTGGGCTTCGGCATGGCTATCGGATTTATCTGGGGTGCTGTCGGAGGCACTGGTTTCAGCGTCATCGTTGTCTGAATTTGCCATCGAGCTACGGAAGCCTCTGATCGCACCCCCGAGATCGGAGCCGATATTCTTCAATCGTTTGGTGCCAAACAGCAGCAAAACAATCACTAGGATGATCAAGAGCTGCCAAATGCTTATGCCGCCGACTCCCATGGGTTTCTCCGTCTGATCAGATCGCTAAAATTCAGGTTGGAAGCGCATCGCCGACGCGCTCGAATAGCACGATCATAACCCAAGCGCATACACCCCGAAAGCGGTGTCTGTACCATTGGGCAGCGGAGGTTTGCGGCAGGTGTGCAGATCGGCCATCATTGTACGTTAATTCACGTATGAATGGCCCAGCGCAGTGCGCATACACTTGATTAGCGTTGGACGGCGAATGCCGGGCTGGGTCGAGGCGGGATACGCAGAATACGCCAAGCGCCTGTCCTCTGAGTGTGTTCTGAACCTGATCGAGATCGATCCGGTGCGACGCGGCAAGTCGACCTCGGTGTCCCAGGCGCGCAAAGAGGAGGGGCGGCGTGTCCTTGCGGCCATTCCCAAGGCTGCGGTCGTGATCGCGCTCGACAGACGCGGGCAGTCCTGGAGCACCAAAGACCTTGCGCGTGAGCTGACGCACTGGATGTCCGACGGTCGCGACCGCGCCTTGTTGGTAGGCGGCGCGGACGGCCTCTCCAGCGATTGCCTCGTCCGCTGTACGCAGCGCTGGGCGCTCTCTGCGCTGACGTTTCCTCATCCGCTGGTGCGGGTCATCGTCGCCGAGCAATTCTACCGCGCCTGGAGTCTGACGCGGGGGCATCCATATCATCGCGGCGGCTGAGACGCGGCACTTGCCCGTTGAACGCCGTTCAGATCGTCAGGAGCCCACGCCATGCCCGTCACCGACGACCAGCTCTGTCTGGCTTCACGCTCGCCGCGCCGTAGCGAGTTACTGGCCCAGATCGGCGTGCGCTTTCGTGTCGTAGCCGCCGATATCGATGAGGCCCATTACCCTGGTGAATCGCCAGAGACCTATGTCAAGCGGGTTGCGGCGGCAAAAGCACAGGCGGTCGGGACAGCGTGCGTGCACGGTGCGCCACTGCCGGTGTTGGGCGCCGATACGGCAGTGGTGCTCGGGGGGCGGGTGCTCGGCAAGCCGCGTGATCGCGAGGACGCCCTGGCAATGCTGCGGGCGCTTTCGGGGCGCTCGCATCGTGTGTTGAGCGCAATCGCCCTCATGTCTGGGGGATGCGTGCGCACTGATCTGAGCGTCAGTGACGTCACCTTCAGACGTATCGATGAGGACGAAATGCTGCGCTATTGGCGCATGGGAGAATCTCACGACAAGGCTGGGGGGTATGCCATACAGGGTCTCGGAGCGCTCTTCGTAGCAGATCTGCACGGTAGTTATTCAGGCGTGATGGGGCTGCCGCTGTTTGAGACCGGGCGGCTCCTGCAGAGCGCTGGAATCGCGCTGATCGCACCGCACTAAAAACCCAGGCGCGGGTGACACGAGACGAAACGACAACGACGACAACCGGGGCGCTGTGCTTGTGAGCGAAGAAATCCTAATCAATATCACGCCGCCAGAGACCCGGGTCGCGGTCGTCGAGAACGGCGTGGTGCAGGAGATCATCATCGAGCGCGCCGAGCGTTGCAGCCTCGTGAGCAATATCTATAAGGGCCGCGTTTGCCGCGTCCTGCCCGGCATGCAGGCGGCCTTCGTCGATATCGGTCTGGAGCGGGCGGCCTTCCTGCATGCCTCCGACATCATTACCCCGCCGGGGGCGGTGCGCAACGATCAGATCCACGACCTCGTGCACGAAGGCGAGCTGATTATGGTGCAGGTGCTCAAGGAGCCGCTTGGCACCAAGGGCGCGCGTCTGACGACCAATATTTCCATGGCCTCGCGCTATCTCGTGTGTATGCCGACGCTCGGGATCACCGGCGTCTCGCAGAAGATCGAGTGCGATGAGGAGCGCCGCCGTCTGCGCGAGATACTTCAGCGCTACGTGGAAACCCATGCGGACGGCGACGGGTTCATCGCGCGCACCGCCGCCGAGGGCGTCCTCGAAGAGGCGCTTATCAAGGACATGGACTTTCTCGCCAAGCTGTGGCGCGGCGTCAGAGATCGCAGCGCTGCAGCCAGCTCCATCAGCCTCATCCACGACGACCTGCCGCTTGCGCTGCGCGCATTGCGCGATCTGGTCACGCCAGAGGTCGAGCGCATTCGTATCGACTCACGCACGATGGTCGAGAAGGCGATCGCCTTCGCGGCCAAATACATCCCGGAGAGCCAGCAGCGCATCGACTACTATCAGGGTGAGCGCCCGCTTTTTGATCTCTACGGCGTAGAAGACGAGATCAGTAAAGCGCTCCAACGCAAGGTCAATCTCAAATCAGGCGGCCATCTGGTGATCGACCAGACCGAGGCGATGACGACCATCGACGTCAACACCGGCGCCTTCGTCGGCCACCGCAATCTCGAAGAGACCATCTTCAAGACCAACCTGGAGGCGGCGCAGGCGATCTGCCGACAACTGCGTCTGCGCAATCTCGGCGGTATCATCATCATCGACTTCATCGATATGACCGAGGATGAGCACAAGCGCCAGGTGCTGCGTGCGCTCGATAAATGTCTGGCACGCGATCATGCCAAGACCCATATCACCGAGGTGTCTTCACTTGGTCTGGTGGAGATGACGCGCAAGCGCACCCGCGAGTCGCTCGAACATGTACTGTGTGTGCCATGCCCCTGCTGCGACGGGCGCGGCTCTATGAAAACCGCCGAGACCACCTGCTACGAGATCTTCCGCGAGATCCTGCGCGAGTCACGCCAGTTCGAGGTCGAAACCTTGCTGGTGCTGGCTTCTCAGGAAGTGATCGACCGCCTGCTCGACGAGGAGTCGGCGCATCTGGCCGAACTCGAAGAGTTTATCGGGCGTCCGATCCGTATCCAGGCCGAGGCGCTCTATACGCAGGAACAGTACGATGTGGTTTTGATTTGACCAACCCGACCTGATGCACCGCTTCAAACACCTGCCGACCTATACGCTGCGTCTGGCGCTGGCACTGCTGGTCGTGGCGGCGCTCTTGGTCAGCGCTCTGCGATTCGTGCAGCCACTGGCAAACGATTTTCGTGACGAACTGGCCCAACTCCTGAGCCAGCGGCTAGGCTATCAGGTGTCGATCGGCACACTGCGGCTCAGCTCCACCGGTCTGGCGCCACGCCTGACGCTCGAGCACGTGGTGCTCTCGCGCCAGGGTGATGACAATGCGGCCCTGAGTCTGCAGGCGATAGAGCTGGATCTGCATCTGCTGGCCTCGCTGCGCACCCTGTCGCCGCAATTCGATGCACTGACGCTGATCGGAGCGCGTCTGGTCCTGGAGCGCTTCGCCGATGGACGCATGCGTATCGTCGGGCTCGGTGACGTTCACAGCGACGACCCACGGGTGCTTGAGCTGTTCTTGGGGCAGGGACGATTGAATCTGGCCGAT
Source organism: Thiorhodococcus sp. (assembly GCA_029257385.1). Lineage (GTDB taxonomy): Bacteria > Pseudomonadota > Gammaproteobacteria > Chromatiales > Chromatiaceae > Thiorhodococcus. The sequence continues at coordinate 6,190 of JARIBS010000035.1, forward strand.
GCCGAAATCCTCTATGTCGATCATGGCCGGGGTGGAACACTGGCGCGACTGGTGGATATGCGCCTTCGCCTGCACAATTCCGGGACCAGTCATACGCTGGACCTGACCGCGCGTCTGGCCCCGCCGGTTGCGACCGCCAGCGCGACACCGGACTCGACATCCCCCGCCAGTGACAATCAGTTCCATCTGGTCGCGACCCTCGAAGGGCCGCCGGCAGATCCCTGGTCCTGGAGCGGGCAGCTCTACGCGAAGCTCACAGTCGGCAATCTGGGGCTGTTAGTGGCGCCTGAGCGGCTGGCGCTGCGCACGCTCGAGACCGAACGCCTCACGCTGGAGACCTGGCAACGCATCAATCGAGGCCGTCTGGAGCAGGCGCTGATACAAGTCGATGCGGCTGGTCTGCGGCTGTCGCGGGTGGCAGGCGAGGCCGAGCCGCAGTCCTTGGCGCTGCCCTGGCTGAGTACGCGCACACAAATCAGACCCTTAGACACCGGCTGGCAGGTACGCCTCACTGATCTCGATATCGGCCACGATGGCGCGGCGCTGTCGGGTGTGGATCTGGATCTGCGTTTCTCCGAGAGCTGGGGTTTCTCTGGACTCGCCGCGCGCGCCGAGCGCGTGACCGTGGCCGAGTTGGTGCGGATGACCCCCTCGGGCATGCCCAAACAAGTACGCGCAGTGCTCGATCGCGCGCCCCAGGGCCAACTGCGCGACCTAGCGCTGGGATTGACCGCACCGCCCGATACAGACACCGCCTGGCGCTGGAGTCTGGCAGGCGTCGGTACTGATCTCAGCTGGCGCCAGCAGGGCGCCATCCCCGCTCTGGCGGGGCTCACTGCAACCTTCTCGGCCAACCAGGACGGCGGAACGCTGCGCTTGGACTCAAAGGATCTGTCGCTCGATCTCAACCCACTATTCACCCTGCCCATCGCTCTGAGCCAGTTCGACGGTCAACTCGATTGGCACCATGACGCCGACAGCGGCTGGCGGCTCTCGGCCAGCACAATCGCCCTGGAGAGCGCCGATCTTGCCGGGCGCGCCCAATTCACGCTGGATATCCCAGCCGATGGCACCAGCCCCTTTCTCGATCTGCGCGCGCGCTTCCAAGACGCCGATGCCGCCAGTGTCCGCACCTATCTGCCGGCCGGCATCATGGAGCCTGAGCTAGTGCACTGGCTGGAGACGTCGATCGTTTCGGGACAGGTGCGCCAAGGCGATGTAATCTTCCGGGGCACGCTGGCCGACTACCCCTTCCGCAAGCACGAAGGACGCTTCGAGCTGTTGCTGGCGTTCGAGGATTTGCTGCTCGACTACCAGCAGGGTTGGCCCCCGATCACCTCCGCCGTCGGATCGGTGCGCATCCTCAACCAGGGTCTCACCGTGCGTGTCGATCATGGACGCCTCTATGACGGCGCTTTCTCAAACGGTCTGGCGCAATTGCCGGAACTCTGGGACGCCAAGTCGATGCGCATTCATGGCGAGGTGCAAGGCCCTTTCAGCGACGGGCTGCGGGCACTGCGCGAAACGCCGCTAGCCAGCGATTTCGCACGGCTGGCGGATGTCTTGCAGGTGAGCGGCGAATCGCGCCTGGCGCTGGATATCGACCTGCCTTTCGAGTTGGACGAGCCGCTTGCTGTCGCTGGCCGTCTGAGCTGGCCGACACCGGCCACGCTCGGCATTGTCGGGACGCCGGTGAATCTGTCGAGCCTGGCGGGCGAGGTGCGCTTTAGCGACCAGCGCCTCGCGGCGGAATCGATCACGGCCAAGCTCTGGGGGCGCCCCGTGAAGCTTGCCATCGCCACCGAGGGCGAGGGCGATCCGGAGACCTCCATCACCCGGATCCGGGCGAGCGCACAGACACCGGTGGAGGTACTGGCCGAGCATTTTCCGGACGAGTCATGGCGATTCCTGGATGGCGCCCTCGATTGGACGCTCGCAGTTTCACTGCACAACCGCGACGTCAACCAGCAGCGTCTGCCGCTGGCGTTCGATCTGTCATCGCAACTGCGCGATCTGGTCGTGGAGCTGCCCGCGCCACTGGGTAAACCGCCCGGCACGGCGCGCACTCTAGCGCTCGATGGCTTCTTCGTCCCCGGAGAGTCGGTGACGCTCACTGGAGCGTTCGGCGAGCTAGGCGCCAATCTGCTGTTTGATCTCAGCGCGGGGGCCGAGCGTCTGTCGCGTGGACGTGTGCGCTTGGGTGAGTCCGTCGCACCCGAGCCAGACGCCGATGGACTGATGCTCGATGGCGCGCTCGAAGAACTCGATCTTGTCGCCTGGACGCGCTGGCTCGATGCTGCCACGGCTTCGCAGTCCGCATTGGGCACGCAATCTTCGCCACTGAAGGGTGTCGAGTTCAAGGTTGCGCGTCTCCTGCTGGGCGGGGCGCGCTTGACTGACGCAGCCTTGAGTGTCACGCCCCAATCCAACGGCTGGCAGATCGGGGTGCGCGCTCGGGAGCTGACCGGGCGCGTCTACATCGCGCCCAAGGGGGATGCACGCCCGCTGGACATCAACCTGGAGCGGCTGGATCTGAAGGCATTGTTCACACGCCCCGATGGCCCCGATGCAGACAAAACACACGCTGGCGGGTTCGACACGCTCCCCTCGCTCGATCTAAACGCGCGCGAACTGCGCTGGGGCGAGGCGCTGCTCGGCTCGCTCGATCTGGGGCTGCGCAAAGAGACCTCCGGTCTGCGGCTCACGCGGATTAAAGTGAGCGGGCCGGGCATGCTCTCGCTCAATGGACAAGGCGCTTGGACGCGCGCCGAGGATGGTGGGCGCAGCCGGATCGACCTGGCTTTGGAGACGCAAGAGCTGGGCCGTCTGCTTGCCGTCCTGGATGGGCGCAGCTCACTGGATGCCCGCGAGGCATTGGCTGGGGTGACGTTGGGCTGGCGTGGCGGGTTGGATGATTTCACGCTGCCCCGCGCCGATGGCGCGATCGATCTACAGGTCGGAAAAGGCCGCTTTCTCGATGTCGAGCCAGGCGTCGGGCGCATCCTCGGGTTCCTCAACGTCGGCGCGCTTGGACGGCGCCTGGCGCTGGATTTCAGCGATCTCTATGCTCAGGGCTTCGCCTTCGAGCAGATCGCCGGGCGGATCGAGATCGGGCAAGCCGAGGCCCGCTTCGAGGATTTCCTGATTGATGGCACGGCGGGCAAGATTATGGTGAGTGGCTCGGCTGATCTGCGCGGCGAGCAGCTCGATCAGCGGATCACGGTTGAGCCCAGGGTGGGTTCGAGCATTGCGCTGGCCAGCGCCTTTGCCGGCGGTCCAGTGCTTGGTGCGGCGGTCTATCTGGTTGACAAGGTCGCGGGCAACCCCATCGACCGTCTGGTGCGCTACCAGTATCAGGTGACCGGGCCATGGAGCAAGCCGGTGATGAC
>JARIBS010000064.1 GCA_029257385.1 Thiorhodococcus sp.
CGACGCCAACGCCTATCGCATCGGTCTGACCTACCAGGTCCAGCCGCAGACCCAATTGCGCTTTGGCTACACTTACGATGAGACGGGGCAAGGGGACGACCATTTCAGCGCGCGCGTACCAGACAACGACCGCCACCTCTTCGGTCTTGGGCTTGCCCAGTCTCTGGGCCAAGGCTATACGCTGGAGGCCGCCTACATGTACGTTAAAGCCGAGGAGCGCCGCTATCGCAGCGCGACCCGCTATAGTGGCGGCGATCTCAACGGGACGTCCGCGCTCGATGGCGACTACTCCATGGACGCTCATTTGATCGGTTTGCAAATGACTCGGGTTTTTTAAGGAACAGGTCTGATATCTGAATGGTCGACACATTTCTTGGGGTGCAGCCCATCTTCGACCGAAAACGCCAGGTCGTCGCCTACGAATTGCTGTTTCGCGATGCTCAGGGTGGTGGGTTCGAGGACAGCGGACTAGACGACGACTCGGCCAGTTCTCATGTCATCATCACGGCCTTTTCGGACATCGGTGTCGAGCGACTTGGACGCGACAAGCAGTTATTTATCAATCTTTCCGATGGACTGCTCGCCAGTCGTCTGCTCGAAACGCTCCCGCCCGACCGGGTCGTACTGGAAATTCTCGAAACTGTCGAGGTCACGCCGAACCTGATCAAAGACGTCGAAGCGCTAGCTGAATTTGGGTTCAAGGTCGCCTTGGATGACTTTATCTACCACGCCGACTGGGATCCGCTACTCAGACTCTGCGATATCGTCAAGTTCGACGTCCTGGGCGCCGATGAGTGCGCGATCAGGGCGAAATGCCAGTCCATCCCGGGTAGTTACCGGCCGAAACTCCTCGCCGAGAAGGTCGAGAGCCATACCCAGTTCGAGCAGTGTCTCGACATAGGTTTCGAGCTGTTCCAAGGCTACTATCTAGCCAAGCCCTGTGTCATCGCGGGCAAGCGCCCGCCGGAGAACCAGCTTCAGCTTCTAAAGCTATTGGCGCATCTGCAAGACGACGGTATTGGGCTGCAAGAGATCGGGCGGCTGATCAGTCAGGACGTGGCGCTCAGCTATCGTTTGTTACGCTTCCTCGGCAACGCTGGTATCTCGCAGGGCCGCACGATCCAAAACCTCATGCAGGCCATCACGCTGGTCGGATTGCGCGTCATCCGCCAGTGGTCAACGCTCATCATTCTTGGGGGCACGGGTGCGCAGGAGCGCTACAGTTTTACACGCTCGCTGACCTTTGCGCGGTTCTGTCAGATCGTGGGCGAGCGCAACCTGCCTGCTCAACAGGATGCACTCTTCACCGTCGGCCTGTTCTCCAACCTCGATGAGATCCTTGAGATTCCCTTGGCGGAGGCGCTCGAACATCTCCCGCTGGATGTCTCGATCAAAGCCGCCATCCTCGGGCGCGAAGGCGTTCTGGGACAGGTGTTGGCGTATGCGATGCAGTTCGAGTCCGTCGATGATGGCGGCGTCACGGTGCCGCTCGGTCTGGATCGACAGATGCTCTCCAGCTATTTTCTCGAAGCCTTTGCCTGGGCGCAGGAGACCCAGGCTCAGATTTCCGCCATCCCACCCGTCTCGCGCTAAAGAGCGCTGATGGACGATAAAGCCGTCATCGAAGGCTTCGCCGATGCCATCTGGATGGAGCGTGGCCTGAGCCAGAACACGCTTGCGGCCTACCAGTCGGATTTGCGCGTCTTCGCGCTTTGGATGAGGACAACGCGTGGCCGCAGCCTGCTGGGGGCCGAGCGACTCGACGTGCTCGAATACCTGGCGCTGCGCTCTCAGCAGGGGCGCAAACCGCGCTCCTCGGCGCGTCTGCTATCGTGTCTGCGCCAGTTCTACCAGCATCTTCTGCGCCGGGGGATGATCAGCGAGGATCCGAGCGCGCGGGTCGAGGCGCCCAGGCTGGGTCGGCCCCTGCCCAACAGTCTGAGCGAACGCGAGGTCGAGGCGCTGCTCGCTGCGCCAGATATCCAGGACGCCCGCGGGCATCGTGACCGCACCATGCTCGAACTCCTCTACGCCAGCGGCTTGCGAGTCACCGAGCTGGTGACGCTCACGCCGAGCCAGGTGAGCCTGACGCAGGGCGTCGTGCGCATCATCGGCAAGGGTGGCAAAGAGCGGCTGGTGCCGCTCGGCGAGGAAGCCTGTGCCTGGCTCAGAGACTATGTGCGCGGTCCGCGTGCGGACCTGCTCGGCGCGCGCGTGAGTGACTTCTTGTTTCCAACCAACCGCAGCGACTGCATGACACGCCAGACGTTTTGGCTGCTGATCAAGCGCTACGCCATCCAGGCCGGGGTGGTGAGGCCGCTGTCACCCCATACGCTGCGCCACGCCTTCGCCACGCATCTCTTAAATCATGGTGCCGATCTACGCGTGGTGCAGATGCTGCTCGGACACAGTGACCTTTCAACGACGCAGATCTATACCCATGTGGCCCGCGAGCGGCTCAAACAGCTTCATGCGCGCCATCATCCGCGCGGATGAGCCGAAACGGTGTTGATGTGCCGGCGACGCGGCGTAAATTCCTTCCCGAGCGGGTATAGTGTGCCTTTTTCACTCGGCGTATTGTGCGAGGTCGATATACATGCCTTCTTTCGACGTTGTCTCTGAAGTCGATCTGCAAGAGGTTCGCAATGCGGTCGATCAGGCCAATCGGGAAATCGGCACGCGGTTTGATTTCAAGGGCATTGATGCCAGCTTCGAGCTTGCCGATGACAAGGTACTGTTGGCCGGAGAGCAAGAGTTCCACCTCCAGCAGATGATGGATATTTTGCGCCAGAAGCTGGTCAAACGAAAAGTCGACCTTGCGTCTCTGGACCTTGGTGAGCCGGTCTCGACCCTGAGCGCGGCCCGCCAAGAGGTCAACCTCAAGCAGGGACTCGACTCCGATACCGCAAAGCGCATCGTCAAGGCCATCAAAGCCGCCAAGCTCAAAGTGCAGGCCCAGATCCAGGGTGATCAACTGCGCGTCACTGGCAAAAAACGTGACGACCTTCAAAGTGTCATCGCGTTCCTGCGTGACGACGACTGGGGCTTGCCGTTACAGTTCACCAACTTCAGAGATTAGAGACTTCCATGATGCAGAAAATACGTGATTTTGCCCTCGTGGCCGCCGCGTTGACGCTGGCCGCAGGTGTGACCAGCGCAGCGCCCGAGCAAGACATCCGCAAAGCGCTCCAGCAGGTCGTGCCGGACATGAAAATCACCAGCATTCAGCCGGCCCCGATCGATGGGCTTTACGAAGTCATGGCCGGAACCGATGTCATGTACGTGAGCGCCGATGGGCGCTATTTCATGAGCGGCCATATCATCGATCTTAAAAATCGCAAGGACATCACCGAGCCGCGTCTGGCCGAGTCGCGTTCGCGGCTGATGGACGAGATCGGCGACAATCAGACGGTCGTCTTCAGTCCAAAACAGCCCAAGCATACAGTCACCATTTTCACCGATATCGAATGCGGCTACTGCCGCAAGCTGCACAGTCAGATCAGCGAGTACGAGCAGGAAGGCATCGGTGTGCGCTATATGTTCTTCCCCCGCGCTGGCAAGGGCAGCCCAGCCTACGAGGAAGCCGTTTCGGTCTGGTGCGCCGGGGATGACGAGGCGCGTCGCGTCGCCATGACCAAGGCCAAGTCAGGGCAGCAGATTGCCGCCAAGACCTGCGACAATCCAGTCGATGCACACATGGCTCTGGGCGAGGAACTCGGTCTGCGCGGCACGCCCGCCATCCTCACCGAGACGGGCGAGATGATCCCCGGCTATGTCGAACCCAAGCGGCTTGCGGCGCGGCTCAATGGCGAAGTCGGGGGCTAAGCGCCTGTCGCACGGATGAGTGCCTATGTCGAAGGCAATCATGGAATCTGATCCAATCAGCGCCTACGAACTCGAATTTGCCTGGCGCACCGATCAGGGGCGCGTGAGGCAACGCAACGAGGATGCCGTGGCGGTCGATCCCGAGCGCGGCCTGCTGGTGGTCGCCGATGGCGTCGGCGGGGCGAGCGCCGGTGATGTTGCCAGCCAACTGGCCATCGACACCATCACCGAGCGTTTTCGTCGCCGCAAGGCATCGCGTACCGATGGCGAGAAGGCCCGTCTGTATCTCGAGGCGGCGGTGGAAGAGGCCAATATCGGGATCTGGAAACATGCCAGAGAGCACAGCGCCTGTGTCGGGATGGGCAGCACCGTGGTGGTGGGCGCGCTCGGCTGGGAGTGGCTGGCCATTGCCCATGTGGGCGATTCACGGATCTATCGTCTGCGCGGCGAGTCCTTCGAGCAACTCTCACACGATCATTCATTTATCCAGGAAGTCGTCGATCAGGGGTTTTTCATCTCCCGCGAGGATGCGCAACGCTACGGGATCGGCGAGAACATTCTCACGCGCGCGTTGGGGTCATCGCCCACTGTCGGCGTGCCCTCTGATCTGATCGAAATCGCCACGGGCGACCTGTTCATCTTCTGTACCGACGGGTTGACCGGGATGGTTCCGGAGGACTGGCTGCGCGAGATCCTCAACGCCGTGCGCGATAACACGCTCGACTCCGCCGCTGATGCCTTAATCCGGCTCGCTAATGAGCGCGGGGGAACCGATAACATTACCCTCGCCATGGTCCGGGTGGGCGCGCGTCTGAGGGACTAGCCCTGACCGCTGTCCGTTTCATCGACCAGCGTCTTCAAACGATAGAGCTGATCGAGCGCCTCTCTAGGGCTTAGCGCGTCGGGTTGGAGTGCGCGCAGCGTTTCGCAAACCGGATGCTCCACGGCTGATTCGGGTGGCGGCTCAAGTGGGAACAGCGAGAGCTGCACGGCATCGTGCTCGGCATGACGCCGGGCGGCCGCTTCTAAACCGCCGAGGCGTTTGCGGGCGCGCTCGATGACTTGCCTGGGCACACCGGCCAGCGCGGCCACCGCCAGCCCATAGCTCTGATTGGCCGCTCCGTCGCGCAATGCGTGCATAAACACGATGGAGCCGTCGTGTTCGAGCGCATCGAGATGGACATTGACGATGCCCGGATACTCTTCCGGCAGCGTGGTCAGCTCGAAATAGTGGGTCGCGAACAGACTATAGGCGCCGATGCGCGTGGCCAGCTCCACACCGCACGACCAGGCCAGCGACAGCCCATCGAAAGTGCTGGTGCCGCGTCCGACCTCGTCCATTAGTACCAGGCTCTGGGCGGTCGCGTTGTTGAGAATGTTGGCCGTTTCTTCCATCTCCACCATGAAGGTCGAGCGCCCGCCCGCCAAGTCGTCGGAGGCGCCGATGCGCGAGAAAATTCGGTCGATCGGCCCCAGGGTCGCTATGCGCGCGGGCACGAAGCTCCCGGCATAAGCCAGCAGCACGATGAGCGCGTTCTGGCGCATGTAGGTCGACTTGCCGCCCATGTTGGGACCGGTGATCACCAACATTTGGCGCTTGGCGTGCATCCGCAGTCCATTGGCGACGAAGGGGGCGTCGATGACACGCTCGACGACTGGATGACGCCCGTCCTCGATCTCGATCAGCGCCGTATCGGTCAGCTTTGGGCAGGCCCAGTCCAGCGTCTCGGCGCGCTCGGCCAGGTTGGCGATGACATCGAGCGTCGCCACGCCTGCCGCTGTCGTCTGCAAGGGCGCCAGCGACTCGGCGAGACGGTCGAGCACTTCCCCGTAGAGCGCCTTTTCGCGCGCCAGCGCGCGCTCGCGGCTGCTGAGCACCTCGTCCTCGAAGCGCTTCAGCTCGGGTGTGATATAGCGTTCCGCACCCTTGAGGGTCTGGCGGCGAACATAGTCCGCCGGGACCTCATCGGCACGGGTCCGGCTGAGTTCGATGTAGTAGCCGTGGACACGGTTGTAGCCGACCTTTAGGGTCGCGATGCCGGTGCGTTCGCGCTCGCGGCTTTCCAATTCCAGCAGAAAGCGGTCGGCGTTGCGCGAGAGATCGCGCAGCGTATCGAGTGCGTCGTCGAAGCCCTGGGCAATGACGCCGCCATCGCGGATCAGCATCGGTGGTTGCTCGATGATGGCGCGCGCGAGCAGCTCCAGCACCTGCGGATGTTCGCTGATGTCGTGGCACATCCGGGTCAGTAGCGCATCATCGACCCCAGCGAGGTGATCGTGCAGCAGCGGCAGGGCCGCCAGTGAGTCGCGCAGCACGGCCAAATCCCGAGGGCGTGCCGAGCGCAGTGCAATGCGCGCCAGGATGCGCTCCAGATCGCCAATGCCAGAGAGCGTTTCCTGAAGCTGCGACGCGCTGCCCTCAGCGATCAAGACAGCGATTGCGCCGTGGCGCTCACGCACCGCGGCCTGATCGCGCAGCGGTCGATTCAGCCAGCGTCTCAGCAGTCGAGCGCCCATGGCGGTCGCCGTGCGGTCCAGTACGCCGGCCAGGGTGTGCTCGTGGCGGCCGGTGAGACTTGCGGTGAGTTCCAGATTGCGTCGGGTCGCCGCGTCCAGAATGAGTGCATCATCGCGCTGCTCGGTCGTCAGCCCGCACAGATGGGGCAGGGCGGCGAGTTGAGTGTCGCGGATGTACTGGAGCAGACATCCGGCCGCCCCGATCGCGAGCGGCAGTTCGGCGCAGCCGAAGCCCGTGAGGTCACGGGTGGCAAATTGCTGGCAGAGCAACTGCTCGCCGCTGTCGGTGTCGAAGTGCCAGACCGGGCGGCGACTTACGCCGTGCGTGATGTGCAGTTCGACGTCCAGACGGCTGTCCTCGTCGATCAGTACCTCGGCTGGATGGAGCCGCTCCAACTCGCTGGCGAGCGCCTCGCGCGAGGGCACTTCCAGAACCGAAAACCGCCCGCTGGAGAGTTCGAGCGACGCCAAGCCGAAGCCATTCTTGCCCTCGGCGATGGCGGTGAGCAGGTTTTCGCGACGTTCCTCCAGCAACGCCTCATCAGTGAGCGTCCCTGGCGTGACAATGCGCATCACCTTGCGCTCGACCGGTCCCTTGCTCTTGGCGGGATCGCCGACCTGCTCGCAGATGACGACCGACTCGCCCTTGCGCACCAGTTTGGCCAGATAGCCTTCGGCTGCATGATAGGGCACGCCCGCCATCGGGATCGGTTTGCCGCCCGATTGGCCGCGCTTGGTCAGTGTGATGTCCAGTAGACGCGCGGCGCGTTCGGCATCCTCGAAGAACAGCTCGTAGAAATCTCCCATACGATAGAACAGCAGCTTGTCTGGATAGTCTGCTTTGATACGCAGAAACTGTTGCATCATCGGGGTGTGCTGGGAGAGGTCGCTCGGCATGCTGAATCTAATACGCTCGTTTGAGAGAATGACACTGGGCCGGATAGTCTAGTGGCGATGGAGGTTGTGTTCAGTTGAAGATCGCTCGCTCGGTTCTAACACTCGTGCTGGTGAGCGTGTGCGCGAGCGCGAGCGCGCAGACGATGGGTTTCGGCGCGGATATCCCAGGCGCGACCGATCCGCCCGAGGTTGCCCGCTTCGCCTCATCGCTCATCATCGGCTATCGTGCAACCGCGTTTGAAGAGGCGGTGATTCCGACCGGACCCTGGAACGAGAGCGCCGGTGACTGGAAGGATACCGTCAAGATTTCCGGCAGGCGCACGCGTCTGGTCTATCTCGCACCGCGCAACGCCAGCTCGGGCGAGATCATCGACCACTATCGCCAAGCGCTCGCCGCACAGGGCTACCAGAGGCTCTATCAATGTTCCGGGTTCGATGCGTGTGGCAACAAGGTCGAGCAGTTCTATATTGACGAGTCAAACGACAAAAAGCTCACCGATAGCCATTTGCTCAAATCTGCCTTCTCCGCGAGTTCGGTTCAGGAGCCGCGCATCTACAGCGCGCGCCGCGCCAGCGCCGAGGGCGACTCACACGTCTTCGTGTTTGCCGCTTATCAGGACAATTTCGCCGACTCCGAGGCAGGTGAGCGCGTGGCCATCTTTGTCGAGCAGGTCCGATCAGAGCGAACGCAAGAACGCTTGGACGTGCCCGATGCCGCCGAGATGTCCAGCGCGCTCGCACAAACCGGTCGGGTGGCACTCTACGCGATTCAGTTCGATTCCGACGCGACCAGTCTCCGACCCCAGTCGCGCCCGCAGCTCGAAGCGCTGGCACGGATGCTCAATGAGCAGCCGGAGCTTAAGGTCTACATCGTCGGCCACACTGACAACCAGGGCGCACTGCAAGACAACCTGGACCTGTCGCGACGGCGCGCCGAGGCGGTTGTTCTAAGCCTGATTCAGAATTACGGCATTCTCGGCGAGCGTCTGACGCCCCAGGGGGTTGGGGGTCTGTCGCCTCTGGCCACCAATACGACGCAAGACGGACGCGCCCTCAATCGGCGTGTCGAGATCGTCGTTCAATAGGCGCCGAGCCTCAGCGAAAGGCTACAATGCCATGATGAAACAAGACCTGAAACTCCCCAAAGCCTACAAGACCCTGCTCATGCTGGCGCTGGTCTTCGGTCCTTTCTACTGGCTCGCCTTCACCGAGGACGGCCAGCATCGCACGGATCTGGCCCTCATGTTCGTCCTTGGCAAGCCCGAGTTCAATGCCGCGCTCGATAGCTTCACGAGCGCCCTCACGGAGTCGAAGCTCCGCGAGAGCTTCCCGAAGCTCAAGCTGCAATGCGGCGATGGTGAAAACCCCTTCGGCAACCGCATCTGCGGCGCACCCATCGGCACATTCAATCAGATGCCCGCCTCGTATTTGACGCTCTTTCTGCACGATGCGCGTTTGCGGGCCGTCAAGGTCGAGTACAAGCGCGCCTACCACGAGCGTATCCAGCACTGGCTCAAAGCGCGTGTGGCTGCGCGCGAGGCCAGTGCGCTGGCGGCCCCGGGCGCGTCGCCCGGTGTGATCGCCAAGCCGGTTGCCGATGGTGTGCTCATCGTGCGCGAGGGTGCCCTAGGCAAGGACGAAGAGCCAGCCCTGCTCTGGCTCTCGCAGGCTGCAATCAATCGCCGCGGCTGACGCTCAGCCAAGGCCAAGGATATTGAAGCCAGTATCAACGTAGAGGATGTCGCCGGTGATGCCGCTGGCCAGATCCGAGCACATGAAGGCGGCGGCATTGCCGACCTCCTCAGTGGTGACGGTGCGCCGCAGCGGGGCGTGTGTCTCGACCTCCTTGAGCATCGAGCGGAAGTGCGAAATCCCGGACGCGGCCAGGGTCCGGATCGGCCCCGCCGAGATGGCGTTGACTCTGGTTCCCTGGGGACCGAGCGAGGCGGCCAGATAGCGCACGTTGGCCTCAAGGCTGGCCTTGGCCAGCCCCATGACGTTGTAGTAGGGTACGGCCCTCGTGGAGCCGAGGAAGGTCAGCGTGAGCAGCGCGCCATTGCGGCCCTCCATCATGTGCCGAGCGGACTTGGCCATGGCAGAGAAGCTGTAGGAGGAGATGTCATGGGCGGTGTTAAACCCCTCCCGAGTCAGCGAATCCACGTAGTCGCCTGCCAACTCGTGAGCCGGTGCAAAGGCGATTGAGTGGACGATTGCGTCGAGTCCGTCCCAGCGCTCTTCCAGCGCTGCGAAGCAGTGGTCGATCTGCTGGTCGGTGCTCACATCCAGCGGCAGGGCGATGTCCGAGCCCAACTTTGCGGCGAACTCCTCCACTCGTGACTTGAGCTTGTCGTTCTGGTATGTCAGGGCGATCTCGGCGCCTTCGCGCTGCATGGCTTGGGCGCAACCCCAGGCGATCGAGCGGTTGCTCGCGACACCAGTAATGAGAATCTTCTTGCCTTGTAGAAAGCCCATGATTGATTGTCTCTTGCGGTCGGTGATCGGCGCGGGAGTCGCGCCCTGTCGGGTTGGGTAAGGATAGAATTGATTGCTGACGCCCCAATGTGGCGTGTGGCGTGTAACAGTACCGAAACTTATCATCGGGCGAAAGGGCGGGCCAGGAGCATGCGCTTTGAGTAACGGGATTCGCACAGGGCTGCTTAGCCTGCTGGTGCTCGCATTGACTGGCTGCACGGACGCGGCATGGAACGATCCCTATCCGGGCGCGGATGCCGAGGACAATGTCTATTACAGCTCCTTTGAGGAGCGGCCCAAGCATCTGGACCCGGCGCGCTCCTATAGCTCCAACGAGAATGCCTTTCTGGCGCAAATCTATGAGCCGCCGTTGCAATATCACTTTCTGCTGCGCCCTTACCGTCTGGTGCCGCTGTCGGCCGCCGAGGTGCCGGTTCCGAGCTATTTCGATGCCGAGGGAAACCGCCTGCCGGAAGACGCGCCAGCATCTGCGATTGACCGCAGCGACTATCTGATCCGCATCCAACCCGGTATCCGATTCCAGCCGCATCCAGCGCTTGCCCAGGATGGCGATGGGCGCTACCGCTACCATGCACTGAGCGAGGCGGATCTCGGCGGGATCAACCGGCTGGCGGATTTTCCGCAAGTCGGCAGTCGCGAGCTGACGGCGGAGGATTTCGTCTACCAGATCAAGCGCCTCGCCGCGCCCTGGCGGCATTCGCCGATCTCGGGTGTGATGAGCCGACATATCCGGGGTTTCGGGGCGCTGGCCGAACAGCTCGGGCAACGCGATCAACAGGGTGAGCTGGAGCGGGTCGCGACCCTGCGCGAGGCCCGCATCGCGGGGGTTGAGGTGCTCGATCGTCACAGCTTCAGGATCAGCGTCGAGGGCAAATATCCGCAGTTCAATTACTGGCTCGCCATGCCGTTCTTCGCCCCGATGCCCTGGGAGGCCGATGTCTTCCATGCCCAGCCGGGCATGGCCGGGCGCAATATCGTGCTGGACTGGTATCCGATCGGCACCGGACCCTACATGCTCAGCGAGAACAATCCCAATCTGCGCATGGTGCTCGCGCGCAATCCCAATTTCCACGGTGAGCGCTATCCGAGCGAGGGCATGCCGGAGGATCTCACCTCGGGCATCCTGGCCGACGCCGGCAAGCCGATTCCATTCATCGATCGCGCCGTCTACAGTCTGGAGAAGGAGAATATCCCGCGCTGGAATAAGTTCCTGCAGGGCTACTACGACGCCTCGGGCATCTCCTCGGACGCCTTCGATCAGGCGGTGCAGATCGACACCCAGGGCGAGCCGATCCTGACGGACGCGATGCGCGAGCAGGGCGTCGAGCTGCTGACATCGGTCGAGCCGTCGATCTTCTATATGGGTTTTAACATGCTCGACCCCGTGGTCGGGGGCGATTCCCAGCGTGCCCGCCTGCTGCGACGCGCCATCTCGATCGCTGTCGACTTCGAGGAGTTCATCTCCATCTTCATCAACGGACGCGGGCTGGCGGCGCAGGGTCCGGTTCCGGCGGGGATTTTCGGTCATCGTGAGGGCGAGGCCGGCATCAACCCCTTCGTCTACACCTGGCGCGACGGACGCGCGATCCGCCGTGGTCTCGACGAGGCGCGTGTGCTCATGGAGCAGGCCGGGTATCGCGGCGGTGTCGATCAGGAGACCGGCCGCTCGCTTGCGATCAACTACGAGGCGGTCGCGACCGGGCCGGATGACCGCGCCCGTATGAACTGGATCCGCAAGCAGTTCGCCAAGCTCGGAATCGAGCTGGTCATCCGCTCAACGGACTACAACCGTTTTCAGGAGAAGATCCGCAATGGCACGGGTCAGGTGTTCATGTGGGGCTGGAACGCGGACTATCCCGATCCCGAGAATTTTCTTTTTCTGCTCTATGGTCCCAATGGCAAGGTGGAGCATCAGGGCGAGAACGCGGCCAACTATGTCAATGCGGAATTCGACCGTCTGTTCGACACGATGAAGTTCATGGATGATGGGCCGGAGCGCCAGGCGATCATCGATCGCATGATCGAGGTCGCGCGTACCGATGCACCCTGGGTCTGGGGCTTCTTTCCCAAGGCATTCAGCTTGAACCATCGCTGGCTCTACAACGCCCATCCCAATCAGATGGCGAACAACACGCTCAAATACCGACGCATCGACCCCGAACTGCGCGAGCGCCTGCGCCATGCGTGGAATCGCCCGATCGTCTGGCCCCTGTGGGCGCTTGCGGGGTTGATTCTGCTGCTGGTGATTCCGGCCTGGTGGATGGTGCGACGACGCGAACGGAGTACCGCGCTGTGAGCGCCTATATTCTGCGGCGTGTGCTCTATGCGATCCCGATCCTGATCGGTGTCAATCTGCTGACTTTTCTGCTGTTCTTCGTGGTGAGTTCGCCGGACGATATGGCCCGGATGCATCTCGGCGAGAAGCGCGTCACAGACGAGGCCGTCCAGATCTGGAAGCAGGAGCACGGCTACGATCGACCGCTGCTCTACAATCCGACGGCGGACGGCACGGCGCGTCTGACGGACACTATTTTCTTCCAGAAGTCCGTCAAACTGTTCGTCTTCCAGTTTGGCGCCTCAGACGACGGACGCGACATCGGTCACGACATCTCGCAGCGGATGTGGCCGAGTCTTGCGATCGCGATCCCGGTGCTGCTGGTGGGATTGGCATTTAACATCAGTTTTGCGCTCTTCATCGTGTTCTTTCGCGGGACTTATATCGATATCGGGAGCGTGGTGCTGTTGGTGGCCATGCTGTCCATTTCCAGTCTGTTCTACATCATCGGCGGACAATTCATTCTCAGCAAAGTCTTTCATCTGGTCCCGATCTCGGGTTACGACCAGGGGCTGAATGCCTGGAAGTTCCTGATCCTGCCGGTCATTGTCGGGGTCATCGGCGGTATCGGCGGGGGCACACGCTGGTATCGCACGCTGTTTCTGGAGGAGATCGCCAAGGACTATGTCCGCACTGCGCGCGCCAAGGGGTTGAGCGAGCGGCTGGTGCTGTTTCGCCATGTGTTGCGTAACGCGCTCATCCCGATCCTGACCGGTGTGGTGGTGGTGCTGCCGCTGCTGTTCATGGGCAGTCTGATCACCGAGTCCTTCTTCGGCATCCCGGGGCTTGGCAGCTACACCATCGACGCCATCAGCAATCAGGACTTCGCCATTGTGCGCTCCATGGTATTTCTGGGCGCCGTGCTCTACATCCTGGGTCTGATCCTGACCGACATCTCCTACACCCTGGTCGATCCGCGCGTGCGGCTGCAATGAGGAGGCCGCCGCCATGCCGCTGATCCCAGTCGTCCTGTGGACGGATGCCCTGGTCTTCCTGCTGCTGGCGCTGGTGCTGGGGTTCGGCCTCTACGCCGCGCGCCACGAGCATCTGCGCGCGCCCTGGCGACGGGTGGTGCGCTCGCGTGTCGGTGTCGCGACCCTGGTCGTGCTCATGGCCTATGCGGTCGTCGGTCTGCTCGACACCCTGCATCTGCGCCTCGCGCAGGCGCAACAGGACGAGTCCCGCGAGGTTCGCTATTCCCCGGAGGTGCTGAGTCTGCTCGACCTGGCATTGAGCGGGTTGCGCGCGCGTCAGGAGAAGACCTACTCGGCGCCCTTCGCGACCCATCTCTATGTCAAGGAGGCGATCGATCAGCCCGATGGGCGCGTCGTGCGCGACTATCCGAGATTGACCCATGGCGGGGCGCATCTCACGGACCCAGCGAGCCAGCGCGGGCTGGATATCGCCTGGCGCTCGGCGCTGGGGCTGACGAAGGGGCTGATCTTCTGGGCGCTGATCAGTCTCGGCATCCTGTGGCTGATCGCGCGCCGTCGGGGCGTCTCCGTTACAGACGTGCGGCGGCTAATTCTGGCCGGTCGTACCGAAGTGCCCTGGGTGACCGCACTGGGGATGCTGGGCGTCATGCTCGCACTCGCCTTCGTGGCCGGTGAACTGGCCACCAAGTATCACATTCTGGGCACCGACAAGGTCGGCGAGGATGTCTTCTTCCAGACCCTCAAGAGCATCCGCACCGGTCTGCTGATCGGCACTCTGACCACCATGGTGATGCTGCCTGCGGCCATCCTGCTCGGTATCGCGGCGGGTTATTTTCGGGGCTGGGTGGATGATGTCATCCAGTATCTCTACACCACGCTCAACTCCATCCCCGGCGTGCTGCTGATCGCGGCCGTGATCCTGATGCTCCAGGTTTATATGAGCAATCACGCCGAGTCCTTCGAGAGCCTGGTGGAGCGCGCCGATCTGCGGCTGCTGTTTCTGTGTCTGATCCTGGGCGTCACGAGCTGGACCGGGCTGTGCCGACTGCTGCGCGGGGAGGCGCTCAAGCTGCGCGAGATCGACTATGTGCAAGCCTCGCAATCGCTCGGAGTCGGTCATTTCACCGTGATCGCCAGACACATCCTGCCCAACGTCATGCACATCGTACTGATTACCCTGGTGCTCGATTTCAGCGGGCTGGTGCTGGCCGAGGCGGTGCTTTCCTACGTCAACATCGGCGTCGATCCGACGATGAGTTCCTGGGGCAACATGATCAACAGCGCCCGTCTGGAGCTGGCGCGCGACCCGGTGGTCTGGTGGTCCCTGGCCGCCGCGTTCCTGTTCATGTTCAGCCTGGTGCTGGCGGCCAACCTCTTCGCCGACGTCGTGCGCGATGCGTTCGATCCGAGATAGACAACCGACACCGAATCCAAATGCCCCAACCCCTGCTCAAAGTTGAAGGATTGACCACCCACTTAGGCGATGCCGCGCGGCCCGTGCGTGTGGTCGACGGGGTGGATCTGCATATTCATCCGGGCGAGACCCTGGCGCTGCTGGGTGAGTCGGGCTGCGGGAAGTCGATGACGGCCTTGAGCTTGATGCGGCTGCTGCCGTCGTCGGGGCGCATCACGGCGGGTTCGGTCCGGCTCGGTGACAGCGACCTGCTACGCATGACTGAGGCTCAGATGCGCCGGGTGCGCGGTGAGCGTATGGCGATGATCTTCCAAGAGCCGCAGACCTCACTCAATCCAGTGCTAACGGTCGGGGCGCAGATCGCCGAGGC
>JARIBS010000069.1 GCA_029257385.1 Thiorhodococcus sp.
TCATGATCTGGGTGGTGTCGAGCCGGGTCTCGCAGTCAAAGAGATCCTGACGGGTGCGCACCGCCATGACGACCTCCTCGAGTGCCGCGTTGCCGGCGCGCTCGCCCAATCCATTGATGGTGCATTCCACTTGGCGCGCCCCATTGCGTACCGCCGCCAGCGAGTTGGCGACCGCCAGCCCCAGATCGTTGTGACAGTGCACCGAGAAGATCGCCTGGTCGGAGTTGGGAATGCGCTCGCGCAGAGTGGCGATCAGAGCGCCGAACTGATCGGGGATATTGTAGCCGACGGTGTCTGGGATATTCAGCGTCCTGGCGCCGGCCTCGATGACCGCCTCCAGGATGCGGCAGAGAAAGTCGACCTCGGAGCGGCCCGCGTCCTCGGGTGAGAACTCCACATCATCGGTATATCGGCGCGCCCGCTTGACCGCATGGACCGCCTGCGCGAGGACCTCGTCCGGGGACATCCGCAGTTTCTTCTCCATATGGATCGGGGAGGTCGCGATGAAGGTATGGATGCGGCCGGCATTGGCGCCCTTGAGCGCTTCGCCCGCGCGGTCGATGTCGCGATCGAGCGCGCGCGCGAGTCCACAGACACGGCTTTCGCGCACCGTCTCGGCGACCGCCTTGACGGCCTCGAAGTCACCCTGACTGGCGATCGGGAAGCCCGCTTCGATCACATCCACGCGCATGCGCTCGAGCGCCTTGGCGATGCGGACCTTCTCATCGCGGGTCATGGACGCGCCAGGGCTTTGCTCGCCGTCGCGCAGCGTCGTATCGAAGATGATCAGATGGTCTTTTGCAGTCATGGATGGTCTCTTTGAGGTAAAGCTAAAGCTGGATGATTGGTCGCCGCGCGGGGCGATGCCGCGACGGTTCGCTATCAAATAGACAGGATTAGTGAACAGGATGTCACAGGATTTTCAGGATTTCCTCTCTGTTTGGTCAGTGGTATGCGGTGATGATGGTCACGCAATCCGGCGCCCGACCTTGAGCACCCAATGCAATCCTGATACTCCTGATGCTATCGCACCGCCAGGCCCAACCCCGATGACCCCGGATCTCCACGACCTCGAGCTCCTGCTGCGCTCGGACACGCCCATTATCCTGATCGAATCGATCGAGGAACCACGCGTCATTGAGCTGTTCTCGCGACTGGCGATCCGGGTCTCGGAGCCGGCCTTCAGGTGGACGGTGACCGAGGGTCTGCAACGCATTGAGTACGTC
The DNA here is from genome assembly GCA_029257385.1 of Thiorhodococcus sp. Taxonomy (GTDB): domain Bacteria; phylum Pseudomonadota; class Gammaproteobacteria; order Chromatiales; family Chromatiaceae; genus Thiorhodococcus. The sequence goes on from JARIBS010000069.1 coordinate 1,227, forward strand.
GCCGAGCCGGAGCACATGCTGGCCGATCCGGGCGAGGTGTTGCGACACGTCAAACTCACCACTCAGCGCGGCATCTATCTACTGCTCGACTTCCATCCCTATCTTGAAACGCCCCTGCATGTGCGGCTACTCAAAGAGATCGCCCAGGGCTATGGTGGTCTGCCGCGCACCCTCATCCTGGTCAGTCATGCGCTGGAGGCGCCACCAGAGCTGCGCCATCTCAGTGTCAGGTTCTCGCTGCGGCTGCCGGATCGCAATCGCATCATGGCGCTCATCCGCGAAGAGGCTAAACGCTGGCAACAGGTTGGCGATCAAGGCAGCGTGCGCGCCAGCCGCCAGGCCCTCGACCAGCTCGCCGAGAACCTGCTCGGCATCACCGAATCCGACGCCCGTCGGCTCATCCGCAACGCCATCCGCAACGACGGCGCCATCACCCGCGACGATGTCGAGTCGGTCAAACGCGCCAAGTACGCCCTGCTGAGTTCGGAGGGCGTCATCAGCTTCGAATACGACACACGCTCATTCGCAGACGTGGCGGGTCTGTCCAATCTCAAGGGGTGGATCGATCGACGTCGCGACGCCTTTCTCGATCCTGAGCGCCAGCGCGATTATCCGCGCGGTATCCTGCTGCTCGGCGTGCAGGGCGGGGGCAAGAGCCTTGCGGCAAAAGCCGTGGCGGGGCGTCTAGGTGTGCCGCTGCTGCGGTTGGATTTTGGCGCGCTCTACAACAAATATATCGGCGAGACCGAGAAGAATCTGCGCAAGGCGCTGGAGACGGCCGATCTCATGGCGCCCTGCGTGCTCTGGGTCGACGAGATCGAAAAGGGTATCGCCACCGGCTCAGAGGACGACGGTGTCGGTCGGCGCGTGCTGGCAACCCTGTTGACCTGGATGGCCGAGCGCAAGACCCGTGTGTTCATCGCCGCCACCGCTAACGATATCTCCCGGCTGCCGCCCGAGTTGATCCGCAAGGGGCGCATTGATGAGCTGTTCTTCGTCGACCTGCCGACCACCGAGGTGCGCCGCGACATCTTCAACATCCATCTGCGCCAGCGCGATCTAGACCCCGCCGATTTCGACCTCGACGCTCTAGCGGACGCAGCCGAGGGCTTTACCGGGGCCGGAATCGAGCAGGCGGTGGTCTCAGCGCTCTTCGCGGACAGGGCCGCAGGCACGCCGCTCACGACCGCGACGTTGCTTGGGGAGATCGCCAGCACCCAGCCGCTCTCGGTCGTGATGGACGTTCAGATTCGCAAGCTGCGTGACTGGGCACAAGAGCGCACCGTTCCAGCACATGCACCCAGCAGCGCCACCGTATAAAATCTGAGCACCGATCCGAACGAAGATGGCGTGAAAGGCCATTGAGTGATCGTCTTTCATGCTCCAGCACCAGGCGAGGGGCGGGGGAATGGATGCAATCCATGCTCAATGTCCCCAATTGCTGGAGTGAATAAACCCCTACTCTTGCCTGGATAAAATTGGCCTGAGGCCCTCTGATGCAATACAAGGATTACTACAAAACACTCGGCGTGGCGCGTGATGCCAGCCAGGATCAGATCAAGCGGGCTTATCGCAAGCTTGCACGCAAATATCACCCCGACGTTAGCAAAGAGCCAAACGCCGAGGAGCGCTTCAAGGAAGTCAACGAGGCCAACGAAGTGCTGAAAGACGCCGAGAAACGCGCCGCCTACGACGCGCTCGGCAGTGACTGGCGCGCCGGTCAGGACTTCCGCCCGCCACCGGGCGCTCCGGGCGCTGGCGGTGGTTATCAGGACTTTAAGTTCGATCCGAACGCGGCAAATGAGTTCAGCGACTTCTTTTCGAGCATTTTTGGGCGCGCCTTCCATGGCGAAGGCATGGATGCCCGGCGTCGCCGCGGTCAGGATCAAAGCGCCAAGATCGCCATCGCCTTGACAGACGCCTTCCAGGGCACAACCCGTCAGATCAAATTAGACATGCCGGAAGCCGGTCCCAACGGCCAACGCACCAAGACGCTGAACGTGCGCATTCCAGCCGGGGTCACACAGGGCCGACAGATACGCCTCGCCGGTCAGGGTTCGCCAGGGCGCAATGGCGGTCCGCCTGGCGATCTCTATCTGGAAATCGATCTCGCGGCACACCCGCATTTCACCCCCGAGGGTAAAGATATTCAGCTGCGGCTGCCGATCGCCCCCTGGGAGGCCGCACTGGGCGCCACGGTGAAGGTCCCAACCCTGGGCGGCTCGGTGAACCTCAAGATCCCGCCCGGATCGCATTCCGGGCAGAAAATGCGTCTCAAGGGGCGTGGGCTGCCGGGTTCTCCACCGGGCGATGAGATCCTGCTGCTGGAGATCGTCACGCCGCCGGCCAACTCGGAGGCGGCAAAAGAGGCCTACCGCAAGATGGCCGAGCAGCTCACCTTCAATCCACGGGCACAACTTGGAGTCTGACCCATGGCGCAGAACGAGACAGGCATCGAGGGCATCCTACTCGACGAGGATTGGATCGTTTCTTTTGCTGAGCTGAGCAGTCTCTGCGGCGCCGACCGCCGAGTCGTCAAGCTCATGGTCGCCGAGGGTCTGCTCCACCCGCAGGGCCGGCAACCCGCCGAGTGGCGCTTCAGCGGCATCGAGGTTAAACGCGCCAGGCGCGCTATTCGTCTCCGGCGCGACCTCGACCTCAACCTCGCCGGCGCCGCGCTCGCGCTCGAGTTGCTCGATGAACTCGAGCGCCTTCGCGCGCGTTTGCACGCGCTAGAGCATCAGAGCGGAAGTACCAGAGAGCGGTCGCGGGAAACGCCGTAAAGGCCAGTGGGATCGAGCACTTAATGCGTTGAGGTTAAACTGCCAACTTTAGCATTCCGGACAATTGCATTGATAAAAACGTTATCCGCTCTTCATGGCGCGAGCCGTGCTGCAGGGGCTGCTAGAGTCGCTGAAACCGAACAGGAGTGTGACACCTAAAGGAAAAGAAGCCCATGCAGCGCGATGGAGTGCAACGTGCTTCTCGAAGAAGATTTAGTGCGTCTGGTGCAGCGTATTCTTCATCACCTCGCTGGCACGCCTGAAGCGGCGTGCCAGCATGTCGCAGAACTGCGACGGCTTAAGTCAATGGCATGGCCGTTTAATCTTCCATCTCCAGTACGACTCGGCCCTCGATCTTGCCGTCGATCATACGCGAGAAGATATCATTGATATTTTCGATACGATCGGTTGAAACCGTTGCCTTGACCTTGCCTTCACTAGCGTAATCCAGTGACTCTTGCAGGTCTAAACGACTACCGACGATCGAGCCACGGATGGTAATTCCATTGAGTACCGTATCGAAGATCGACAGCGGAAAATCACCTGGCGGCAAGCCATTAAGTGAAATGGTGCCGCCACGGCGTACCATCCCTTGGGCTTGCTCGAATGCCTTGGGTGAAACGGCAGTGACCAGCACACCATGGGCACCGCCGATTTCCTTCTTGAGATACGCAACCGGATCGGTCTTGGCGGCATTGACCGTGACCGTGGCGCCGAGTCGCTCAGCCAGCGTCAGCTTGGCATCGTCGATATCCACCGCTGCAACATTCAGCCCCATGGCTTTAGCGTACTGTACCGCCATGTGACCAAGCCCACCGATGCCTGAGATAACGACCCACTGACCGGGCCGCGTATCGGTCATCTTAAGTCCTTTATAGACAGTGACACCTGCACAGAGTATTGGCGCGATCTCGACAAAACCGATATTGTCCGGCAAATGGCCGACATAATCCGCCTTGGCCAACGCGTAGTCGGCAAAGCCGCCATTGACCGAATAGCCGGTATTTTGCTGGGATTCGCACAACGTCTCCCAACCAGACAGACAATGCGTGCAATGACCGCAGGCGGAATAGAGCCAAGGAACTCCGACCCGATCGCCTTCCTTGAGGTACTCGACACCCTCGCCAAGAGCGACCACATGCCCAACCCCTTCATGACCGGGAATAAAAGGCGGCGTGGGCTTGACCGGCCAGTCGCCATGGGCGGCATGCAGGTCAGTGTGACACACTCCGGCGGCAGCGATCTTGACCAGCACTTCACCCTTGCCGGGACGTGGCACCTCGACTTCGCGAATTTCCAATGGCTGGCCGAACGCGGAAACAACTGCGGCTTTCATGGATTTTTCCACAATGATGAATCCTCTCTTGCAGGTTGGGCGAGACGAATACCGCTTTGCTTGGTTGTTGCCAGATGGTTAGAAAAACCCCATCGGGTTGATATCGTAGCTGACCAGCAAGTTCTTGGTCTGCTGATAACTGTCCAATGCCATCTTGTGGGTTTCACGGCCAATGCCGGATTTCTTATAACCACCAAAGGCGGCGTGAGCCGGATAGGCGTGATAGCAGTTGGTCCATACGCGACCCGCCTTGATGCCGCGCCCCATTCGGAAAGCCACGTTCATGTCGCGGCTCCACACCCCGGCGCCTAGACCAAAAGCAGTGTCATTGGCGATCTCCAAGGCTTCCTGCTCGTCCTTAAAGGTCGTGACCGCCACCACCGGGCCGAAGATTTCCTCCTGGAAGATGCGCATCTGGTTGTTGCCCTTTAACAGGGTCGGTTGGATGTAATAGCCACCGGAAAGCTCTGCGGCCACGGTTTCCTTGTCGCCACCGGTGATGAACTCGGCGCCTTCTTCCCGGGCGACACTCATGTAGGACATGATCTTGTCGAACTGCTCCTGAGAGGTCTGGGCGCCAACCTGAACCTCGGTATCGAGCGGGTTGCCGCGCTTGATCGCTCGGGTGCGCTCTACCACCTTGGCCATGAACGGTTCGAACATGCTCTCCTGGATCAATGCCCGAGACGGACAGGTACACACCTCACCCTGATTGAGAAACGCCAGCACCAGTCCTTCTACCGCCTTATCGATAAACTCGGGTTCCGCGTTCATGATGTCGGCGAAATAGACATTGGGAGACTTGCCACCCAGTTCCACCGTAGAAGGAATGATGTTTTCTGCAGCACACTTGAGGATATACGAGCCGACCGGAGTGGAGCCGGTGAAGGCGATCTTGGCGATGCGTTTGCTGGTGGCCAGCGCTTGCCCGGCCTCGGCGCCATAACCGTTGACGATATTGATCACTCCCGGCGGCAGGAGATCGCCGATCAGTTCCATGACTTTGAGGATCGAGACCGGCGTCTGCTCCGCTGGTTTGAGCACCACGCAGTTGCCGGCCGCCAAAGCTGGAGCGAGCTTCCAGCAGGCCATTAAAATCGGGAAGTTCCAAGGGATGATCTGACCCACAACGCCCAGCGGCTCATGAAAATGGTAGGCGATGGTGTTCTCGTTGATTTCCGCCAGGCTACCTTCCTGGGCGCGGATACAACCGGCAAAGTAGCGGAAGTGATCCACCGCCAAGGGGAGATCCGCGTTCAAGGTTTCGCGTACCGCCTTGCCGTTATCCCAGGTTTCCGCGACAGCGAGCATTTCAAGGTTCTGCTCGATACGATCAGCGATCTTGAGCAGCATGTTAGAGCGTTCTTGTACCGAGGTTTTGCCCCAGGAGGGCGCGGCTTGATGGGCGGCGTCCAGCGCTTTGTCGATATCCTCGACGGTGGAGCGCGCCACCGCACAGAAAACCTCGCCGTTTACAGGGCTGACATTATCGAAATACTGCCCATTGACCGGTGCAACGAATTCACCGCCAATGTAATTGCCATAGCGTTGTTCGAAGGACACAAGGCTGTCAGCGTGGCCAGGATTGACGTAAATCATAGTTATCCTCCTGCTTATTAGTTTTCATTATTAGTCGCAGCTAGCTTTTTTTGGCGCTAGCGTTGAGCGCAGCGTAGTTCACAGTGGACCCCATGTCTAGAGTCGTGTTTCTTAGCTGTCGCATCCTTGACGATTGCATCGAGCTGGAGAGTGGCGGGCGCATGATTGAGGTCATCGGCATCCAATACCATCTTAATCAGTATCAGCGATGAATTCTTGGTGCGGAAGTCGGAAGAGAGCTCCCTCGGTGACTCGATATGAAATTAGCATGCTGCGCCAATGGCAGCATTCATTTCCCAAAAAGTCTGGCCATCGGCAATTGCCATAAAAGCAGAAATACCAATTGATACCAACCAAAAACAGAATATCGGAAAAACATAGCCCACTGTTTTTGGGATTAGCGCAGCCCAGCCACGCCGCTTTTTGAGCAACCTGCCTAATGGAATATTTTCAGGTGGATAGAAATCTAGACCTCTGGATTTCAAGCTGAAATAAAAAAGATATAGCGACACAGTTGTAATAGAAGCGGGCGTAAAAAAACAGACTAACAGCAAGGCCCAAAGCGATGCGTTAATACCAAAAAAAGACGTGCATTCTGGGTTATCGAGAAAGCTCAGAGGCGCCGAGCCTATAACCATAACCAAGAGCAATATAAAAAGCGGAAAATAAAATTTGATTGCTCGTATCATTAGAGCATGTGAATTTATAAAGCTTATTAGATGTCGCATCCCGAACGATCATAAGGACGCTTGTGAAACAAATGCGGACGGGACGAAACCGCTGTGTCGAGACTGTCCCCGCAAGTGGCAACGCGATCAATCAACGATCGGCGCGAAAAGGATGTCGAGATCGGCCGCGCTAAGGGCGCCAGCCGCAGCGCCACCGCCAGCGAGCATGGCATCGGCCAGCGCCTGCTTGCGCGCTTGCAGGTCGGCGACGCGCTGCTCGACAGTACCCTCAGTCAGCAGTTTGTAGACGAACACCGGCTTGTCCTGGCCGATGCGGTGGGCGCGGTCGGTGGCCTGGCGCTCGACGGCGGGGTTCCACCAGGGGTCATAGTGGATCACGGTATCGGCGGCGGTGAGATTGAGACCGCTGCCGCCAGCCTTGAGACTGATGAGAAACAGCGGCACCTCTCCAGCCTGGAAACGGTCGACCGGCGTCTCGCGGTTGCGGGTGCGCCCGGTGAGCTTGACGAAGTCGCGGTTCTCGCACATCCCGCCCTCGGTCAGGGCGATCTCGATCAGATCCAGCATGCTGGTGAACTGCGAGAACAGCAGCACCCGGCGGCCCTCGTCGAGCAGTTCCGGGAGCAGCGTCATGAGCAGCTCCAGCTTGGCCGAACCCTTGACCGCGCGTGCGCTCTCCAGGGGCACCAGGCGCGGGTCGCAGCAGACCTGGCGCAGCTTCAGCAGTGCATCAAGGATGATGATGCCGCTCTGCGACATCCCCTTGCGCCCGATCTCGGCACGTACCCGCTCATGCAGCGCCAGACGCAGGGTCTCGTAGAGATCGCGCTGATCGGGCGCCAGGGGCACCTCGCGCAGAATCTCGGTCTTGGGCGGCAGATCGGCGGCCACCGCGTCCTTGGTGCGGCGCAGCAGAAAAGGCGCGATGCGCTGTCGCAGTTGCTCGCTGCGCGACTCATCGCCCTGACCGAGG
>JARIBS010000123.1 GCA_029257385.1 Thiorhodococcus sp.
GCAACCCGAAAATACTCGATGGCATCCGATCCCTGCATACGATATCCTTCGGGCGCGTACACGGAGATCTCCGGCGCGTCCGTATCCAGCACATCGACATACTCCGCACCGGGGAACTCGAGTTCATACAGCCCTGCCGGCTCGTGTCTCGGCAGGGTCAACGAAACGAAACGGCGGCGCAGATCCCTACGGTCCTCATACCGAGTGCCAAACATCGCCTCGGACTGCAGTTCGAGGCTGTCCACTGCCGACCCACCGCCGCCTGCGGAATAAGGCATAAACACGGTGGCAATCGCGGCGCCCTCCTCCAGGTCGTCCACCAGGCGAAGATGGATGCGCATCTGTACCGCGTCGTCTGCGGGCTTGCGAAACAGTATCTTAGAAGACTCCGGAACACCGAACTGCCGCAGTACCGGGTATCTGGTGGCCGAACTCCTCGCCTCCGCGAGCACTCTGAGCGCGGTGGCCGGACCCTTCGCCTCCGCGAGCACCCCGAGCGCGGTGGGCAAACCCATCGTCGGGTTCATTTGAGTGTAGATTGTGGCTACGCCCCGCCAGCGCCGGTGATCATCCACCAAGGTGTTTAGCACGCGCAAATAATTTGGATCCTCCGTCCAGCGATAGGCGACGGCGAAGAGAAAACTGGCATAAGACTGCCCGCTGAAGGCCTCCTTGACCCGATTGAACCGGTACTCGTAGTCGACCCCGCGCAAAAAGGCCTCTCGGGCACGCTCATCCCCCGTCTCTTGATAGTAGTAATAAAGGGAGATGAGATTGCGATCGTCTTTGTACAAGGAACCATAGCGGATCTCATCATTGATCCCGTTGGGACTGTCGAGGTCGATGACATAGTCGGCGAGCTCGCGAGCCATCGCGCCGAATGTCTCATCCCACTCCCTTGCGTATAGGGTAGCTAATACGCGCAGGATCATAAAGATGCCGTCATAATAAGGTCGCGACCGCGCCTCCTGCGCCCAGTGGGCCTTGAAGGCGTCGCCGTGCAGGCGGGTCAGCTCGAAGGCATGTTCGTCACCTGTAAGGTAGTACTCCAATAGCCAGTTGACGATGTCGTGACCCGTATTACCGCCGGTGGGCGCTAACGCGCTGCTGTCTCCCCAATACAGTGGCCGGTCCCAGAACTCAGAGAACACTCGGGTTTTAGTCATTCCACCGCTGAATTTATCACCCACGTCCTCGTGTACCAAAGACCAGTCGCCGGAGAACTGGTTGAACCGGGTACCGTAGTCAAAGTACCGGCGCTCGCCGCTTCGGGCGTACAGACCCCAGACGTGTCGGCGAAGCCCATACTCGACCTGCCCGGAAACGCGGAAGAACTCACTTTTGGAGTGACGAATGTGTGGCGGATCACCCCAGGCGATGAAACCCGTGCGCCGAAGGCCCTCGTACCGGTCGATCAACTGATCCCAGAATGCCGAGAGCACGGCCTCTTCCTCGGGAAACCGAGCGAGATCCTTCGGATGCATCGGCCACCCGATCGCCTTGGTCGCAGTCAACCAGACCGGATCGGCCAACACCAGCGGCGGCTGGGATGCCGCCTTCGCGCGTTGGGCGATCGCTGGTTGATCATCCTCCGCCGAGTGCGGCAGCAGCCAGACATCATGCGTGCGTGCCGCGCCCTGGGCATTGCTCGGTGCCGCAGCCAAAGCCGTCCGGCCCTCCGGTGAATAATCGGCCCAGCGCTGCCAGTACTCATCCACGAGCGTGGCCGCTCGAAAGTCGAGCTCCCGCCCGCTCCGACCCGACCAGAACGCCACCCGTGCCCCGTCGCGGCCAAAGGCAATCTCTTTTGGAAAACGTTGCGCCAGCCACGGCATCACGACCGTTAGGCCGTGATCCTCCCAGCTCGCATCGGCCCAATCCCCGACCGCCGGGACCTCCTTCAGCGGTTTATAGGGCGGCGAGCCGTGTGCGACCGAATCGCTCCCGGATGGTTCGTTGCTGAACCGATACCCACGCCCGACCATCCCACGCGCCTCGCGCTCCAGGAAGTGTGGAAAGACATCCTGCAACATGAAAACCTCGTGGGCGTCTGGCGTGGTCTTGAACAATTGTCCGACCTCGACCGGCCGCATCGACTTTAGATCCTCCGCCGACGGGTTCGCTCCGCTCAACGCGAAGACGACGTCACTAGGCGCCTTCGGTGAGCGGAACTCCAGACCATAGTCCCGCACCCACAATGTGTTGGTATCCTCGGTGAAGATCAGCGAGTGGGTGACACGCAGCGACGGGCTGCCCGCGGCGAAATAGAACCAGGCGATACACCTGGCGTGCCGCTTGCCGTCGGCAGTCACGTACCAGCCCTCACGCCGCACCACGGCACGCGCCGGACCCTGCTTCAAAATCTGGGTCGTGACCTGGGCGGCCTTCCCTGCGACGCGCGCGACGCGGCCCTGGTTGTCCACCAGATAGGCCCCATCGCCTGAGTCAGCCAGCACCATCGCGCCGTCCATGTGGGCGCGCTCTGGCAACAAGCGATCCGGCAGAAACTCATAGGAGGCGGCCCCCGTATTGATCAGGAGCACGCCATCATCGCGTTGCTCGATCTGCAAGGCGGACCCAGAAGCGCCGGAGATCTGGCTCACCGAAGCGGGGCGCGCCGCGCTCGACTCCGCGCCGAACTCCACCCGATACGCGCCCTGCGGACTTGCGGTGAATCCCGCCAAGGCCCAGCGGATGCTGCCATCCCGCCACGTGGCCGCAACGTCCACCTGCGCCGGTAGCACAGCGCCGTTCGCGTCGATGATTCGAATCTGCGCGCTGTCGTGCAATTCACCCTCGGGAAACGGCAACCCGGCGATTAGCGGCCACGGCTCGTCCAACCCGCTGACATCGTCGATCTGTAGCGCAAACCCGCCCGCCCACACCGATGACATGAGCCCGCACAAGATCAACCCTACCGCCCAGGCCGCACCTCGCCGCACTTTTTGCAAGTCGTTCTCCCCCGCGGCGCACGCGGAGTTGACTGGCAACCGTTCGCTACATCTTCGCATCGCGATACCTCCCGTCTCCCGGTGCGTAAAGCCCGGGATCAGCATATGAAAGACCGGGCATGCAGAACAGCTCCATGATGCGCTTACTCGGTCAGGGTGTCGTTGCAGTGATGCTTCTACGCACAAGGCGGCGTGCACCTGCTGCAAGGACAAATAACAGGCCCGAATAAGATAGCCTTCGCTCCAACTGGGATCGCCGTTGGCCTCGTCGTCCCGGACAGTGGTGCGCCTCGGGCCGAAGCTCGCCCCGCTGGCGGTGAACTCACCAAGGCCAATCTCCAGGCCGAAGCTGTATGAGGGCGCGCGTCCGCTCGCTTAGTTTCGTCTATGTCCGAGCGCCGGTAGTGCAAGACCATCCCCGATGCCAGCACAGCCACCAAGCCCGCTGCAGCCCATTTGTCCATGCCGTGTCTTGCGCACGGCGGCCAACCTCTGACCGCCGTTCTGGCAGGTGCTGGCAGTATACTGCGCTGAAGTTGCCCCAAAAGCCGTGAATACCCGCACAACTTTCGGATCGGATCGGACTCGGTCGCTACCTTTCGCTAGAAGAGAGCTGAGTGGGAGGAGGTAAGAGAGAACCTGAGCGTGTGCCAATGGCCGCTGATGGCAGGCGAGCCACCACTCAGCGCCAGGCACATTGAATGTGAGAATTTCCGACACTCCCGGTGGCCAGGACGCGAAGAAGATCAACGCCAGGGCAAACGCCATCAGCGATCGACCGAGAATCCGCCGCCGAAACAGCAGCAAAAGCCCTCCCACCAACACCAACATCAAGGCCAGGGGGAGAGGCATCGAAAACGCCCCCACGATCGGCTTGATGACGTCTAACATCCGATCAGATGCATGGGTCCGAGTCCCCGAGGGGATGCCCAAAGGAAGGTGCTAAGGGAACTGCCATCGCGCACAGCTCAGCCTTCCGCTCCTTTTACGATGTCCAGCAACTGCTCGGAAGTGATGAACTCGACGTCCGGCCACTTGCGCAACACCGAGGTCAGCAACGCATGCAGCGCCTTGAGATTCTGATCGCGGTTGCTTTCGTCGATGAACCCGCAAAAGTTGATGCGGTGGCTGGAAATCACGGCGGGCTTGTGCATCTGAAAAGCCACGAAAATGTCGTGCAGGCAACGGTCTACGGCGCGCATGCGGGGCTCCCGCCCCTGGGAGGGCTCGAACGCCGCGTTGCGCATCAGGTATCTTTGCCCCAGTTCGTTGCGTTCACCGAGGACGCGCTTGACACGCACACGGCTTCCATCTGTCTGCTGCTCCTTCATCACGCGCGCGCCCTGAAAGCACTCGACCCCCACTTCCGCGACGTCGCGATTGAAATCCTGGCTCCAGATATAGTTGGTCGGAATCAGCGTTCGCGAGCGAAAGCCAAACAGCTTCTCGAACAGCCGCAGCCCTTCCAACTGGGCTTGCAGCACCGCCTCCTTTTCCCGGGCGGATCGAAAACACGTCGCCTGGACAAAGAGATTTCGCCGCCGTTGCGGGTCCATCGCAATACAGCCCGGCATGCGCTGTTCGAAGGCAAACTCCGCCACGGGATCACCCTGCTGCAACGCCTCCATGAACAGGCCGACGTTCAGGTGCTCGCGCCCGTGAAACTGGGGAAAAAAGATGCCCTGCTGCCGCCCCTCGGCCCAGAGGGCCAGGCAGCGCGCGTGCTTCGGGTAGCGATTGAACGTTTCCGTTATCACTTCATAGTGATACTGGTGACGGCCACTTGCCTCGATCATGTCGAAATCCGGATTGCCGACAATGACGTTAGCGGTAATGACCGGATGCCGACCGATTGCATCCTGGAACGAGGTTAGCAGCCCGAACAACAGCTCCAGATCATCCTCGCTCAGCAGGGAGTCATAGCGCTCGAACCAGGTCTGATCGACCGGATAGCCCGCCTTCAGACAGCGCTCGTATACCGTGCGCGACGGCATGCGAATACTGCCCCAGTCATCACTCTCGATGACCAGCAGCTTGCGGCGCGTACGCCAGCCACCCCAGTTGCGGTAGTACGGGGCGACGAACTGTCTTGCGTCATTCAGCAACATGGAGTCGTGGCACCTATGAATTGGCGCAAGCCGTTACCCTTTGTCCACGACCGCGCGGATTGACTTCAGCAGACTATCGACCATCCACCCCTGCGGATTGAATGCTCCCTCGTGCCACTGCAGCGAGCGATCCCAATACCCGGCGTAGACCTCGCTGACGAAGCCGTAGCTGACCTCCACCAGCAGCGGCTCCTTCCGAGCGTCGAACACGAAATCGTACGCTGCACACTGCGCGCCCAGGCGGGCGGTCACGTCGAACGCGATGCGCACGCAACGCTCGTCGAACTCCTCGCGGGCGTAAGCAAGATGACCGCTCCCTGAGGCGCGAAAGTCATTGTCCCGCACGAAGCGCTTCAATGCGAAGGCCTTGCCGTCGATCACGATCACGCGGGTATCCGAGTCATTGTTCGGCATGAACTCCTGGAAGTACACATAACCGCGCTCGCGCCCCAGCGCGCGCGCAAACGGCGGTGGGTGCAGGAAGCGCGCCACGCCTTTAGCGACCTCGTACGCCCCGACCTTGCCCAGCCGGAATTTGCGCCATCGCTCTTTCAGGCTGCCCCAGGCATCGTAGTTTGGGAAGCCCGAGCCAAAGGCGCGGCGCGCGAGCCGTCGCGCGTCGTTCCGGTTGCGCACCAGGCGCACATTCGACGAACCCGCCCCGCCGCGCAGCTTGAACACCTTCGGGAAGCTCGCGGTTTCCACCCAGTCCATTACCGAAGGCAGGTCGAGGAACACCCAAGTCGGCACGAACGGCGCACCGATCGTCTCGAACAGGTACTTCTGAGCCACTTTGTCGTCGAAGTGCCATCCGGTGCGCCAATCCGGGACGACGCGAAAACCCGAATGCTCCAGCGCCGACAGAATCGCCTTGGCCACCAGCAAATCGCGCGGATTCATCTGACTGTGGTGCCACAGCAGACCATCGCAGTCACGCAATTGTTCTACGATGTCGCTCGCGTAACAATCTACCCGCTTGAACGGAATCC
>JARIBS010000133.1 GCA_029257385.1 Thiorhodococcus sp.
AATCCTATTACTGCGTTTTTCCCGAGCAGCGCCATCATGCCGTCGGGAAAGAGTCAGGGAAAACCAATCATATTGAGCGATTCAATTGTACTGTGCGTCAGCGTGTTTCGAGATTAGTCCGCAAGGCGCTCTCGTTCTCCAAAAATATTGATAATCATATCGGCGCAATCTGGTATTTTATTCATCACTATAACGATACAGTTTTAATCAAAGCGTCCGTATAAGAAAAATCATACAGAAAAGGGCACTACCTTTTTTAGATGCCCAACGCCCGGCTTTGCGGCGTGCCGGAGCTCAGCGTAGGCGCGTCCGACAACAGCCGCTTGTTAACCCCGTAGTTCGAGGCCTTCCCGGATGACCTCAGGATGGCGGGAAGCAATCTCGATGAGTGCTTTTGCTGGGCCAGAGGGTTCACGACGACCTTGCTCCCACTCCTGCAACGTACGCGCAGAAATGTGCAGCACTTCAGCAAACTCTATCTGCGTTAAACCCGTTTTACCCCGTGCCTCTGCTACCTCATTAGGTACCACACGGCTGGTTCGGGCGGCCTTGCCTGCTTTCATTTCTTTGACGGACTGAAGTAGCTTGTTGCCAAGCTCCTCACCACTCAGAATTTCATTACTCATTTTCCAGAACCTCACGGATTGACTTCAGGATATGAGCGGGTATGTTGCCCCTGACGGCCTTTTTGTAGATCACCAACAACCAGATCTCACCATTTGCCAGCTTGGTGAAGTAAATAACTCGCACTCCACCACGCTTCCCTGAACCCGCTACCGACCAACGAACCTTTCTACACCCGCCACTACCTGGGATGGGGTCACCAGTTTCCGGACTTGCTGCCAACCAAGCAAAAAAAGCGCTTCGCTCGTCCTCAGTCCAGATTCTTCTGGCATCCGCTTCAAATGTAGGGGTTTCGATGATGGTAAACATAACAAACAATATACGTCATTGACGGAGTTTTGCAAGATTGGTGGCGAGAAGGGTTAACGCTTGCAGCATGCGCGCCCATGGAATGGAGCCGAAGGCGCAATGTAATGGGCGTCGCCGTGCCTGCATTTGTTATGGTAGTCAGTCATCAAGGTGCGAAAAGTTTAAGCTTTCAAAGAAATCTATCAACATGTGAGGGTTCTGTGATAATAATGTTTTCACTGAGCAGAGAAATGAAATCTGGTAATCATCAAAATCACTAGTCGTAAAGTAGTACCTTACAACCTGTGGATACTCGTCGTTTTCTAAATCAGAAAGTAGACCGCAACGCTGCAATATGGCAACGTGAGTCATTAGCTCTTGGTCATTTATATTTAGTCTAATCTGTATCTCTCTAGGATCAAAAGATAGCGCTAAACCTTCCATGTAAGAATTATTCAATGCATGTGCATAGAAACTACGCGATAACGTGGGAACATTTAGAAACATATCCATAAACCTTTTTGCTTCCTCAAAGCTTCTATCATCCCAATAGGTAAGATCAAGCTTAGAGAAGCTAACAGGGTATTGAGCTGTAGATGCTAAACTAAAATCCACAAAGCGTTGAATATCTGCTTCGGATAGACCGCTAAGAGCTTGGCCTTCATGCTCGGCTTTAAGCTTCTGCATCACGTTAACTGGATACTTTATGATGTCATCCGTAATGTCATGATGAGTACCGCACATCAACATCAAATTACTGAATTGTCGGCGATCTTCGTTACTTTGAGCTGCGTTGAATCTTGGCCCACCAACATTTGCGGCCTCTATATGGCAAATTTTTCCAATGTAATGGCCAGCTTCATCGACCATTCTTTGAGTACACACGGGAAAGGCACATTCATTTCTCGATAGCAGAAACAAAGTCCGCTGTGTGGTCGGCGTTGGGTTAAGCCTTTTCACAGTTTCCATATTTTTATATTCCTAAATACACCATTTATACATGTACGATTCGAAACCATAACAGTTGAAATAGACTGACATCTGCCAATATGGTGCTAGGCTGATTTCGGCCTAGCGCCATATTGGCAGACCGCAATGCGTGGACACCAGCCACCAACCGCACCCCATGAAAAGTCCTCGGTACCGGGCGCGTCGCGCCTCGTCATCTGTCTAGTGCGGAATGGGACTACCAGAACCAGTCAATCCGCCCCTAAAACACCGCGCCGTGTGCAATATAGCTCCAAACAAGACCAGAGTCTTAAGGAGACCCCATCGCCGCAATAGAAATAGATACGGTTTGAGATTTGGCGCACAAATCCGTAGGTGTCGCATCCGGTGCGGTGGTACCCGGAAATCACTGAGGATCAAGGCGCGTACCAAGGTGGCGGTTTGGGTCGAGTCTTGAGGTAACCCATTGGCCCACTGATTGCTTAAGTTCTGGCTGTCGGTTCGATTCTGTCGAGAGTCGATCCTATTTCTGACCACCAATGGGAGCACGGGTCATGAGCAGCATTTTGAACGGTGTCGGCGCCATCGTGTCGGCGTTCCAGGGGCGCACGGGCGCGGAGACGAAAGAGTCCTCGGACTACTCCAACGCCATCGAGCAGGTCTTTTCCAGGCTCGACAACGATGGGAGTGGATATCTTGATGCATCCGATTTCCAGGCCGTTTTTTCGCGCCTTGGGCTGGGTGCTTCCGAAGGAGTCGACGGGAATTTGACGTCCGCCGGCGCGGCGAAGGTCGTCTCCGTCCTCGACGGCGACGGAGATGGCAAGGTCACCACGGAGGATATGACCCAGGGTCTGCAGGCGCTGACCGAGCGTCTCGGCGTCGCGCGCGTCGGGGAGGAGGATGCGGCCATCACTCAGTCCGCCGATAAGGTCGATCCGCTCGCGAGCGATGCGGCCGCCTCGCTCGCCGATGAGGTGTCGGCCGAGCAGTTGGTGATGCGCCGCATCCTAGCCTTGATGGATGTCTACGGTGTGTCCAGCAGGTCCGGCGATACGAACGATCTGCTCTCGGAGATCGCGTGACCCGGACCGGGTAGGCGATCTCCACTACCCGCCGCCTGTCCCGGTCAACCGCTCGCTGATCTCCCACACGCGCCGATTGGCGTCGGGATCGCGCGCTTGGGATGGGGCTTGGATGGTCTTCTTGCCGTGCAAGTATTGGCCGCTGACGTGCTCCATCTCGGAGGATCTGGCGACTTGGAGCACCCGTTCGGCGGCTTTCTCCGGCGCGGGGATTGCCCAGCCCAGCAAGACTTTGACGAGTTTCCAGAAGACATTCTGCGCGCCGTCCGTTCCGCCGAGATTGGAATTGAAAACACCGGGGAAGGCGCAATTGACCGTCACTCCGGTGCTTTCCAGCCGACGCGCCAGCTCGAAGGTGAAATGGAGCATGCCGAGCTTGGACTGACCGTAGGCGGGCATCATGCGATAGGGACGACGATCCCAGTTGAGGTCGTCGAGCACCATCGCGGTGTCCATGCGGGTGCCGACATTGACGATTCTGGCGGGCGCGCTGGCCACCAGCTTGTCGAGCAGCAGACGAGTGAGCAGGAAGGGCGCCAGATGATTGACGGCGAGCGCGGACTCGATGCCATCTGGACTGAGACGCCGCTCCGGGAAGGCCGTCCCGGCGTTGTTGACGAGCAGATGCAGATGATCGAAGCGCTCGCCGACCTCAGCGGCCAGCCGTCTGACGGCGGATTGATCAGCCAGATCGGCGACGAAGAGTTCGACATCGGGATTGCCGGTCTCGCGCCGGATGCCCGCGCGCGCCTGCTCGCCCCGCGAGGCGTCGCGCGCGACCATCCCGACACGCAAACCCTCGGCGGCCAGTGCGTGCGCAATGGCCTTGCCCAAGCCGGAATTGGCACCCGTGATCAAGGCGGTCTGTCTGGCATCGTTTGGCATGTGGCTCTCCCGATTTATGGCGCGCTGGGGTGTCGACTCCGAGCACGCGCGGCTTCATTTTTCAATCCACGAGGGCGTCTGCGCACCTGATAGGCCGCGATTTGCTGCATGACGAACGGGGCCGGACTCAGTCGGTCCCATCGGTAAAGCGTCGGATCATGCGGCGATCACGTTTGGTGGGGCGGCCATCTTGCGGGCGTGACCCGATGCCCAGCTCGCGTCGCTCGCGCACCAGCTCTTGGCGCTTCAGTCGGCTGGCCTCGTCTTCGGCATAGAGCAGCGCGGCCTCACTTGCGGGACGGCGTTGTCTGTTGATGGCCAGCACCTCAATCGTCCAGGAGAGACTGTCTTTGTGGATCTCCAGACGGCTGCCGGGGCGTACCGAGCGGCTAGGCTTGGCGCGCTGACCGTCGACCTGGACCTTGCCGCCGTTGATCGCCGCGATGGCGAGCTGGCGGGTCTTGAAGAAACGAGCCGCCCACAGCCATTTGTCGAGCCGCAATTCTTGCGGTGCGCCGGTGTTGTTCATGTTGTCAACAGCGGATCCAGCTTGCCCTGGTCGTCCAAAAGAGCCATATCGTCGTAGCCGCCGATGTGTAGATCGTCGATGAAAATCTGTGGGACCGTGTGCCGACCGCTGCGCTCGATCATAATTGCCCGCTGTTTTGGGTCACGACCCACCGCGATCTCCTCGAACGCAACCCCTTTGCGTTTCAGGAGGCTCCTGGCTCGCCAGCAATATGGACAGATTCTGGTCGAGTAGATGGTGACCCTGGGCATTTTGTGATTCTTTCCTGAAGCGTTAATCTCAGCTTCGAGCTTCGTCGTCCTGAGCAACTGCGTCAAGCCGCTCCGCACGGACCTGCGGTCCAACCTCCAGACGCCGTTTTCCGCCCGGTGCGGATGCGGATATCCACTCACTGATTCGAGCCAAGGGGTTCTCATGTATCGCGACACACCACACCCCGTTTATCTCAAAGACTATCAGCCACCCGAGTTTCTGATCGAGCGCGTGGATCTGCGCTTTGAACTCGACCCCGAACTGACTAAGGTCGAGGCGGTCCTTGCCTTACGGCGCAACCCTGCGGCGACGCGCGGTGATGGTGATCTGCGCCTGCACGGAGAGCAACTGGACCTGGAGCACATCGCAATCAACGGTCATGCGCTGACACCATCGGAGTATCGCGCGGATCAGTCCTCGCTCACCCTGCATCGGGTGCCGGACGAGTTCAGCCTCACGACCCTGGTGCGCATCCATCCAAACCTCAATAGCGCCCTTGAGGGACTCTATCAGTCCGGCGAGATGCTCTGTACCCAATGCGAGCCAGAAGGCTTTCGCCGCATCACCTACTTTCTCGACCGCCCCGATGTCATGGCGCGCTACAGCACCACCCTGGTCGCCGACAAGCAGCGCTTTCCGGTGCTGCTGTCTAACGGCAATCAGGTCGAGACGGCGGAGCTTGATGACGGGCGCCATCTCGTCAGGTGGGAAGATCCTTTCCCCAAGCCCAGCTATCTGTTCGCCCTGATCGCCGGAGACCTGCAAGCGGTCGAGGAGAGCTTTACGACGGCATCGGGACGGGTGGTCGCGCTCAAGATTTTTGTCGAAGCGCACAACCTGGACAAGTGCGATCACGCCATGCGCTCGCTCAAGAAGGCGATGCGCTGGGACGAGGAGCACTTCGGGCGCGAGTACGATCTGGATATTTTCATGATCGTGGCCGTCAGCCATTTCAACATGGGTGCCATGGAGAACAAGGGACTCAACGTCTTTAACGACAAGTTCGTCCTGGCGCGGCCGGACACCGCTACGGATGTCGACTTCGACGGTATCGAGAGCGTCATCGCGCACGAATATTTCCACAACTGGACCGGCAACCGCAT
>JARIBS010000009.1 GCA_029257385.1 Thiorhodococcus sp.
ACCAGGTACGCCGCTACCGACGCCAACAATCCCATCTTCGGGGTCCCGACATTAATCACATCAGGCCTAATCTTTCGAATCGCGTGAAACAAATGCCAGAGGGACAAAAGATCCCGCGCCACCGAAATTTCCCGCGCAATCTTAATCGGAACATGCGTGCATCCCTCGTCTGCGCAATACCCTTCCAAGAAGCCCCCTTTTGGGCCGAGGAGAAACACCTTATACCCCAGTTTTTCAAAGTACTGGGCCTGACCCTTTATCAGGGGGGTACTTTTTGAAGACGTGATACCCAAAACAAGCTTCTTCATTTCCTTGTGCCCTTCTGATTATCTACGAAGCTCAACTCCGTAGCGCGCGCTCTTTTCTAGACTCTGAAATAGGGTAACTCGCTGGAGACAGAGGATGGTACAGAACAAGGTTCAGTTTCAGAAAGGTCTAAGCTTACAGGCGTTTCTGAAGTGCTATAGGGCTTCTGCTATTGCTTCAATCGCCGCTTCGACCTGGCTGCGATGCTGCCGAGCCTTGGCTGGGGTTGCTGTGCGCACACCGCCGATGTCGCATCGGCTCCTGGTGCTGGCTGAGGCATGTTAATAATCAGGGCCTATGATGAGTGACAAGTGAACGATTGCCCATATCGTTCGCTCTCCCATCCGGAACGGAGATTTCCCCAAAAGCCCCTTCCGGCTCAGTGACCAAGCGTATCCAAGGAGTGCTTCTGGTGGGCGAGACCGTGATCGCTCATGAATTCCGCGTAGAACGCCTGTCGGCGGGCACCGAGAATCTCCTCCCGAAAATCCATCGCACGCGTAAAGTTCCGCCGTGCATCGGCCTCCTTTGCTGCGGGGGGCACGACGCCCTTGAACGCATCGATAAAACCCCGGCCGCTGCCGGTCTTGAAAACCCGCTCGCGACCCAGAAGCTCCGGAATACCGCCCGTCCGCGCACCGACAACCGGCAATGCCCGGCTCATGGCCTCGATCACCGCCCTAGGCAACCCCTCCTGACGGCTCGGCTGCACGTAGATGTCCATGTCATCCAGCAACTGAAAGACTTCCTCGTGGCGTTTGGTCCCGTGAAAGGTCACGCGCTCCTCCACGTGGTGGCGTCGAGCGAGGGCTTGCAGGCGGGCAGGATCGCCCCCTCCGATCAGGTGGTATTCGACACGGAGCCCGTCTCGGGCCAACGCTGGAAGCGCCGCGATCACGTCACTCTGTCCCTTGTAGGGCACGGCGACATCTGCCACGGTAACGAGCTTGAGCGGTTGCCCCGCGCCAGCACCTGACCGAATGCGCTGCAGCCGTTGCTCGAGCACGCCGGCGGCTGCCGAACGAAGCTGCACGTCGGAGATCGCGACTTGTCGCCCCCGGGTTGGGTAGCGGCGCTGCAGGAATTCCTCGGTCACGTAGACGACATACGGGCTGTCGCGAACCACCCACCGCTGCATCAGGAAGTACCACGGCGCAGTGAGTTTCCCTTTCCAGTTGTGATTCCACAGCGCATCCCAGTTGCAGGCGACGCACTCGATCATGTAGGGCTTGCCCAACTTTCGCGCCCAGCGCACGGCGAGCCGGGAAGTGAGGCTAGGGATACGGGCGACGACCACATCGGCTTGCCGGACCGCTGCCTCGACGGTGCGCATCGCTTCGGCGTGATTCAGGATGCGCTTCGCCGGTGACATGAGGTCCGGAACCGCCACGAAATCGAAGTTGCGCGGGCTGATCGGCGAAAACCCCTCTGTCGATCTGTCGATCGCCGCTTCGCGCATCAGGAATGTCACGTGCTCGCCCAGAAGCAGGTAGCGCTCCTTCACGGTCTCCGTGAAATGCGTCCCGTACATCTGTCCGTCCGGCCCGCGAAACAGGGGACCGTTGTGGACGAAGAGCACCTTAGGCATGGTCTGCTCCAGCCGCGGCCGGCCCAAGTGCCTGCAGCGCAAGCGTCATGTTCCTCGCCAGGTCAAATCGCTCGGAGGCCCATTCAAAGGCCTCCTCTGTCCCGCTTTGCGCGTTTCGGAGCTTGCTGAGAATGGCTTCAACGGCCGGATTCACGGCCCTCGGCGGCAAGAGTTCCGCGTGCAAGAAGGGCGGGGCGACCTCTCGAATTCCCGGAATATCCGAAGCAACAAACGGCAGCTTCGCCAGGATCGCCTCGA
This sequence comes from Thiorhodococcus sp., assembly GCA_029257385.1. Taxonomy (GTDB): domain Bacteria; phylum Pseudomonadota; class Gammaproteobacteria; order Chromatiales; family Chromatiaceae; genus Thiorhodococcus. The sequence continues at coordinate 2,153 of JARIBS010000009.1, forward strand.
TCAGTGCATTGGGTTGCCCCTCGGTCACCGACGGGAAGTAGAACACGTCTAAGCTTCGATACACTCGCGGCAGATTCGGCTGCAGACCCAGCGCGGTGCAGTGGTCGACGATCCCGAAGTGCTCCAACTGCTGTCGAAAGGCCGCAGAATCCGTCCCTTTGCCACAGAAGACAAACCTAGCCTTAGGCTCTCGCTGCACCAACATTGCCGCCACCCGAAAAATGGTTTCGTGATTCTTGGCCGGGTCGAGCCGCCCCACGTGACCCACCAGGTAACCGTCAACCGGAAGCCCCAGCGCCTGCCGCGCCTCCTCCTTCGTTTCCCGGTGGCCCGCGAAGGCGCTAGCGTCCGCTCCATTCGGGATCACGGCAAAGCGATCGTCGTTGACCCAATTCAGACCGTGAAAGTGGTCGAGAGCTGCCCGGCCGTTTGAAAGAATCTGCGTGCTGCTTCTCTCCAGCAGCCACAGCGCCAGCTGCGCATAGGCCCGGCGCACCCAGGTGGGTCTAAACGCCGGAGTCGAGCGCCGATGCCACCCGATGCGCAATCTGACCCCCGCCGCCTTCGCGATGGCAAGCGTCAGTCCCCCAAACACCCCGTTCAGCGTGCACATCACGTCGAAGCGGCCTTCCTTGACGTAGTGATAAAAGCGGATCATTTTCACCAGGTTGAAGTATCCAATGCTCTGGTATCGGACCGTGGCCCCTGACGCCACAAACGCTTCATGTAGATCCCCGCGATCCAGATTGGGGCTCAGCACGTGCCAGTCAAAAGCACCACCTCCTGCGAACCAAATTAGCCGCAGCACGTAGTTCTCTGCCCCGCCGGCATGCAAACTCGGCAGGACGAACAACACCCGAGTCGTACCGGCTAATCCAGACATACTTGTACTCCGCCCCAAGGCCGCTCCACCTTCCACGGTCGGCTAGTCCCCGTGTCGTCCCCAAGGCGAGGCTCGGACGCTACCAGACCACCCATTTCACGAACTCGTAAAGCCCTTCCGTCGCATCTACAAACGGTGCCAGGAAAAAATTACCAAGGATCAGCCACACAGACGCAAACTCCAAAAAGAATCGAACACCAAGCGCGATGTCGATCGCCAGCAACGGCAGCAGCGCGCCTGCTATCTGGAAATCCAGCTTTCGCGCACGTGCCTCATCCGCCAGGAACAGGACAACAGCGCCAATGATCAGCATCTCTCCAATGTTGAAGAAACGTCCCGCCGAAGGAATGTGCGCAACCAGGTTCACCCAACCATAGATCAGCATCCCAAGAAGAAACAGGAACCTGATCACGCCGTCGCGCTCATGCACCCTGCGCAGGAAGAGCCAGGTCGACGCCAAGAACACAAAAGCTGATACTAGCGAGGAGTTCAGCACCAGAAACCACGCTCGCTCCCGAAATGCACCAGCCGCCTCTTGCACGATGTCTGCCCGATCCACGTATCCGGAAATAGCCCGGTCACTCATTGTTTGCGGAAGGTGCTCCATCACGCTCCGAATTAGGGAGACATCCAAAGCAGCCACGAAAAACGAGGCCACGAAGAACGCATAGATCGCCACACCGTAACGTTTCAGGAACAGGAACGCTAGCAACAGCGCTGAGGGCACGAGAAACGAAAAATGGATCAGTGGCGACAGCAGCGAAACGAGCAGGAACTTGGGCTTCTTCCGTTCAGTGAAATGCAGAATGCCAAAGACGAAAACATGGAGCGCCGTCCACATTCTCACGCCGTTTAGGCTTACTCCGATACCTACTGCGAAAGCGAATGCAATGACCAAGAGCCAAGCAATGACACCCGGTCGGTTGGGGAGGCGGTCGATTAAGAACCAAATGTTCCGAGAATAGACGTACCCGAGGAGAATTCCAAACGTGCCGAACAGCAGCCAGCTTTCCCCGCTAATCCGGGAGACCAGAAATGTGACCACCGGTTGATAGAGATCTTGATATGCCGTGCGGTCCGTGAAGAAGTTGCTGAAAAGGTCAAAAAGCCCGAAATCCGTATCGTGCATCAGCAGCAACTGCTGGGCGTATCGCACCGAGTCCGAAGTGGACGACGGAGCAATGTAGAACACCGCGCCGTAGAAAACCGTGAAGATCCATACCAAGTTCTTCGCTGATGGGTCCCGTGGACGTCTCAACGCCAGCACGACACCCAGGAACGGGCTAAGCAGCGCAAGCACGATTGTGCGCCCTTGGCGTTTGCGCCGGCCACCTGCATCAGCGACGCTCGAAACGACTCGTGGGCCGGAGTCTGTGGCGTGCGGATTGCGGGGACTCATCGGGCGCACTAACTGTCTCAACCAGCTCTGCTTGCTGTCGTGCGCTCGGCCAATGCGATGAACGTCGCAGCGACATTCTCGATTCTGTACTGGTCCGGCCTATCAATCTGCAGAGTCCGGGTGTAGTCCTTCCGAAGGAACGCATCCACCACAGAGGGGTCGAGCTCGAACGACTTGATGCTCAGAATCGGCCTCCCGCAGAGCCAGTAGTCGATGAGCTTGCTCGGGGTCTGCTTTTGCCCGAAGTTTTCGATGTTAAGCAGAAAATCCATGGCTGCAAGCCGTGGCAGCAGTTCCTCCCTGGGGACGAAGTGGTGCAGGATGATTCTGCTGTCCCTCGCCGCGTACGGCTCGACCAGCGCGCGAGACCTAGTGAACAGGTGAAATTCGAAAGCCTCCTCGCGAGTAATCAGGAAATCCAACAGCTTACGCGGGTCTCGCCTGCCGGGAATCAGGAGCCCTGCAAACGCGAAGCGCGTCACCCCGTCGGCGATCTGCGGAACGCTCCGTAGCGATTCATAGTCCTCGAACCGGAAACCCTGCGGGATCACCTGCAGTTTGTCTCGGAACTCCGGATAGTACCCATCCTTCGCCCCCTCCGTCGGCACCGTGATCCAGTCCGCACGGCGGCAAAAGGCTTTTTCCACCCAGCGAAAATAGAACGCCGGCGAGAAGGAGTCGTTTTCCTGCCCCATGAACGGGTCGCCACAGTCGGCTATCCAGGTCGCCCCTAAGCGGGGGCTTCTGCTCAGCCGCCAGGCTACTCCCCAGTGGACCGTATGCGGTGCCGCGATCGAGATGATGCAGTCAAATTGCTGATCCACTGGCAACCGCTGGAAGATGCGGAAAGACGTCTCGATCTCCGGGTACGCCACGAACTTCCACAGCAACCGCCTGAGCGCCCGCAGCGCCAGATGGGTCTTTCCCCGCCAAACGATCGGGATCTCCGGCCACCGGCCGCTTCCGAGATCGACAAAGTTCATTCCGTATTCGTCGACAAGGACCGCCTGCCCGGCCGAGACGTTCGTCAACACTATGACATGTTTCCCTTGTCGGCATAGCTCCTTAGCCAGCTCCGTCGCCCTATGAGCCCGAGGCGAATTGCCGGGAAAAAACGCCCGAGTCACGATTAGGAATTTCTTTTTCGCCATTTCCGAACCTTTAAGGCCTTCACCAAATAGACGCGGCGGCACGCCGATCCCACCGTTCCTGCATCCGCACGCATAGCAAATCGCCGGCCATTAATTCGGCCATACCCTCGCGGATCTCTACGTGATCGGCGGCCACTAGCCGTTTTGTACATAGGAGAACCCAGTCCGGATCTCAAATGCCCGCACGGCGACCACTGAGCAGCCGCACCTGTTGTCATCAGAAACCCCGAATGGACCAACGGCTGACGGGCAACCTCACCGGTCGCAATGGGCCACAGCAGAACTGCCCTCCGGAACTACCGCATGATTAGGCAGTTTTATTTATTTTCTGGCAACTTAATATCTTCAAAATTTGAAGTATTAAAGTCACAAAAAAACCGATCTGTAGCAGCCAGGGAAGCCGAGATTGCCGAGCCACTTTGACTCATAGTTTACCCACAAGTCGAACCAGCTAGCCTATTCAAGCATTAACACCGCCGGTTTTCGGACCCGCGAACTGAGCGACCATCAACTCTCAGTCGTTGGATCAAGGGCTTACAGGGCCGAACACGAATCGCGTAAGGAGATGTGGGTAAAGGTATGTCCTTAGCCCTCAAGACGATGTTTGCCGCCTCCGTTTCCCACGCGCGTTAAGACACTGACATAACTCTTTACCACCTGCTCATTCTTAAAACGTTGGGCGCTTTCAATGCATGCCATGCTTTTCTGCCTCAAAGCATGACGATCTGTCGTTTTAAGAATTTGAACTAATTGGTCAACGAGATCCTGTTCCTTATCAAGAAAAAAACCTTGTCTCTCATCAAAGTATCCATGAGCACCAGTTCCAATAATCCCAATCGGCACTACACCTTGCGCCGCCGCTTCGAAGTAAGCACGGCCAAACGTCTCTGGATAGCTTAAGAGAACAAAAAGATCACTTTGTGAAAAATATTCGGCTATCTCGTTACTGCCACGGTGACCGAGTAGCCTTACCTGGTCTTGGATATCAAAGGCCTTGACAGCTTCACGCAATCGATCCCGTTCTGGTCCGTCCCCGACGATCGTGTACTCAAACATGATCCCACAGGTCTTTAACTCTTTCAGGGCCAGAAGAACACTATAGATGTTTTTCATTTGAAGAAGACGCGAAACTGTAATCAGCCGCAAAGGGCCCATCGGCTGTTTTGGCTTGCTGCATTGAAACCAATCTTCGTCCAAGCCATGTGGGATTAGTCGAATGTGGTATTTTTCTTTCAGCTCTCGATTCAAATGCCAACTCGGCGTTGTTAGGACTTCTGCATTCCGAAGGATCGCGTCGGCAACAGGGTTGTCATAAATCTCCGAACTATAACGGCCTCTTAAGGTTATCACGTAAGGAATTTTGAATGCACTATTTAATCTGTACGCATAATAGGCCGAGGGCGAAACGTCGTGCGCATGAATAATTGATGGCGCGAACTCTCTAACTATCTTGAAAAGAGAGGTTTTCTTCAGGGCCCATTCGAACGATGTTGGAAGTTTGCTCTTAATAAGGGACAACTTCCTCATAACCAAAAATCCTTGATTATAGAATTTTATCGGGATCTCATACTCGGGATCAGTGTATGAGTCATCTAAATAGACTCTCCTGAACGACCTGAGATTTCTTGTGGCAAAATGAAGGGGTGGCGGAGCTATCCTGACCGGCTTGACGAAGATAGAGGTGATCCCGAACACTTGTTGCAAGTCATAATATATTTTTAGGGATATGTCGTTCTCTGGCGGTAGCCCCTTGACCGGGATAAAACTCGCGATATTGAGCACTTTCATTGTTTAATAGATGAACGCTCCGTTGGTTGTTGCATGCTGCACGAGCACTCAGTCCCCTGCCATGGCGCGGAAGCGCGCATTAGTGGCGGTGAGCTCGCTGTAGCTGCCTTGCCCCGCCAGCTTGCCGTGCTCCAGCAGATAGATGCGGTTGCATTCGCGCACGGTGCTGAGGCGGTGGGCGATCATCACGATGGTGATCTCGCCGCCGAGGTTGTGCACCGCCTCCATCACGGCCTGCTCGGTGAGGTTGTCGAGCGCGCTGGTGGCCTCATCAAGGATGAGGACCTTGGGCTGGTGGTAGAGGGCGCGGGCGATGCCGATGCGCTGGCGTTGACCGCCGGAGAGGCGCACGCCGCGCTCGCCAACGGTGGTAGCGTAGCCCTGAGGCAGCTCGTCGGTGACGAACCGGTGCAGGTTGGCGATGCGCGCCGCGCGCTCGACCGCAGCCTGGTCGATCTGCTCGGGCGTGAGGCCGAAGGCGATGTTGGCGGCCACGGTGTCGTCGGCCAGGTAGATGTGCTGGGGCACGTAGCCGATGTTCTTCTGCCAGGCGCGGCGGTTGTGCGGGCCGATTGGGGTACCGTCGACCTCCAGCGTGCCCTGCTCGGACTCGAGCAGCCCGAGGATGAGGTCCACGGTGGTGGTCTTGCCGCTGCCGGTGGAACCGACCAGGCCCACAGTGCTGCGCACGGGGATCGCGAGGCTGAGATTGCGCAAGGTGGGTTGCGCCGCCTTGGGGTAGCGGTACTGGATGTTGTTGAGGCGGATCTCGCGGGTGAACGGCAGCGGCGCGATGGCGTTCCCGGCCTGGGCCTTGCCGCGCGGAACGGGCGGTGCTAGGACCATGATGTCGCTGTGTAGGTTGTCCAGCGCCGCGCTGGCGAAGCGCAGCTTGGTAATAGCCATGTAGAGTAGCTGGATCGCGGGCATCATGCGGTAGCCGGCGAGCGCGTAGAGGGCGATGATGGGCAGGGCATTTTCCAGGCCGCCGTCTGAGTCGAGCAGGTACAGCACTACCATGAGCATCCCGCCGAAGGCGATGGCCTCCAGCGCGTAGCGCGGCATGGCGCCGATGATGGTGGCGGTCGCCTGGTGGTTGGCATATCGCTGTGCGGGCTTTTCGAAGCGCCGGGTATAGGCCTGCTCCAGGCCGCCGACCTTCACGTCCTTGATCCCGCCGAACGCCTCGGTGACGGTCTCGAAGCGCTCTTTGTTAGCCTGTAGGCGTTCCGCACCGATGCGGCCGAGGTAGCCGCGGGCGAGGCGGTAGATGAGGCCGTAGGCTAGGCCCAACACGCCGCCCACCATGAGCGCGAGCAGCGGATCGACCAGCAGCAGCAGGATCAGCATCGCGATGAGCACCGTACCCTGGGCGATGAGATCCATCAACGGCTTGATGGCTCCTACGATGACCTGCTGCACCTCGGAGAGGATGGTCTTGCCCAGGTCGGCGCTGTGCCGGTCGAGGAACCAGGCGTAGGGCTGGTGCAGGTAGCCGCTTACCAGGCGCCGGCCGATGCTGTACTCGCGCATGGTGGTGAAGCGCGTGCTCGCATAGGTGGTGAGGGCCTTGAAGGTGATGGAGAGGAGCAGTGCCGCGAACACCGCCACACCGAGGAAGAACAGAAATGCCTGGGGATCGGTGAAGTTGAGGTGGGTGTAGACGGCGTTCAGGTAGGTATTGCTTTCGATCACTTGCGGATTGGCCAGCACTGCCATGAACGGCATGATCGACGCCACGCCCACCATGTCCAGGAACGCCATGACCAGGATCATGCCGAGCAGCAGGTAGGCCTGGCGGCGCTCTCTCGGGGAGAGGAGTGCGAGGACTTTGTGGATCAACTCAGGCATGGGGTTTGAGTGGGTGGGCTGAAGCCCACGCGCGGCTGCGGTGGCTGGACGTTGAGTGATTGCAGCATCGCGCAGCCTCTATCATCGCGGTGGCCGAGGGCCTGTGGCGATCCTGGCGGCGCATGAACGGCCACGCCACTCTCCGCTGTCCTCGCGGCTGAAGCCTTTGGTCGGAACTCGCTGTGACGGTAATAAACGATTGCATCAGTCGGGCACCAATGGGCCTAGTTGGGCGGAGACCTGCTGGGCGGCGAACAGCACTGTCGCGGCCCCCGCCCAGGCGCCGACGAAGGGCTCCGCCGCAAGCTGGTGCTTGCGCTGCCAGATAAAGAAGACGATCAACGGCGGGATGTAATAGCTGTACTCGAGCATGCGCCACATCGAGACCGCGTAGGCCACGCCGTCCCAGGCCGCGTACAGCAAGGCGAGGAGCGCAACGAGGACAATGGCTGCGGCCGACCCGAAGGGTGCGGCGCTCGTCTTCAGCAGCGAGGAATCAATCATGGATGGGGGGCGGTTCATTAGTAACCGTAGCTCTTGGTCGCTTCTTCACTGCGGTTGAGGACCGTGCCGAGTAGGGGCTTGTCGCCGAGCAAATCCATGGACCGAGCGAGATCGGCGCGCCGGGTCTGCCCCTCCGTGATGACCAGCAGGACCGCGTCGAAGTAGGGTGCGAAGGCGATCACGTCGTCGGAGGCGAGGATCGGGGGCATATCGAAGATGATCAGCCGCGACGGGTAGCGGCGCTTGATGTCCTCGACCAACCCGACCACCTTCGCCGAGGAGAGCATCTCCGCAGAGTGGGTCACGGGGCGGTGGCCCGGCAGGATCACCAGGCGCTCGATACCCGGGTTGATCAGCAGCTCGGGGATCGGCCGGTCCTCCAGGAGGTAATCGCTGATGCCGGGCAGCGGCTCATCGGTGAGGTAGCGCAGCATCGCCGGGCGCCTCAGGTCAAAGTCCACGAGCAGGACGGTGTGATTGGTCTCACGCGCCATGCTGATCGCGAGGTTGACGGCGGTGAGGGTCTTGCCGGCGCCCTCGTTGGGGCTGGTGACGACTAAGACCCGCCAGTCGTTGCTGCACATACGCTGGATCACATGGGTGCGCATCACACTGTAGTGGCTGGCTACCGGGTCGGCAGGTCCCGAGATCACCCGCCTCCTGCGGAGATAGTCGGGCGAGGGCTCGAGTACGCGGGTCTGAGTGTAGACGATCGCCCCCTCCGGCGAGGGGGCGATTTGATCTGGGGTCGGGTGTGGCTTGGCCAGGGGGGGCACGAAATAGCGCTCGTCCTGCGCCTCGCGCGCCCGGTCTAGTGCTTTGCGGATGGCCTCCATGGCTCAGTTGCCTCCCGGCGCGGGGGTGCTGGTGTCGATCAGCCCGGCCCGCTTCAGGAGCTGGTAGCCGGCGATGTCCAGGGGCCGAACAAAATGGTGCACGGCGGCGGCCACACTGGTCAGCACGAAGATGATGACGAAGACTGCGAGAACCCGCTGGAGCCACCGGCGCCGGAGTTCCTCGGCGGTGGCGATATACGGCACCACGGCGAGCGGCGGCGAGCCGGTGAGCTCGGCCACCGTCCGGGAGCCGTAGATGGTATCGGCCGTGACTTCCCGCAGGGCCGCCGAGCCCAGCCCAGCGCCCATGGCCAACGCGAAGCCGATCAGGAGAATGCGCTTGCGATTGGGTTTGACCGGCTCGATTGGCGTCGAGGCGGGCTCGATGAGCACGAAGCGCTCGGCCTTGCGCTCCTCTTCCAGAGACTGCCCGAGCTCCGCCTCCATCTGCTTGGCGCGCACCTCACGGAACTTGGCCAGGGCATTGTCGTAGTCCCGGGTGATAGTACGATATTCGCGCTCAATGCCCGGCGCGGCCTTGATGCGTTCCTCGTATTCGGTGAGCTCAGCCGCGAGCTTGCTGCGCCTATCCTGGAGGTTTTGGAGCTCGGCGCGGGCAGTGCGGAGCTGGTCGGCCACGCGATAGTAGGCCGGGTTCTCAGCGAGCGTGGAGGCGCTGGCAGACTCACCGTCGGATGTCGCGCTGGCGAGCTGCCGCTCCAGCGCGGCCACCGTGGAAGCGGCCTCGAGCACCTCCGGGCGTGACGCCGTGAGCTTTGAGCGGCGCTCGTCCAGGGTGGCGCGCGCGGACGTGAGCATGCTCTGCAGCTCCCCGCGCCCTAGGCCGCCAGTCTGCTGGCGCAGGGCATTGAGCTCCCGCTCAAGTTGGGCGACGTCGGGATGACGCACGGTCTTCTTAGCCCTGAGCTCCACATAGCGCAGCTCGAGCTCCATCAGACGCTCGCGGGGCGAAAGCACCCGGCGGCCGTCTTCCAGGTCGTCGCCGTAGCGGCTAGTGCGTGCCAGCTCCCCCTCCAGCATCACGATGCGGTCCTCCAGCAGGCGCGCTTCGAGTTCGGTGCGGGCAATCTGCTCCTCGGTCCGCTGCAGGAACTGCGTGTTGACCGTCTGCATCTCCGGCATGTTCTGGCCGTGCTCTTCCTTAAACTGCGCGAAGCGCGCCTCTTGGCCTGCGATCTGGTCGGCAAGATTGTCCGCCTCGGCAGCGAGAAAGGCGGAAGTCTCGCGCGCGGCCTCGCGCCGGGTACGTAGGTTCTCTTCCAAGAAGAGGGACGCGAGCTGGTCGGTCACCTGCTGGGCGATCCCCGGCGAGCCGTCGTCGAAGCTCAGGCTGAAGGCGATGCTGGCCTGCTGCGAGCGACCGCTGCGCGGATCGGCGACATCGGCACTGATCATCTTGAGGCGGATCCGGTCGCGCATGTCCTGGACCACCGCCGACATCGGTCGCTGCTGCCGCGCCTCGGGGTAGAGATTGAACTGCTCGATGAGCCGCGACAGGTTGGCGCTGGTCATGATGCGCTGGCTGATGACCTGCACCTGCTGGTCTGCATAGCTGGTGACAGTGGCACGCACTAGCTCCTGGGGGATCTGCTGCCGCTCGATGAGAATGGTGGCGGTCGAGCGGTAGGTGGGGGGCAGGGTTAGGGCGACGACCACGACCACCGGCACGATCAGCAGTATCGGCACGATCAGGTACCAGCGGCGCCGAAGCAGGATCGCCAGGTATTCGGAGATGTCGAGACCTTCGCCTTCGCCTTCCCGTTCGCGTTCCTTGGCCATATATACGTCTACGTTTGAGGCTCCGATGGGGGCCTAGGTGAAGCCCCAAGATCTTCTATACTGACCTTCCGTTCACCGGCGTAATCTGGGAAGGTGCCGGGCTTGATAGCTCGCTCATTTTTCACAGCCTGCGCCGCCGCCGACCCAAGATTGAGTCATCGGGATTGGGAGATTTAAGTTTCCTGCGGACGTGAGCGCGCGAGCGGTAGGGCCATGCCTCAACAACCCCCGGGCGACCTGCGGGAGGTCTGATTTTGGTGCCACGCATCACTTTAGTATAGTGAGACTGCGAGCCGAATGCCAGTCAAGCTAACGCCGCCTCCCCAGTCATCCGATGCCCGGGAGGGTGGACCCGACAAGCGGCGCTGGCTCGGCCAACTGTGCCAAGCGCGTGTGCTGCAGCGACGCTTTCGCCAACATCCGGACGATTATCTGGCTGCGCTGGAAGACCGCCTCGTGAAGCTGAGTTTGCCCCATAGTTTTTTCCGATACCCTGGCTGCTACCCGCAACAGCCTTAGTCTTGAGGCAACTGCAGTCAACAGCCAACGGCCCTGCCCCTCACGGGGGATTAAAGCGAACGTCATATCTAAACGCGAAACGGCGGGGTGCCAGGACTGCCTGACACCACCGCCTGTAACCCTCTCGAAGAAAATGGTTTGTCTCAGGCCACCGCCGCTTCGGCGTCCCCTCCCCGCTTGCGGCGCTTGGCGATGACTTCAATGAGCTTGCGTTTGCGCTTCTCAGGCTGGGTCGGAATCTTGAAGTCCTTCTCGTTGACCAAGTCGTAGAAGAGCGTCGTCATCAGGGTGCCGGGGTTGACGCCGCGCTTGTCTACCGCCAGGGATTGGGACACCAGGATCTGCTTCTGGGTTACGACAATGATTCCTTCATTTTGGGGCCACAAGGATGTCACTCGCGGACCGAACCGGCGGTAGCCGACTGGCCTCGCAGAGCAAGATAGCCCGTTGAGCGCCGGGCGCGAATAAGGGCTGTGAAGTGAGCTGGCCGACTCGTCGGTTAGCTAACTTCACACATCTTGCCCCGACATGGAGTAAGCATTTCATGCGCGTTATTGAGCATCAGTAAGTTTTTCGTAAGCATCAGTAAGTTTTTGTTGAGCGTTAGTGAGCATCAGTAAGTTTTTCGTAAGCAGATCCCTCCTTGGACGCAAGCCGCTCACGTGTAGTGGCCAGGTAAAGCCGACGCGCGGCATTCGTGACCCGCTGACTTGGATGAGTCCAAAGCGCGCGGTCGGATTCCGTGAAGCGATCAACGGCGGCCGATTCGCCTAACCTGCACAGGATTCGCTCGCGCGGCAGTTGGGCAATGTAAGCCTCGGCCTTGGCTCGGCGTGGATGCTTGGGCAGCATCGGCCAGCGATTGATGATCAGCCATGCCCCAGGAAGCTGCTCCAGGTCGGCGAGCGCCAGGGTCGCATCCTGTCCGCCAATCCCGCAGGGGATCAGTACGCAATCGGCGGCTTTGGCGAGGATGGCTGAGACGCCGGGGCAGTTGCCGGCGCCGTCGATCACGCACAACCCGCCCTCGCTCGCCTGGGCGCGTTCGAGCACGGCGTAGAGGTGCGCCGGCTCCCGCCCGTCGAAGTAGTGGTAGAGACGCCCCTGGTGGCGCTCTGGGGCGCCTGCGGCGGTGTGCACGACCAAATGGCCGCCACCCCATGCAGCGACGCCCCATAGGCCAGCAGGTGGCTCAAGGTGCTCTTGCCCGTCCCGCCCTTGGTCCCAAAGAAGGCCACGATCCTCATGTGCGCCGTTCACGCGCCTGCTCGATCAGCTCCCGCAGGACGCCTGAGGCATCGTGGCGCTCGCCGCTGCTCAAGGTGCGCAACGCCGCTTGCTTGATCAACCACGCCCGTTGCGCCGCCGACAGCCGCACGCTAAAGGGCTGCGCGTCTGCGCCCAGTTGCCTCGGACGCCCAACCTGCACGGGCGCCTCCTGAGGCCCAACCGTCGGCTGTGGGGGGCTTTGGAAATGCTCGACCTGGGTTGCCAGCTCTTCGAGGTCGAACCCGAGTGCGGGGGTCTGCTTGGATTTGGCCATCACGCGATCACCGTATGGTTGTCATGCAAAAGGTTTTGGATTTTAAAAAACATAAAACACCAGTCATTGTGTCATACAGACGGCATGCCCTGCGCGATCCGCTCAGCCGATAACGGAGTCGCGGGCGCAATGGAACAGAAAACCTAGGTTAGGACCATCCCAAGCTGACGCCTATCAGGCAGCTGCGGAGTGAGCTGGATGAGTGCTGTCGTTTCGGACTGCCCCCTCTTGCTGATCGCCTCTTCTCTTCCGACCGTGCTGGTGACTCCAGCGTGGGCGGGTTGGCACTGCCCTCTCCGGGTCGTGATTTTGGGCGCGTTGCGCGAAGTTATCCACAGGTGGTTTTCGCGCGCGCGGATTTAATTAAGATTTAAGAGATCGGCTATTCGCGAAATTTATATTTTATTTAAATTGCTTACGTCATTTTTCGCACGGGATTTGTGCCTCGTATCCCGTGGCTTAGGCGCGAGGTTTTCGGGGCTTCGCCTTCTTGGCGATATGGCGAATTTGCGGTGGGCTGGGGGTGCGGTTAACGCTCACAAGATCGCCCTCGATGCGATAGCCCGTGATGACGCCCACGGCCTCAAGGGCAGTAAGAGCGGCTTGTAGGAGTAAACCCAACAGTGACACTGGTGGGTCTACCCCAAGCTGGTCGAACAGGCAAATACTGATCGCTTCGACTGTCCGGTGAGGCTTAGCGTGCGATTTTTTCCGTTTCGTGAGCAAACCTCAGCTTCTGCGAGTGGATGGCCTTAAATCTCGCCTAGGTGCTCGTTTTTCGATCGCGCTGCCGCATAAGGCTCAATCGACCAGCGCACCCTGCTCGCGGCCGACATCTAGCGCGCGGTGCAATCGCGCCGCTGCGTCATCCCAGCTTTCGCCAGGCCGCGCGTGCTGCTCAATGTATGCCTTGGTGAGTTTGGAGCTTTGTGCTGGAGGTTCAGCAGAAAGTGGGGCCTTTAGTCCGAAGGTGAACTCGAAGGCAACAACACGCCGACCGGCTTTGCGTTGGCTGTACTCGACCCAGAGGTCGCTGTGCGCGTTGATCTGCTCAATGGCAGGCTGTAATACGCGAGCCTTAAGGTCGCGGATGTTGGGGTATTTCGTGCCGAGATCGAGGCGTTCGCGTAGCCAACCCAACTCGACATGGCGATGCCCGCAACCACGCCACTGCACCAGCAGTTCATAGATGCGCACCGCGTAGATAGACGTCATCGGCGCGACATACGCGAGTTGGTACGTCGAAAACCGCGCCTTGAGTTGCGATATGAATGGGAGAATGCCGGGGGCGAAAAACACATCAACAGCACCTGCGTCGGGCATGAACTTCGCTGTCGAAACCCACCGAGTCAGTGTGTAGCTTTTACTCGACTGCGTAGGGTCTGGCGTGTGGATAACCACAGACCGCTCGTAGAGTCGCTCTGTTGCCGTGCGCAGTAGCTCGTATGCCTGCTTGTGCGGGATCTCGAATGCGGCCGCCATTTCCCGTGCTTCAACGGTGTGACACATTCCGGCATCTAATGACGCTCGCCCATCGATGCGCGCGATAGCCAATAGTAGTAGCCGCTGCTCTGCCAACGTCAGGAGGTACGCAGCTTCGACGAGATGATTTGCTTTTGTGACTGTGAGTGGGCGCTTCGACATTTTAGATGATGTGACATGCCGGGTACGTGCGTCACACTATAGCCGGAATTTGTCACACTAATGGCCGGAATCTGTCTCATTAATGCCGGAATTTGTCACACTAATGCCGGAATTTGTCACATTATATACTTTTAAGCTATTGAATTTTATATAAAATTTTGACTCTAAAACAAGTAAAACAAGTAAAAATAAAAAGGGCTGTAAACGAAGATGAAGAAGATTCCCAAGCAAGCGTACACCGCCAAGTTTAAGGAGCAGGCGGTCAAGTGGATCAAGGAGGGCAAGGGCGTGAGCGTAGTGGCCAAAGAGCCAAAGAGATGGGGCTGGTCGAGCAAACCCTGCGCAACTGGGTGACGGCGTTCGAGGTCGGCACGCTCAACGGCGCGGGCGCAGAGAAGGTCACATCGGAGGCGATGGAGCTGTCGCGCCTGCGCGCCGAGAACGTGCGGCTCAAGCGCGAGGTCGACATCTTAAAAAAAGCGACGGCGTACTTCGCGCGGGATGCGCTGTGAAGTACGCCTAGATCGATGCGCACCGCGCGGGTTTCGCCCTAAACGCACTGTGCAATGTCCTCGACGTGAGTGTCGGCGGTTACCGGGCCTGGCAGGGTACGGCGTAGCCGATTGTCGAGGACTGACGGAGACACAGCAGCCATGCGTTCCAGGGCAAGCTTGCCGAGTACGCCATGATTTGCTCGATGAGCCGCAAGGGAAACTGCTGGGACAAGCCCCGACCGAGAGCTGGTTCAACAGCTTCAAGAACGAGCGGATCTTCGGGAGCGCTTCGCCACTCGAGAGGCCATGAAGGCCAATGCCGTCGAATACATTAAGGTCTTCTACAACCGCAAAAGCCTACACTCCACACTCGGGTACACTTCCACGGTGCAGTTTCTCAAGGGCTGGATCAACCCTCAACAGGGAGAGCAGCAGGTCGTATGAACCCTGCCCTTGGAAGACGAAAAACCGAGAGAACCTCATGTAGCGCCGGAGCTGGTTGAAGTAGTCTGCGGCAACGGCCAGATAATCGAAGTTTTCGACCGGTTCAGTTTCTCGGCTTCGGCGACACTCTCGCTGAAGGTGTCCCAAAGAATGATAGCCTCGATGGCGATGAACGGATCATTGCCCGACTGCTTTGCGTCCAGCAGCGTGCGACCAATAAGCGGAGTGTTAGTTAAGTGTAGCGACCACGTGTTGATCGGTTAATTCACACCAACATCACGTGCCCAGGAAGTGCTCGATGTCCAACACTCAGAAAAAGCCAGCACCGTCGCTGCGTCGCTCCAAGCGCTTGCGCGGCTGGTTGATTAACATCGCCCTCATCCTCCTTGTCTCCAACGTCGTCCACTGGTGGAAGCCTAGGCTAATGGTTGCCGGCGAGGCGCCGCCACTCGCTGAGATGACGCTTGAGGGAGAGCGCCTCGACATCAGGGATCTTCGCGGCAAACCAGTGCTGGTGCACTTCTGGGCGACCTGGTGTCCCATCTGCACGCTGATGGACGGCGTCATTGATGCAATCGCCGAGGACCACGCGGTGGTCACCCTAGCGATGCAATCTGGCAATCAGGAGGAGCTGCGGCGCTTCATGCGAGAGGCGGGGCTTGAGTTTCCAGTCATCGCCGATCCCATAGGTCGCATCGCCACTGGCTGGGGCGTGCGGGGCGTTCCGGCCACCTTCGTCCTCGACCCTGCCGGTCGGATCGATTATGCCACCATCGGAGTCAGTACTAGCCTGGGGTTGCGCGCCCGCTTGTGGCTAGCTGGGCGAGGCAGTTAGTCGGCTTGCGTGGAGTTTCACAGCAGCGAGGCCATGTGATGCGATCGCTGGAAACTACCATAGAAATTTACTTGAGAGCTTTTCCCTTTAGACCAAGTTTCGCTTGTCTGGATCCAGCGTTTATCGTTGTTATGGCAAAGAGCCACCTGGTGATGTCTGGCGAAAGTGGCCTCGACCACTCAAAGGCGTCAAAGCAGAACCAGTATAACTAGATGCCGGAGCTTGTACGATTTCATCCCGCAAGTCCGCAGTAATTTACAGAGCAGTTGTACACGTTGGCTTGTTGGCTCTCCATACGTAGTCGGTTGGTTGCTGCCGTTCAAATGTTTGCAGACTAGGCTGCCGAATTTTACAGGTTGCTACAGTTAGAACTCCTTCGTAAACGGGGCAAAACCAGGATGGCGAAGGGTGGCGTGTAGGCGTGAGTGATGGCAAGCCTGCCAAAGCTTACTAAGGATGGTTTGGCGGTCAGCGAGATTTTGGCATGTTGGGGGGCACACGCGTCCTTGTCCCATGGACGGATAAGAGAGGATATATAAAGGATAAGAAAAGGAAAGGATAAGGATGCAAAAAGTCTAAAAAAAGTCAATTTATACAATAGGATAATGAAAGTCTATTGCGGCGTCTACCTACCACCTTGGTCCTTATTGCGGCGTCTACCTACCACTTTTTCCGCCTATTGCGGCGTCTACCTACCACTTTCCAGTCGGTTTAGGCCCCGAAATCTTTCCGGAATCCATCCTAAAAACCCTATTGCGGCGTCTACCTACCACCTATTGCGGCGTCTACCTACCACATGAGAGCAGCTTATCCACAGATAGAGAGGACAGGACCGTGCGCGAATCCTTGAGCCGGGCATTGGCCGCTTTGATGTCCTTGATGAGGTTTGAATGCGCGTTCAGGCGGTACTTCAGATCGACGATCCTGCGCCCTTCCCTGCGCTCTTCGACGCGTTCCCAGCTATTGAGGACGTGGCGCTCGCGCAGCTCTTCAAAGGTGCTCTCCAGGGCCTTCACGTTGTCATTGGTGCGCGAGTAGGTCAGTAGGCCACTGTCGCGCCGAATGGAGCTGTAGAGCGTCTGGTAGGAGTCGAAGTGGCTCGCGTTGGTGTAGTTGTGTGACAGGCGCTTGTGCAGCCAACGCGCAAGCTGCGAGGACAGCGTCATCAGGACGCCGTAGTTGAACTGGCGATAGGTCAGCTCATTAACGCTCTTGGAAATCAGCGCGGGCAGACGGGCCACCCAGGTCATAGAGGTGTCTTCGAGATATTTCTGACGCGTCACGCGGGTGACGTCGGACAGGATCGGGGCTGAGTAGACTGGATCGTCGGTGTCGTCAACGAAGAGGGAGACGTGGGTTTTGGAGAGGATTTCGATAGAACGCTTGATCTCGTCGAAACTGCGGGTTTTGCCCCGAGTCTTGAGTTCTTTGCGGATCATTTGCACGGAAAACCGCACCCAGCTTTCAGTGTTGTTGGGATCGTGCAGGCCGCATTGCTGGTCGGCAAATATTTTGCGGATGACTTCCTCGACCAGCTCCTCATCGGTGCTGGGATAAAAATCGACATAGCCCTCGTCCTTGATCTTGATTGAGGCGGGCTGGATGGCGACGCGGCAGGCGCTCTCGACACGCTGCCTGTCACGGCGTGAGGTATAAGTGAAGCTGTATTCACGCACAGACAGGCGCTTGTCAGCGCTGCGCAGGGTGTTCTGGGTGCGTGGTGAGACTGCGTATTTGGGGACGGCATCCCATAGTTCGATGGTGTTTGAAAGCTCGGCCGTCTCGCCAAAAAAGGTGGTGAACAAATCGTACTGGATGCTACGAAGCGCCTTCACTGGTGGCTTGCCTGTCAGTTGTTTCGCCATGCTCTCACCTTCTCTTTGAGACATTATGTTTCGTGTTCAGCGAATCGACTCACCCGTCAAGCGCGATCCTGGTGAAGTCGTCGAGTTTCGGAAACACGATAAAACATAAGCTCAATAGCTTAAATGGCTTAAATAGGCTATTTAGTTTATTTGAGCTTTCAGGTTTTCCACCGCTTCCACCGCCTTGAGCTTGTCTTGCAGCGGTAGATTTTTCAGCAACAGAACCCCTGCCCTGACGATGTCGCTGCGTCCGCGCTCGTACAGCCCACCCTGGCGGATTTCCGCAACCAGACTCTCGATCAGGTCGATGTCCTCTTGGAGCATGCTGTAAGTCTTCTGGCGGTAACGCCGCTTGCGGGGATTACCCGCACCGGTGGCCGAGCTGGAAGCGGAACTCGGCATAATCCTGACCGGCGCGCTCGCGGCGATGCGCTCGGCGGCTTCCGGCGCAATGTCAGCGACGGCGTTCTCGCGTAGCGCGGGTCTGTCGGCTTCCTGCCCGGTGATGCCGATGTCGAACGTGCGGACCTTAGCCATTGAAAATCTCCTGTGCCAGTAGCTGCACTTCGGGTGTCGCTTTGTTGTGTGTCATCTCGACGACGCCCACGCCCTCGAAGAAGGCATCGCGATAGACCTTGCGGTCGCGAATGATCTGATCCGACAGGACCAGCCCCGGCACCTCCTGGAGTGACGCGCGCGCCTCCTGCGCCTCAAGAACAACGGGGTTGGTGGATGCCAGGGAAATCAGGGAGAAGGCTTCAAGAGTAGGATTGAGCGCACGCACATCGGCAATCATCCCGACGATCTCGCCGACCGTTTCAAGGTCGGCCTGTGATGGTCGCAGTGGGACATAGAGCTTCTGCGCACTGAGCATCGCGCTTTTCATCGAGTCGCTGGCGTGACCGCCGGAGTCGATTACGATGTGCTCGTAGCGCTTGGCGACGTCGCGCACCACATCGAAGACCCGCCCACTCGCCTGGGCGGTGTTGACCGTTGGCGCGTGCGAATGCCGTTGCTGGCGGCGCATTGTCCATTTGTAGGCCGATGCCTGCGGATCGACGTCGAGCAGCAGAACGTCGGCCCCCTGGTTGGCAAGATAGGCGGCGAGGTTGGTGGCGAGCGTGCTTTTACCGGTGCCGCCCTTAACTCCTCCGATCATGACGATCATTGCATCTCCTCCAATAAGTGGTATGGCTTCCATAAAAAAACTTAAGCTACGTTATTTACGTAAGCTCGTAAAGCTATTAAGCTTATTTAAGCTAATTAACCTACTTAACTTTAGTTAGCTAGGTAAGCTATTGTGCTTTATACAAAACTATCGAAGCGCAGTCGCTGATCATCTCCTGACTGCCAGGGCTTCAGCCAATGCACAACCTAGTCGAAGGAGGGCTGAGGTGAGCAAAAAACGTTGCCCAGCCGCTTCGAGGCCGCACTGAAAAACTGTCTGGCGGAGGTGGAGACGCTGATGGCGGAGAAACTCAAACAGGGACCAGTGGAGCTCTGAAAGCGCGATGTGTGTGCTAGATATACAGCCACTCGAAGGAAATGTGTACGCTCCCGCGTGTCTTCAAAAGCGGTAATTCCATGCGCGCTGCACGCGCGCGGCCTCAAATGACGATCCGCTCGACCTCATCGAGCTTGACCTGATCAGTGCGCCGATCATAGAGCCCGGTGGTGCGCGCGCTCTCATGATTGGCCATCTGCTGGGCCACCTCGAGTTTGCCGCCATTTCTGAGATACTCGGTAATCCCGGTCGCGCGAAAGGTGTGACAGCCGGCGCGCGTGCCGATGCCAGCGGCGCGTACCCGCCGGCGGATCATGCGATAGACCTCATGCTGCTGCAGCGGGCGATTCGTGAGCTGACCGCTTGTGCCCGGTGCCGTGGGAAAGAGCGCGGTCTTGGCCTGAGCATGCAGCCCCGTGACCTCAAGATAGCGCTCGAGCGCCGCCTCGAGATTGTGATGGCAAGGCATCTCGTGGCGCTTTCCGCCTTTCTCGTGCAATCGCACCCACGTGCGTCGGCCCTGAATGTAGACATCCTCAACCCGCATCTTGAGCACTGCTCCGACGCGGGCAAAGGTATAGACCATCAGGCTGATGAGGGCATGGTCGCGCAGCCCGATCGGCGTGCTGGTGTCGATCGAATCGAGCAGCATGCGCGCTTCCTCGGCGCTCAACACCGGCGTCTTGCCTTTCTTGGCGCTGTGCTTGGGACCGCGTACCGCAGCGGCCGGATTGACCGCCAGCTGCTGACCGACCACCAGCCAATCAAACAGCATGCGCAGCGCCGCCAAGTGCTGCTTGACTGAGGGTGGCGCCAGGCGTGTCTGCAGCGTCTCGATATAGGCTGCCACATGCACCGGCTCGATGTCTGCGAGCGCGCTGAGTCCCACCAGCTCGCACCAGTTGGCAAAGTCGAGCGTCGCCCGCGCGTAGGCGCGTCGGGTATTGGCATTGCGGATATTGGCCGTGAAGAACGCGATGGAGCGCTTGCCGGCCTCTGGCGTGCGCACGAAGAGCGCCGGCAGCTGCATGGCGCTCGGATTGAACGTGTTGAGGCGCTGATTCATGTCTGGTCTCCGCTAAGCGGCTTAGCGTCTTCCCGGAGGCAAGGCGCGGCCTCCGGGGGGGTGTTGCCCGGATGTGTGTGCCTAGAAGGTAGGGCGCAATGCGCCATGCGTGCGCCTTGCCCCTGTATACAAAATTCTGTCTATATTGACTCCTGTCTGCACCCAAACCGATCGCGTTCTGTGGGAGTGCGCTCGATGATCTGCGCATCTTGCGCGCCTTCCCAGGCACGCCGCGCCGCGAAGCGGGGTATCAGCTCGACCAGGTCCAGCATAGGGACTGCGCACGACTGAAACCCCATGAGTCACGACCATTTTGCCAGTGTCCGGGAGGCTCCAGAGGACACGCCTCAAGATGCCGAAAACCTGCGCCTGCGCGCCGCCCTCATGCGGGCGCTGAAAGAGCACCTGACCCAGGCGGGCCTTACCCAAGCGCAAGCGGCCGAACAGTTAGGGGTCACCCAACCACGGATCTCCGATCTGTTGCGGGGCAAGATCAATCTGTTCAGCCTGGACACCCTGGTCAACATAGCGGCCTCGGCGAGTCTGCACGTCGACCTGCAGTTGCGCCACGTCACCTAAGCCGGAGCCACAGCGCAGATGTCAATCGACGCAGCGCGCTCGATTGACATCTGCGCAATCCTAAAGATCGATATTTGGAAATACAATTCTTTTGGCACCTATGATTGCACTACGCAATGCCCCCCTGCCCACCCTTGTCCTACATGATAACGTCCTTTATCATCCTCACGCATCACCCATGCATTGCGCTTAAGCACCTAAGCATCTAGCGCTTCTAAGCGCTGAAAATGACAACGGCTTAGCGGCTTAGCCCTGTTAATGAGGTTCCCATACCCGATCCCACCAAGACCCGCTGGACCGTCACCGTCTCGAAGGAAACGGACGTGGCGCTGCGCACCTTTCTTGCTCAGCGCGGCCTAAAAAAAGGTGACCTGTCGCTGTTTGTGGAGGAAGCGGTCAAATGGCGTGTCCTCGATCAGACCATCAACGAGGCGCGCGCACAGTTTGCCGATCTTTCTGAAGACGCGCTCCAGGCGCTGGTTGAGGAGGCGACCGAAGCGCTCAAAGGCGAGCTTCGCCAAGCCCAATCAGTGCCAGGATCGCCCGTGTCTGGTGAGGATCTACCGTGAGCGCCTGGACGCACTGTATGTCGCCGTAGCGGATCCTGAGCCCAAGGCGTTTAGCCGTTGTCGCTTGGAGGTCAGGGGGCAGCGCTACATCAATGGTCCTTGTACGGGATCCATGGAGCCGGATGGGAGCTTCCAGGTCTACACACCAGCCTATTTTGCGATGATCCAGGCCGAGAAACCCGGAGTCGCTTTTGGCTTCTGGAACGAGGAAGCCTATGCCTCACACGCCCATTCAGACCTTGGTAAGTTGATCCGTGAGGGGGCATGCTGGACAAACTCCCAGGCCAGTGTGTGTGCCTGGAAGTAGTCGCGTAGACATGCAGTGTTCGATTAACGAACCCAGGATATGTCGAACATGAGGCGTGCTATCTGTGCACTAGCGCTAGCCTTGTCGATCTTGGCAACCATCGGATCGACGGCATGGGCCGATCAACGCTACACCATTCGCTATGAGCTACGCCAAGGCAGCAACAGCGTCTCCAACACCAAGACTGTTACAGCAGAAACCGAACGTACCGCGATTGAAATCGTAAAAGACACAGCCGAGTCCGAGCGATCCGGTTATACGTTTATCTTGAAGTTCTCGAAAAAAACTATCCCCTGAGAGGAGACACGGTCTGCCTAAGCCGTGTCTCCTGTCCTGGAGCAGGTCAGCTCACGAAACGGAAAAAATCGCACGCTGGCGGGTTGACCGCGGCGCGGGAAGAGATCGGCAAAGCGCTCATCGCCATCGAGCGCTCCAAAGTGCTCGGAAAGCTGTAAGCACCGGGTGCCGTGCGGAAACGCCGCACGCGCGACGCCACGGGTCTCGGGCGGAATCTCAAAGGCGGTGCGCAGTTGCAGTGACATGGGTCGTCTCCGAAGCGATGGCGGTCAGCCCTCTGGCAGGCATGAGACCGTGGACCGCGCAACCCGCAGAAATGCTTCAACGACAGCCGTTTGAGCACGAAAATGAATTCGCCACCAGTGTCACTGTTGAGCCTACCCCAAAATGGGTGATCAGCGAGCAGTCCAGGGTCAGTTCAGGCATCGGTGGTAGCTAACCAGCAGAAAAACGGTCGCCAAGCGTTACCGACAGCATCAATATTATCCAGTAGTATTCGCTAATATTTTGATGCGATTACCCTGTTTGAGGCCGCGACGCGCTCGTTGAACTATTTCATGCCATACTGACGGATCTCGTGCACAAAGACACTGGCCGCTATCTCGACGACAAGATATAGGGCCGAATGACTACCAATCGGCCGTTTCTGCAACTTCGGATCGCCGACAGATCGGAAGCCATCATGACTCAGGAGAGTGAACGTTTCGCTCAGGGATTGATTCATGCGATCCGTACACTTTACGAAACGGACGCATTCATTCCTTTACACGCGCCAAGTTTCGGGCATCGAGACAGCGAGCACGTTCTAGCGGCATTGGAAAGCGGCTTCGTGTCCTCGGTGGGGCGTCATGTGGACGACTTCGAGGCGGCGCTGTGCGACTTCACCGGATCGCGCTTTGCGGTCGCGACTGTCAATGGGACCGCGGCGCTGCATGTAGCGCTCTTGCTGGCTGGTGTGCGCGCGAACGAGGAGGTCATCACCCAGTCGATCACCTTCGTCGCAACCTGCAACGCCATCCATTACTGCGGGGCCCATCCGGTCTTCGTGGATATCGAGCGCGAGACGCTCGGCTTGTCGCCGGACAGCCTGGCCGCTTTTCTCGAGAGACATGCCGAGATCCGAGACGATGGACTCTGCTGGAATCGCGACACGGGGCGTGTGATCCGCGCCTGTGTGCCCATGCACACGTGCGGGCATCCGGCGCGGGTCGACCGGATCGCGGCGGTGTGTGCGCAGTGGAATCTTGTGCTGGTCGAAGACGCGGCCGAATCGCTGGGAAGCTTTTACCAAGACCGGCATACGGGCCGCTACGGACAGGTGGCCGCGCTCAGCTTCAACGGTAACAAGATCATCACGACCGGCGGCGGCGGGATGATCCTGACCGATGATGAGGCGCTCGCCCGACGCGCACGTCATTTGACGACCACCGCCAAACAGCCGCATCCGTACCGTTTCCTGCATGACGAGGTCGGTTTCAACTATCGCCTGCCGGCCCTCAATGCCGCGCTCGGGTGCGCGCAGATGGAGGCATTGACCGATTACGTTGTGCGCAAGCGGGAGCTGGCCGATCACTATGCAAGCTGGCTCGCGACGACCGATCGCGCCTTCGTGCGGGAGCCCGAGGGGGCGGTTTCGAATTACTGGCTGAACGCCTTTCTAGCCCACGACGCGGAGGAGCGGGATGTTGTCCTGGAATATACCAACGCGCGGGGTGTGATGACGCGGCCGCTTTGGACGCCCATGCATGAGTTGGCTCCCTACCGCGGCTGCCAGCGCGCCGATCTGCCGAACAGTACCTGGATCGAGGCGCGGCTGGTAAAGATTCCCTCTAGTGTGCCGCCCATGGCGCCTTCGCCGACAACGAGGCGATAGGGGTCACTCAAGCCTCGTATGAGGCGACGAATGCGGATCAGGATCTCGAGGGAGTAGATATGAAAGCAGTTATTCAAGCAGGTGGACGCGGCACGCGACTCAAGCCCTATACACTTATCCTTCCCAAGCCCATGATGCCGGTCGGCGAGCGGCCAGTCATCGAAATGCTGTTACGGTGGCTGCGGCGCAATGGGGTGCACGAGGTCCATGTGACCACGGGCTACCTAGGCCATCTGCTCCGAGTGCTATGCGGGGACGGCAGCCGTTGGGACATGCGCATCCAATACACCGAGGAAAAAGAACCGCTCGGAACGGTCGGCGCGCTGGATCTCTTGCGCGATCAGCTCGACGAGACCTTCCTGGTGCTCAATGGCGATCTGATCACCGATCTGGACGTGCGCGCACTGCGGCGCTTTCACCGTGAGCACGGTGACGAGCTGACGATCGCGGTCATCGAAACACCGGTTCCGGTCAACATGGGTGTCTTCGAATACGAGAAGGACGGCCGCGTGCTGGAGTTCCGCGAGAAGCCGACGCTGAGCTATTCGGCGAACATGGGTGTGTACTGTATGGAGCCGAGCATCCTGGATCTGATCCCGCGCGGGGTACCCTATGGCTTCGACGACCTGATGTACCGCATGCTGGATGATAAGCGGGAAGCGCGGGTCTATCGGCACGTCGGGCAATTTATGGATATCGGTCGACCGGAGGACTTCATACTGGCGCAAGAGCTGGCCGAGCGCGGTGCGCTACCAATGGAGGGGCGTTGATATGGATCAATCGGCCAAGCGTGTCATGGATGTCGTACTGGCCCTGCTGGGCTTGATTGTCGGCGCCCCTTTCATGGCGGTGATCGCACTGCTGGTCCGGCTGGACTCGCCCGGCAAGGCGATTTTTTCCCAGCGGCGTCTGGGGCTGCACGGGCGCGTGTTCCGCATGCACAAGTTCCGCAAGTTTCCGGACAACTGGGGGACTAAGGGTGCTGCCGTGACGGTGGTCGCCGACGCACGCATGACCCGTCTGGGGCGGTTTCTGGAGCGTACCAAGCTCGATGAGCTGCCACAGTTGTGGAACATCCTAGTCGGCGAGATGTCATTCGTCGGACCGCGCCCGGAGACGCTCAACTTCAAGGATCTCTTCGTCGGCGAGTTCGCACACGTTCACGATTACTTGCCCGGCATCTTCGGCCCAAATCAGGTCGCTTTTCGCAACGAATCGCACCTTTATCCGCCGGATCAGAACCCGGAAACTTTCTACCGGGAGCAGCTCTTTCCGCGCAAGGCTCGCAACGATCTCGAGTATTTCTCCAAGGCCACGTTATGGACGGATTTACTTTGGATCCTGCGCGGCTTGTGGACCAGCCTCTTAGGCACAGTGGATTGGAAGCGTCTGGTACGGCATCGCAGTAAGGTGCTGCTGACCGACCTCATCATCATTGAGGTGGCTTGGCTGGGTGCCAACCTGCTGCGCTTCGAGGGGCTTCCAGCTGGTCGACATTGGGACGTCTATTTGAGCGGAACTTGGCTCATTCCACTGATCGTGCTGTCGGCCATGGCGTTGGGCGGCAGCTATCGCGGAATCTTGCGCCACTTTTGCTCGGTCGACGCCATCCGCTTGGCGGTCTCCGGAGCCGTCGGCTGGGCCTTGGCCTATCTCGTTCTCCTGGTCGTCGAGGATCGCAGCGCTTCGTTTGAAGTCGGGTTCATCGCGACCGTTTTAACCCTGATCATGATGGGCGCGGAGCGCATCCTGCACCGCGAGCGCACGAGACTCGTGGCGGACCCGCATGGGGATAGTCATCGAGAAATCGATGAGCAATCGGTGATCGTCATCTACGGGGCGGGGCGCCGCGGCGTGGCCCTTGCGAATCTCCTAAGCCAAGGTTTCGGCGGCGTTGCTGTGGCCGGCTTTCTCGACGACAATCCTGGCGATCTCGCTGGACGACGTGTCGGCGGTTATCAGGCCCTGGGATCCGAGCGAGACCTGGACACGGTGCATGCGGTCCACCAAGTGAGCCAGCTCTGGATGACGTTCGAGCCGGATCGCTACAAGTATCTGCGTTTGCGCAAGTGGTGTAAGAAAAACGACGTGAAGCTCGTTATCATGCCACTCCTTGAGCCGTTTATGACGCTCTGCCCGCCAAGCGGCGCGGATCTGTCAGCCATCCCCGTTGCCTTGCTTGAAGATTCTAGATCGCACGGGCCAATCCCTGGTCGACTGTCCATATCATGACCAAAGAGCGTTGGAAACCCTCAGAATTTCTCGTGGCACCTTGCTACGGCGCCTCGCTGTTTTCCGACGCTCTCGTTGCGCCGCGCGACAGTCGGCATCAGCCGACGGACTCCATGGCGCAAAATGCCGGACTTTTCGCGACATAATAGATGCTATCGCGAGAAGGCCTGCAAACAGCGATCAAAGATTGAGCCATCAGTGAAGGCTTGGTTTCAACGCATTGGCGCGCGCCTGCTGGTGTTCCTCCATGACATGCTGATGATCCCAGCCGCTTGGGGGTTGGCCTATTGGATGCGCTTCAATCTGGCGTACGTGCCGCCGGAATTCATTGATGAAGCCGTCGATATGCTGCCCTTGGTGGTTTTGGTCGTTGGGTCAGTCTATTGGTTGTTCGGACTCTATCGCGGCGTTTGGCGCTTTGCGTCGCTGAATGATCTGGCTCAAATCGCGCGTGCGGTACTGGTCGGCACCACGCTGCTCTTGTTTCTGCTCTTCGCGCTCAACCGGATGACCTTTATCCCGAGGTCGTTGCCGGTGCTTTTCGTCATCTTCCAGTTCCTGCTGCTTGCCGGCCCGCGGCTGCTCTATCGCTGGCTGAAGGATCGACGCTTGGATTTCAGCGCTGGAGCGCGCGTCTTGATCGTCGGCGCCGGACGCGCGGGCGAGATGCTGGCTCGGGATCTGCTGCGTGACCGCCATTGCGGCTATGTGCCCGTCGCCTTCGTGGACGACAAGCCACGTCGGCAGGGCGGCATGATGCATGGCATTCCAGTGCGCGGAACGACAGCCGATGTACCGCGACTTGCCGAGCGCTATGGCATCGATCTGATCCTGTTGGCGGTTCCAAGCGCCTCGGCGCCGCAGATGCGACGGCTGGTCGAGCTCTGCGAGACCGCCGGTCGTCCCTTTCGGACGGTGCCTCAAACGCGGGAGGTAATGGCCGGTCGAGTGGCCGTCAATCAGCTGCGCCCGGTTTCGATCGAGGATCTGCTGGGGCGCGATCAGGTCACGCTGGATTGGGAGGGCATACAGCACGGACTCGAGGATCGGGTGGTTCTGGTCAGCGGAGCGGGTGGCTCGATCGGCTCGGAGTTGTGCCGACAATTGTGCCGCTGTCGTCCTCGGCGGCTCATCCTGCTCGATCACGCCGAGTACAACCTCTACCGGATCGAGACCGAGCTGAAGGAAGGCGCCAATCCGCCGTCGCTCAGCCGTCATCTGGCCGACGTCACCAACGCCGGCGTTGTCGACGACCTTTTCGCGCGTCTGCGGCCCGACGTGGTCTTTCATGCTGCCGCCTATAAGCATGTGCCGATGCTGGAGGACCAGGGCCTTGCGGCGCTCCAAAACAATGTCATCGGCACCCTGGTGGTCGCCTCGGCCGCCGACACTTGGGGCTGCGAGCGATTCGTGCTGATCTCGACTGACAAGGCCGTCAACCCGTCTAATCTGATGGGGGCGAGCAAGCGCTTCGCGGAATTGGTCTGTCAGGGCATTCAGACGCGCTCGCACTGCCGTTTCATGACCGTGCGTTTCGGCAATGTTCTGGGGTCGGCCGGGAGCGTCGTCCCGCGCTTCCAGCAGCAGATCGAGCGTGGTGGACCCGTCACGGTGACGCACCCTGACATTGAGCGCTTTTTCATGACCATTCCGGAGGCCTGTCAGCTCATCATGCAGGCTGCGGTGATCGGCCAAGGCGGAGAGACCTTTGTTCTGGATATGGGTCAGCCTATTAAGATCCGCTATCTGGCCGAGCAGATGATCCGCTTGTCGGGTCGGGAGCTAGGACGCGATATCCAGATCGAATACACGGGCCTTCGCCCAGGTGAAAAGCTGTTCGAGGAGCTTTTCTATCCGGGCGAGCACCTTGCGGATACGCCCCATCCGCGTATCCAGATTGCTCATCGCGCCAAGACGCTGACTCCGGATCGGCTGGAATCGGCGTTGTGCGATTTGCGCCAAGCCTTAGCGGCGCAAGATGAGCGCAGTGCGGCGGACGTGCTTCAGAAGATCGTTCCGGATTGGCACACACCATCCTCGGGAATTGAGCCAGCGGGAGTCGCGGAGCTGGAGCTTGATCGTGGATGCGCGGGCGTTCCTTGAAGGCGAACCTCGATCCGGCGCCATCTGGTATGAGCTTTTCCGGCAATCGCCTAAGAGCGGCTTCTTATCGTATCTTTATCGTGTAAAATCGCCCTTGCATGCGCCGCGAGCCTGCACCGCGAGCCTGCATTCGCAAAGCCCAGACTCGCGGCCAGGGCGCCTCCTTGGGAAACGACTTCTCGGAGGGGGTGCATTCTTTTTACGGGAGGAGTTGGGAAACAGGGCGCGAGCGTCCGAGAGGTCGAACTTCAGCCTGGAGCCAAGCTTGGGGGTTAGATCGGGTCCGGACTGCCGGGGTTGGCGTCTGGCACTGGCGGCAGCAAGACAGGCGCCTCCGCAACCGAATCGGCCTAACCCCCGCCAAACACCCCGAAGTTGGCCATGTCCTGAAGCATCTCGTCCACCACGTCTGCGGTGATGATGTCTGCCTGCCTCGAATAGCCGTACACCAGCGCCCGGTCACAGAGGATATTAATCTTGCGCGGCCGTCCGCCACTGCGCTGCGCGATCAGTGCCAGGGCTGCGCTGTCGAAGAGCGTCGCTTGGCGTCCGGCGACCCAGAGCCGGTGCGTCACGTAGGCCGGCACCTCGTCGAGCACCAGGGGCGCAATGTGGAAATCCGCAGCCACTCGCTGCGCAAACTGTTGCAGCTCGGGGCGGCACAGTAGCTCCTGAAGCTGCGGCTGACCGACCAGCACCATCTGCAGAAGCTGATGCTTGTCGACGTTGATGTTGGAGAGCATGCGCAGGTTCTCGAGCGTCGTGCTGTCCAAGTTCTGCGCCTCGTCGATGATCAGGATCGTGCGCCGCTTCTCCCGGTGTTCGGTGATGAGGAAACGCTGCAGCTGATCGAACAGTGCCACCTTTTTGGTCGCGTCGTAAGGCTGATCGAACGACAGCAACACCCATTCGAGCAGCTCCCCGATGTCCTGGCGGGTGTTGGAGATTAGGCCCACGGTCACGTCCCTGCCCAGCTTGCCCAGCATGTGCCGGATCAACGTGGTCTTCCCGCAGCCCACCTCCCCGGTGATCACCGTAAAGCCCGCCCGGTGCGCCACCCCGTACTCCAGCGCGGTGTAGGCGAGCCGATGCTGCTGCCCGAAATAAAGGTAGGACGGGTCCGGCTGGATCGAGAAGGGCCTTTCGTTGAGGCGGTAGAACGCTTCGTACATGTATCTGGATCGAGGTGGTGCCGACCGGCACTTTAGGTTAACAATTCACTTGAACCGGTCACTCAGAACCGGTCGTCGGGAGCGAGTTGAGCAAGGTCGGGGCAGTCACCGGAGAACCGACTCGCCACACTTCGCTCCCCGTCGGCAGCCCGTCGAACTGGGCGAGATTTGTCCCCAGCCAGGCCGACTCCACCGCCAACATATCATATCCAGCAGAAACACGCGTCCGCGCAAGCGCGTATGCCCGCGCCAGTCCACCGCACCCGTCAGGGTGGACCAGAGTCCCGCAAGATCCAGAGGAAGTCCGAGAATGCCATCGACTGGCTGAAAGTAGGCGGTGTCCTGCCGTGCCTTCCGCGGGGAAACAGCTCCAGGGCGCCCTCCACATCGCCCTGCTGGCATTCCGGTGATGACCCAAGATCAAGCGTAGCTCCGGGCTCCGGGCATCCGGATTGGCCTCGATCGCTCGCTCCAGCAGCGCCATCGTTCCCCGCCGGGAACCCCCGACGTCCGGATTCATCAAGGCCCAGGCCATCGGGAATCTCAACAGCGGGCGGCCCGCTCGCGCTACATCCGGGCATCGAGATACTTTCCCGTCTCCTGGTGGGCAAAGTCTGGGATCATCGTGTAAAACAGCGCGATCAGATCCGGCTTGTCCCATCGCCCGGCGGTCTTCAGCTCTGCGATACGCGCGACGAACCGATCGAGCCGCTCGGCGTCGAAGATCGGCTCGTTCTTGATCACCCCGATACGCGCGAAGCGGTCCCTGTCCAGCACCTCGTGCTCGGTGAAGAACTCCTCACAGTCCTTCTCGCCCGTCGTGTCACTGGCGGCGAAGTAGCAGGGCCATTGGCGGCGGGGGATCAGCTCCTCGACCCGAGCGCGCGCCTCCTCCTCGCTCCCACAGGGCACTGCCTCGTAGCCCTGCGCGGCGAGATACCGGACCGTGATGGCGTCAAAAGTGCTCAAGTGCTGCTCCTCGGAGAGCTTGGGGAAGAAGATGTCGCGGTTATCCCCCAGCAGGCACGACATCAGGCAAAGCTCGCCGGACTCCTGCGGGGTTAAGAAATAACGGCGCACGTCGCGCGGTGCCGCCAGCGGTTGGCGTTTCATTAGACGCTGGTTGAAGCCGTGCAACAGGCTGCCATCGGAGAACGCCACGTTAGCGAAGCGCGCGGTGGAGATCGGGGTGTGAAGGCTCGCGCGCATCAGGAATAGCTCCATGATTCGCTTGCTCGCGCCCATCATGTTCACCGGGTTCGCCGCCTTGTCGGTGGATACGCAGAAATACTTCCGCACCCCCTGCTCCCACGCCCAGCCCAGCGTGCGGTGGGTATTCAGAACGTTCACGTCGACCATGCGCATCAGTGTGAACGGGTCTTTCTCGCTGCGCACATGCTTGAGCGCCGAGAGGTTCAAAAGGTAATCGTAGCCCCCGCTCCAGCGCATCAGCGCATCGAATTCAACCGAGCCGCAGTCGATCGCGAAGGTGCGGAAATCCCCCTCGATATAGCCCAGGCTGCTGCGCAGATCGCGCACCAGCTCAACCATATTGTTCTCGCTGATGTCGACCACGTGCAGCACCTTCGGCCCGCGGCGGAAGATCTCGCGCACCACCGCCTGTCCGATGGAACCGGCACCGCCGATCACCAGGAACCGGCCGTCCCGCACCAGCGCCGAGAGCTCAACCTCAAAACGGGCAATGTCGGCCGCAAACAACGGCTCCGAGCGCCCGATCAACTCAAGTATATTCAATGCCATTCCGTGTACCTCATTGCTCTGTCTCGAATAGGGTAGTGCCCCAATCCGTAGGCTGTGCAAATCGAAGTGTGTCCAGCCCTGTCAAGGGTTCACGCTAGCATTGATCCTCTCGATTGGGGCACTGCCCCGCTGTCAATCACAGCAACGCCTCGAATCCCAGAAAAGTCAGACCGCCCCCCATCCCGTGCCGGTCGACCCCGTGGCGGTGTCGCCGAGAAGGCCGCCTCCTAACACGCCACGGGCGCACTGGGAGCGGCCTTCGGCCGCGACGCAACTACCCCGCCCCTACGGGTGGCCGCGATAGTCCAGCTTCACTTCCAGCGCCAGCAGGCCCAGATACTCGTAAATTGCCCGCTCGGTCTTGCGCAGGCTCCCAGCCGAAGGTAGCCAATACGACAGGGTGTGGCGCCGCACGCCACCTGTGTTGAACCCCGTCGGCGCCGGGATCGGCTCCAACCCAGCCAGCTCGAAGTGCCGCACCGCCCGGCGCATGTGCGAAGCGGACGTCACCAAGAACAGACGCCCCCCCTTTCCGAGCACCTTCCGCACCGCGTACGCCTCCTGCGCCGTGTCCACCGGCGTGTCGAGCACCAGGATGCGCTCGGCATCCACCCCTAGTGCCCGCGCCGCCTCCGCGTACCCCAGCGCCACCGGTAATCGGGTCGGGTCGCGGCTCGCCCCACTCACCAGCAACCGGGCCTCCGGTAGGGCCTCGATCAGCCGCAACCCCTCCAGCAGGCGCAATGACGAAGCTTCACTCAGTCGAATCGAAGCCGGGGCCACCAGATCGGAGCTCCAACCGCCACCGAGCACCGCCACCGCCGCCACGTCCGGGTAAGCCCGCGGATCCCATACCGGCGGATAGCTCCATTCCAACGGTTTCAGGAGCCGATTCGCCACCGGCGTCCAGGAGCAAACGAAGACCAGGAGCAAGCCTAACGTCACCAGGATTCGCCCCAGACGGCGTCGGCCCAGCAGCCAAACCCCACCAGCCGACCAGACCAGCAGCGTCGCGAGCGCCAGCGGCATGGACAGGGTCGCAACGATCGGCTTCACGACACCCCACATCAAGGCCTGCTCTCCAACCCCCAGGGAATCCGTCACCCGTACCCATCTCCGATGATCGCCCACCAACAGCCCCTACGATGGCCCGCCACCGAGGTGATTTCAATCGCCCACGTTCCTCTTGGTCAACAACTGCTCCAATGCCGCTACGATCCGCTCGCCAGCATACCCATCCCAAAGCTCCGGGATGCCGCCCTTCTGCCACTCACCCGCGAACAGTCGATCGCACACTGGTGCCAACTGCCCAGGGTCCGTACCGACCAGGACGTTGGTTCCGATACTCACCGTCTCTGGTCGCTCGGTGGTGTCTCGCAACGTCATGCAGGGCACGCCCATCACCGTGGCCTCCTCCGTGATCCCGCCTGAATCCGTGATCACCGCCTTGGCGTGCCGAACCAGATAATTGAATTCGAGATACGGCTGCGGGTCCACGAGACGAAGATTCGCCGGCAGATCCGCAAGCGTGTGCAAGGTCTTCTCTGTGCGCGGATGTACCGGGAAGACTACCGGAAGACCGCGTGTGCCCGCGCTGATCGCTGCCAACATCCGCTCCAGCGAAGCCCCAGCGTCGACATTGGCTGGGCGGTGCAAGGTCAGCACGAAATAGCGGCCTGCCTGCAATCCTAGTGCATCCCAGAAACCGGGCGGACGAAGCTGGTCCAGGTTGGCAAGCAGCGTATCAATCATGGTGTTGCCGACGAAGATGATCCGCGACTCCTCGACACCGGCCTTGCGCAGGTTGGCGTTTGCATACTCGCTGGTCGTGAAGAACCAGTTGGTGATGCTATCTGTCACCATGCGATTGACCTCCTCCGGCATGGTCCAGTCGCCGGAGCGAATGCCGCCCTCGACATGCGCGACTGGAATGCAGAGCTTCTGCGCCGCGATGGCGCAGGCCATGGTCGAGGTGACATCACCGACGACCAGACAGAGATCTGAGCGTGCATCCAGTAAGAGTCGCTCGTAGCGCGTCATGATCGCGGCTGTCTGCTCGGCCTGGGTACCAGAGCCGACCTCCAAGTTGACATCGGGCTCAGGGATGCCGAGTTGTTCGAAGAAAGACCCCGAGAGGCGGGGATCATAGTGTTGGCCAGTGTGGATGAGTCGATGGTGCAATAATCCACCCGCCTCGCGCCGTGCGTCTACGGCGCGGATGATAGGTGCGACCTTCATGAAATTAGGCCGTGCGCCGGCGATGACGTCGATCAACATTTCTTAACCCGAATTTTTCACAAAAAGGGCGACTCTCGTTTAACCAATTGATAAAATTAGTGTAACGACGCCGATGTCGGCTCTCCAGATTTTAGAGGGAACCTCTATTCATTTTTACCCCCGTCATATTGGAACTCGCCAACTTCATTCAGAGCTTCGATTTGCGAAGGGAGCAACGAGGGGGCGGTCGCACCTATCTCGGCTGGCATGATCTAGATCGATCGGTTCTATGTTGTTGAGGGAACCCCATCTTAGACGGGGAAACTGTTTATTTGGAAATCACCTCACCTCGTCGGAAACCGTCACTGTGGACACGTTAAGGGACCGGAAGTGGAGGGAGGGAGAGCGGGCGGCGGTGAGACCGCAGCCGCTTGTCGCTGGGCATATCAAGGGCCTGCCGATCCGATCACGCGCAACCGCTTAGGCGGATCGAGGGGGGCGCCAAGAACGACACCAAACCCTGTGAGGAGCCATTGTGGCTCGCGGGCGAACAAGGGTTCGGCGTTGAACAGCCGGACGAGACCGGACTTGCTGGAGTTCAGGCTCCAAACACCCGCCTGGCCTTGGACCGGGATCTCCCGCTCGCCGATATGGCCGGAGCCTGCGGTCAACGCCACCGAGCCATCC
>JARIBS010000025.1 GCA_029257385.1 Thiorhodococcus sp.
CCCAGGGGGCGTCATGGCCCTGACGCGACAGACACTTGCGGATGGCGTCTTGGTGGCTTCCCGAGAACGCCGTGTAGACCAGCTCGCCCACCCAAGGGTGGCGCGGATGGACTGGCAGACCGGTGCATTCGGTGAAGACCTCGATGATCTCATCGGGCTGGCTCAGATCCAGACCGGGATCGATGCCCTGGCTGTAGAGATTCATTGCCAACGTCAAGAGATCGGCGTTGCCGGTGCGCTCGCCGTTGCCCAGCAGCGTCCCCTCGACACGATCCGCACCGGCCAGCAGCGCCAGTTCACTGGCAGCGACGGCCCCGCCCCGGTCGTTATGGGCGTGCACGGACAGCACAATGCCTTCGCGTCTACTGATATGGGTGGAGAAGTATTCCACCTGATCGGCAAAGACATTGGGACTTGCGACCTCCACGGTGGCCGGCAGATTGATGATGCAGGGCTGCTCACGGGTCGGTTGCCAGACCTCGAGCACCGCCTCGCAGACCTCCACGGCATAGTCCAGCTCGGTTGCCGTGAAGCTCTCGGGCGAGTACTGGAAGGTCCAGCGCGTCTCGGGATAGTCCCGAGACATCTCCTGGACCCAGGTGGCCCCCTGGCGCGCGATCGCCTTCACGCCGTCGCGATCCTGTCCGAACACCCATTCGCGCTGGATTGGCGATGTGGAGTTGTAGACATGGACGATCGCCTGACGCACACCGCGCAGGGACTCGAAGGTCCGCCGGATGAGGTTTTCACGGGCCTGGACCAGCACCTGGACGGTGACGCCCTCTGGGATTTGGTCCTCCTCGATCAGCCAGCGCAAGAAGTCGTGGTCTGGCTGACTGGCAGCCGGAAAACCGACCTCGATCTCCTTAAACCCCAGCTTGAGCAGTAAGCCCCAGAGGCGGCGCTTGCGCGCCACGCTCATCGGCTCCAAAAGCGCCTGATTGCCGTCGCGCAGGTCCACACTGGCCCAAATCGGTGCCGTTTGGATGGTTCGATTTGGCCAAGCGCGGCCCGGCAAATCCACCACTGGACCCGGACGGTATCTGCGGTGGTCGAAGCTGCTCGTGAAACTGCCCATGAGGTTTTCCCTGATCGCAATGCCTTTGGATAGAAGATCACTTGGCCCTGTCCTGCGGTAAGGTTTGGGCCGCTCCATTCCTGGTTGAGAACCGGAGCCTTGGCGGCGCGCGCCTTGTGAGCGCTTGCCTGGTCGCCAGCCGGTCAGCCGACGTGAGATAGGTTACGGAAAAATCACCGGCAGAGGATTGCGAAGATGACCGGATTATGGTCGTTTTGAGCAATAATCTATCAATAAGGTTCACTATGATGAATCAGCTTATGCCAGAATATCGACAAAGCACTCGTCAGATTGCGCAGCGATGAACGCGCTTGTAGGAGAGTTATGAAACTCGACCGCTACGATCGACAGATCCTGTCCGAACTCCAGTGCGATGGTCGCATCAGCAACCAGGATCTGGCCGATCGTATCGGTCTGTCGCCCTCGCCCTGCCTGCGACGGGTGCGCGCACTCGAAGAGGCCGGATTCATCACCGAGTATCGGGCCGTGCTGGATGCCCGCAGGCTCGGTCTCGATCTCATGGTGATTTTGAGCATCTCTATGGATCGGCATACGCCAGAACGCTTCGAGCATTTCGACGCCGCCGTGCGGGCCATGCCGGAGGTTCTCGAATGTTTGTTGATCACGGGTCGGGATGCGGACTATCAGCTCAAGGTCGTGGTCCGCGACATGGACGCCTACCAGGACTTTTTGTTAAACAAGATCACACGGCTGGAAGGTGTCACGGGCGTTCACTCCAGTTTCGTCCTGCGACGAGTGCTGGAGCGGACCAGCCTGCCGGTCATCTGAGCATGACCACCGCGACGCAGCCATGCGCTCAGCCGCTTGGCTCCATCGCACTTTCGGCAAGCTGCCATCCCAATTCGATCATTTCGCGCGCACGATGGAATTCGTGAGCCGCGCAGGAATCGCGCGGGACGTCGATCAGCACATCCGGGTGATAGGCGGCCACCTTCGTCGCAGCAATAGCGTTCTGCATGGTCTCGAATGACCGCGTGGTCAGCTCGAAAACTCCCAGTCTTTGCGCATCCCCACCGCCGAAATTGTCACCGATGGCATCCAGGAACTGACGAATCCTGGCCTGATAGCCGTGCTCCGCGTTCAGGCCCGCTTTCTCCTCGGTGGCGGATGTCTGCGGTCGTACGAAGGCGCGGGGCGTCTGGGCGTTGAGATTCACCGCAATGGTGAGATCGGTGAAGTCGCGGAAGGTCGGCGCGATGGGCACTGGGTTGAGCAAACCGCCATCGACCAGCGTCATGCCCTGATACTCATAGGGCGTGAAAACGCCAGGCACCGCGATGGACGCGCGCACCGCGTCAAACAGTGGCCCCTCGGAGATCCACACCTCGCGCTGGCGGTCGATGTCGGTCGCCACGGCGGTGAAGCTGATGGGCAGATCCTCGATCGCCCGATCCCCGACCATGGCGCGCAGGGTATCCATGATGCGATCGCCCTTGAGCAGCCCGTCTCCGCTGAACGCGAAATCAAGAAAGCGCAGCACATCCCCACGCCTGAGGGCGCAGACCCAGTGCTTGTAGGCATCCAGCTCGCCCGCGGCATAAATGCCACCGACCATGGCTCCCATCGAGGCGCCGCTGATGGAGACGATGCGATAGCCGTTCGCCACTAGCCATTCGATGATCCCGATATGCGCAAGTCCCCGCGCGCCGCCGCTCCCAAGGGCCAATGAGACGCTGGGCTGCGCGCTGGCAATCGATGTGGACATATGACTATCGATCAATCCACCGGGACGTAGTAGATCCAGGCGTCCTGATCCACCTTGAGGTCGATCAGGCTCCCGTTGCGCACGTCCAGATGGATGTAGATTGGTTCGCCGGCGGGAACCATGATTCCGTAGCCGGTGGGAAACATAATGGTGGTGTTGGTGATGTTGGAGCCGATGTAAGTGCTACCGGAGTTGGCTGAGTAGTCAAATAGACCGGGACCGGCGTATTTCGCACGGAAAATGCAGCCCTTGGAGTCGTCTCCGGCGCATTGATACATCTCGGCACGCGTGCTGACCTCGACATCGGTGTAGAGATCGATGTCGGCCTGCTCCGCGACGGAAACCCCCAGAATGGCAATCGCCGTCTTGGGCGTCCAGGAACCGGCGCGGTCCTTGTGGCAGATCTGGCCCCGCTTGCACAGACCCGTGGTGGATTTGAGCACCGCCGTGCTCAGAGGCTTGATATCGTCGGCCATTGCAGCGCCAACCGGAGCCAGGCTGAACAGAGCCGCACAGGCGACCGCGACCCGAAAAAACATGGAATGGAAGGTCATTATCGATCCTCAGATTGTTGAAACAGACAGGGGCGAGGCACCGAGCCTCATCTGAATGACATGGTTTCCTGGCCCAGGCGGCAGCACCACACGGGCCTGCCCAGCCTGGAGCGCGAGCGGCTCGCCATCGAGATGGACCGAGACCGCACTGGAACCACCCGGCGCATTCTCGACCTGGATCTCGCAGCGGGTTACGCCATCGGCCAGCCGGTAGTTGACTCGGAATCCGGGCCAGTCCGAGGGAATACAGGGGCAGATGACCAGGGTCCGGCCATCCTCGACCCGAATGCCGAGCACGGACTCGATCGCCACCCGAGACCACCACCCAGCCGAACCCGTATACCAGCTCCACCCGCCCCGCCCAACGTGCGGCGAGGCGCCGTAGACATCGGCTGCGATGACATAGGGTTCCAGCCGGTAGCGCCATACGTCCTCTGGTGTCGCGGTGTGGCTCACCGGGCTGAGCATCGCCAGGAGCGGGGCCGCGCGCTCGCACCGGCCCAACTCCGCCAGCGCCTTGACCGCCCAGCAGGCGGCATGGGTGTACTGACCGCCGTTCTCGCGCACCCCTGAGACATAGCCTTTGATGTAGCCGGGGTCTTTGGGCGTGTCGACGAAGGGCGGTGTCAGCAGCCGGATCAGACGCTCGGGTTCGCTGACCAGATGCGCCTCCATGGCATCGAGCGCCTGCCCGGCCCGCTCGCGCGGCACTGCGCCCGAGATGACCGCCCAGGATTGCGCCAAGGCGTCGATGCGGCACTCCGCGTCCGCCGCCGAGCCTAGCGGCGTGCCATCATCGTAATAGGCACGGCGATACCAGCGGCCATCCCAGCCGGCGGTTTCGAGTGCACGTGCGAGTTCGGCCTGATGGGTTCGATAGCGCTTGATGCGCGTCTGATCGCCACGACTCTCGCACAGCGGCAGGAAGTCCCCGAGGATGCGATAGAGAAAAAAGCCCATCCAGACGCTCTCGCCGCGCCCCTCGCGGCCGACGCGATTCATGCCGTCGTTCCAGTCGCCCGTGCCCATCAGCGGCAAGCCATGCGCGCCGCGTCCGAGTGAGCGGTCGATGGCCCGGCAACAGTGGTCATAGAGATCGCCGATCTCGCCGCTCGGGACCGCCGCGAGATAGTTCTCGTCCTGACCTGGCGCCAGCTCGGGGGCGGTCAGATAGGGCGCCCGAGCGTCCAGGATGGCTGTGTCACCGGTCACTTGGATGTAGTGCGCGCTGAGATAGGGCAGCCACAGCAGATCGTCGGAAAAACGGGTACGCAGTCCTCGTTCCAAGGGCGCCGGGTGCCACCAGTGCAGCACGTCGCCTTCGGCGAACTGGTGGGCCGCATGCAGGAGGATCTGCTCGCGCGCGATGTCCGGGCGAAGCATGACCAGGGCCGAGACGTCCTGGAGCTGATCGCGATAGCCGTAGGCGCCGCCCGACTGATAGAAGGCCGAACGCGCCCAGATCCGACAGCCGAGATTCTGGTAGAGCAGCCAGCCGTTGAGCATAAGATCGATCGCGGGCTCTGGCGTCTCGACCTGGAACCGTGACGCCAGATCGTCCCAGAAGGCGCTGACCTCATCGAGCGCCGCGTCGATCGCTCCGAGCTTGCGATAGCGCTTGAGCAGCCCGGTCAGTGCGGCATCGCCCATCACCTCACCGAGCAGAAAATCGCAGACCAGGGTCGCTCCCGGCGCGATCCGAACCTCCAACTGCTGCGCGAAACAGGCGTCCAGCCCCGCTCCGCAACGGCCATCCAGACGGACGCCCGGTTCCAGCGCCGCCGGCATGCTCGGGTCGCGATGACGGCCGATGAACGACAGTCGATCGCAGGTGAACGCCCGAGCCGTGACCGGCGCACCCTTCACCAAGGCGGTGGCGAAGGCGATTCCGCCCGCGAAGTCCCCGGCCTCCGGGTTGGTGGCGCGCAGTAGGTTCTGTTCGCGCTCGATGGCGGTGACGATCGGGTTTTCGGTCAGCGGCTGATTGGCCATGACCAGACGCTGATAGCTGAACAGAGACAGGCGCCGAGGCTCCGAACCCCTGTTCGTTAGGCGCAGACGCAGCACCCGCAGCGGATCGGCGCGCGGGACGAACAGCGTCGTCTCCTGATCGAGATCGCCATACCGGCAGTGAAAGCGGGTATAGCCAAACCCATGGGTCGCGCGATAGCCGACCGGAGCGGGACGCGGACCCGGCAGGGGCGACCAGGACTCTCCGGTCGTCTCGTCGCGCAGATAGAGCGCCTCACCATGGGGATCGCTGACCGGGTCGTTCGACCAGGGCGTCAGGCGGTTTGCCTGGCTGTTGCGCGACCAGGTGTAGCCGGCACCGGATTCGCTCACCAGACAGCCGAAGATCGGGTTGGCGAGGACGTTGATCCAGGGTTGCGGCGGTCGCCGCTGTCCGGCGTCCTCCCAGGGCAGGCGGATCTCGTAGGTGCGCCCGTCGGGCGTGAATCCGCCATACCCGTTGAAGAACCGCAACCCGTCTGCCGACTCGGCGGAAGACTGCAAGAGTGGCGCGGCATCCGCCTCAGTGCTGGCTTGCGCTCGCGGCGCTGGGTACACCACCGCCTCCCCCGCCAGCAGCGCGAGCGCTCCGGCGCGGTCTGCCGCTGCGCCGGTCACCCAGGTCAGCTCGACAGTCTCTCCCGGTTCGATCTCGACGACTGCGCGCAGGGACAAAATGGGATCGAGGACATTGCCCAGATGGCCGCTGAGCGGCCGCTGGTCGGTGAGCGCGATCGGATTGGCCGGGGTGCGCCCCCGCCCGAGGAAGGCCGCGCGGTCGGTCTCCCACCCTACCGACTCGGCACCCAGCAGCACGTGCAGCATCCAGGGCCATGACTCATCGTTGCCGCGCGGGCGCCGATGGGCCAGCAAAGCGCCGGTGGCCGCATCGCGCTCGGTCTGGACGAAGAGTTTGGCGAAGGCCGGATGGGCGGCATCTGCCCCGGCGTCAAAGAGCACCACCTCGAAATAGCTGGTCAGCTCGATCCGACGCGGATGGGCCGAGCCATTGGTCAGGCGCACGCGGCGACGCTCCAGATCCTTGTCCGGGTCGACGCTCAAGGTCAGACGGGCGACGATCTCATGGTCCTCGCGCTCGATCAGAAAGCGTTCGTCCCCGCCCTGAGTGCGGTAAAGGCGCCCGACACTGCGCGTGGGCTGATAGCCGAGCGACCAAAACTCGCCGCGCTCTAAATCCCTGAGATAGACAATGGCGCCGAGATCGTCCTGGATGGGATCGTCACGCCAACGTGTCAGGGCCAGCGTATTCCACGCCGTCTGGCCCGCGCCGGAGTCGCTGACGACGACCTGGAGACGGCCGTTGCCGAGACGATACTCGGCTGGCGGTGCGCAGGCGGGGTCTGAAAAGATCGGAGTGTGCATGCGAGTTCGTCCGTGGTCCGATTCTCGACGTCAAGTCAACAAAAGACGCTGACGTGCGCTGGGACGGCATTGATGTGTGCCTCGGTCGCCGTGAAATCGCGGCTTGGCTCGCCGTTTACGTGCACGCTGACTAAGGGACCGGCGGCTGGCGGCGCGATCCGAAGACCTCCTGCGGGGAGCCTCAGATCACCGTCGACGCGGATGCTAAAGGCGCCCTCCGGCGTGCGTGCCATAACTAGATCCAGACGGCCATGGGCAGTCGGCAGTCCACTCAAACGGATCTCCCCGGCATCCAGCCACTCGGCGGGAATACCGGCGGCGATGACGAGCGAGTGATCGGCCTCGCGCTCGTAGACGAACAGATCTCGGAAGACGAGACAATACTCGGCGCCGATCCAGGCGTGCGGCAGATCGCCCTGGTGGCCGGGCGCGCGGGGATCTTTCCAGGTGATTTCGGGCCATTGGTTCCACACCGGCGGGCGCCGCTCGGCGAGGAAGAAGCGCAGCAGCGCATGCGCCTCACGTCGGCGTCCGAGCCGGATCAGAGCGCCGGCGATGCGGATCTCGTAGGCGGTGTAATTGTTCCAGGGCACCGGATTGTCGCTATGCATGTCCCTGAAACGACGCATAAAGAGATCGAAGCTGTGCTGCGTGACAATCGCTGGTAGCCGGTGGCTCTCGTCGATCAGCGTCAAGGCGTTTGCGGTGGCGGTCGGGTCCGGGTCGGCCCATTCCACCGAGCCTGGCAGAAAGTCGATCCCGCGCTCCTCCATGGTTCGGTTGATCGAGACGTACAGGGTCGCGGCGAAGTCATCGCGCAGCAGGCTAAAATGCGAGATGCTTGGAGTATCGCGCATCACGACCGCTAGCTCGGCGGCATCCTTGAGTCCGCGCAGCGCCCAGAAATTGTCCCAATAGGAATGGACCGGATGGGCCAGATAGCCTTCATGACTGACCGATTCCGGCAGCAGACCGTAACGGGCGCGATGCTCGCCCGTCTGATAATGAGGCGTGAGACGGTCCGCGCGCAATTGTTCAAGATAATCGACGGCCCGGCGCACAGCGGGCCAGAGTTCCTCGACGAGTTTGCGGTCCCCTGATAAGCGATAGTAGTCCGCAACGGCGAAGATGAACTGACCATGGCTGTCATGCTCGGGCAGCCAGTCGGCACCCTGGCGATCGACACAGCAGGGGACATTGCCGTCTGACGCCTGGAACTGGGCATACCAGCGAATGAACTCGCCCGCCTCCTGCGTGCGCCCCAAGCGCAGCAGTGCCGAGGCCATGACGACCCCGTCGCGAATCCAAGAGCGCGTG
>JARIBS010000034.1 GCA_029257385.1 Thiorhodococcus sp.
GTCCCAGTTAGTTGGGATCCGCTCATCGCGTTCCAGCATAAAAAAGACGAGCGCCAGCAGC
Organism: Thiorhodococcus sp.; assembly: GCA_029257385.1. Lineage (GTDB taxonomy): Bacteria > Pseudomonadota > Gammaproteobacteria > Chromatiales > Chromatiaceae > Thiorhodococcus. The sequence continues at coordinate 62 of JARIBS010000034.1, forward strand.
GTGATCACCCAGACCAGCAGATAGATGATCATCGCCCGTCGGGCTTTTTCCTTTTCCAACCACTGGCGCGGAGTGATGCCTTTGATCAAAAAAACGATCTTGCTGGAAAGATTGACGCACACGATATTGATCGACAACAGTAGCCCGGCGCCGATCGCGAGATCGAATTTCCCATCCCCCAGCATCAATCCCAGCGCCGCGGCTGGCGGGAGCAGCGCCACCGCGACCATGACCCCGACCAGCACGCTGGCAACCCCCGTGGTGAGGGACAATGCCGCTGCGGCACCCGAGGCCAAGGCCAGCGCGACCGAGTCCAGACCGGCGTCGGTGCGCGCCAGAACCTCACTGCTCGTGAGTGCGTTCGGCCAGAGAAAGGCGATGAGCGCCGGGAGCGCAACGGCCAGCGCGAGACCGGCGACGAGTGTGAGCGCGGCCTTTTTCATCAGCTCAATATCGCCCAGAGCCGTCCCCAGGCTCAGAGCGAGATTGGGACCCAGCAAGGGCGCGATCACCATGGCGCCGATCAAGACGGCGACGTTGTTCTCGATCAGACCGATGGCCGCGACCACGGTCGAGAGCACGACCAGAAAGACATAGTTCCAATCGAGGCGCGCGTTCTTCTCCACGCCTTCGTAGAGCGATTCGCGCGCGGCGGTCGCTGAGTCCTCATCCTTGCGCTCGTTCTCGTCGGGCTTGGGCAGCGATGCCTCGATCGACATGACGATAATCCTGGACGTCGGCTGTGCCCCCAGGATGGTCTGTAGGATGTCGAGCAGCTTTTGCACCTTGCCGTCGTGGACCAGCATACGCATCTGCTGCATGCCGTCCTCGCCGACGACCCCGAGCCTGAAATCCACCGCCTTCGCCTTTGATGCGGCCTCCGCGATCGTGTCCGCGCTGCCCGCAATGGCGATGACCTCGACGTACTTCATCACTTTCTCCGTGAGAAACCCCGCCGTTCAGGCCGGGAAAAATACCGAGCGTCCCCGATGTTCTCGGGCGCACTGAATCCGCTCGAGATCTGACCGGCTCTTCTCGGACACATCCTACGCATAAACGTGCCTGGCGGCGCGGCGTATTCTCCGACACGTTGCCACATGGCGGCTTGTTCGCAATGGCCGTTGGGTCGAAGATCCGACGACGCGACATTTTGGCTGGAACCCTGTTCGAGGTCCAAATCTCCATGTCAGAAAAACCCTTCGAGTATGCAATCAGCATCCGACTCCACGACACGGACGCCGCTGGCCGGCTGTTCTTCGCGCACCTGTTCCGTCACGCCCACGATGCCTATGAGGCGCTCATGTCCTCGCTTGGGTTTCCCCTGGCAGCGCTGATCCGCGAGGGCGAGACGCTGTTGCCTCTCACGCACGCGCAGGCCGATTATCGCCGGCCCATGCTGCACGGTGATCGCGTGCGTGTGGAGGTCAGGGTGATGGAAGTTCGCCGCCGCTCATTTGCCATCGGCTACCGTTTTCTGGGCGAGCAAGGCGAGACACTGGCGAGCGCGCGCACCGTCCATGTTCTTATCAATAACGATCCCGCGGCACTGCCGCCCGCGCTGCATGCGGCCTTGAGCACCCAACTCGCCGATGATTCCATGCCCCCCTAGCCGCGAGGCAGCGCGATCTTGCGCCCCTCGGGGTCGAGCCGCACGAAGGTGATGCAGGTCGAGAAGATCGATGCCTCCTCTCCGGTCTCCAGATCCTCGGCAAAGACGTTGATCGCATAGGTCAGCGAAGTGCGCCCCCGGCAGCTCTCGAGTGCGTTGAATCTCAGCACCGCCCCTGGATGCACGCCACGGTGGAACGCCACCCGATCCATGCCGACGGTGGCGAACCGGCAGCCCGGATTGTCTCGGCTGGCGGCAATCCAGGCGATCTCATCGACCCATTTGAGCAGGCAGCCACCGAACAGATGGCCATAGTGGTTGAGATGCTCGGGTCGGACGACTGTGTAGCTCTCCATAGAAACTCTAGAAACTCTCAAGGGATCAATAGCGGATGGAATCCGGCTGAAACCGACATTTTGCTGCGCTGGATCTATATTTTACACGCCAGTGTCAGGGTATTTTTCGTCTCCACGACTCAACGCTCGCGTGCAGCTGGCGGCCATCGCGTTCATCGGTTGGCTGGATCGACATCGTCGTCATTCCCGCAGCGACCCTGATCAGCAGGGTCTACGGTCTGGAATGGCGCAACACGGCTGGCGATGACATCACCGGGGAAGACCGTCAGTGGGCACTCAAAAAACACAAGGTGGACGATGAACCCTGATCGGACCTTAATCGCCGCTGGGCTTGCAGCGGCGCTCGCCGGGCCGTCCGCCCACGCCGAAATGACCGCCGGTCCCTTCGATTGGGGCGCCGACCTGCGGCTGCGCCAGATCTTCATCGACAACGTCGGTCTGAATGACAATAGCGCGAGCGTTGATCGCACCTTTCAGCGCTACCGGGGGCGAGTCTGGGGCACCTACCGTCTCGACGACCAGATCACCGCGCGCGCGCGCCTGATCTGGGAGGGCCGCCACTACCAGGATCCGAACCCATCGAGCTGGCGCGCGCCGGGTTTCGAGCAGTGGTACAGCGGCGGGATGCTCTTCGACCAGCTCGCCATCGACTTCAAACGCATCGGCGGGTCGCCCTTCTCACTGAAACTGGGCCGGCAGGACATCATCCTCGGCAACGGCTGGCTGGTTCTAGACGGCTCACCCATCGACGGATCGCGCACCATCTACCTGGACGCCGCGCGCGCGACCTATGTCGCCGACACGCTCGGCGCCACACTGGATCTCATCTATATCGACCAGAGCGCCGATACGGGACGCTTGCCGCAGTCGCTCAACGGCAACGTCGAGGACCAGACCGAGCAGCACGAGACCGGCGTGATCCTCTACGCGCGCAACACCTCGCTCATCCAGGACGCGGATCTGGACGGCTATTTCATCTACAAACACGATCGGCCGAACCTCACACCAGGGGGCATCCGTGTGAACAATGGTGCACCCTTTCCGTCACCGAGCGATGCCGGCGACATCTACGCGGCCGGTCTACGCGCAGACGCCAAGCTGACGGCCAACTGGGCGCTGCGTGCCGAGGGCGTCTACGAGTGGGGCACCCGCAACCAGCGCGACCTCGATGCCTTCGGCTTCAACAACCGTTTGACCTACAGCTTCGACGACACCCTGAAAAACCAGGTCCATGCCGATTTCGAATATCTTTCCGGCGACGATCCAGACAGCCGCGACGACCAGGCGTTCAATCCGCTCTGGGGCCGCTGGCCGCAGTGGAGCGAGCTGATGATCTATCAATGGCCGCTGGAAAGCCGTGTCGGTGAGGCGACCAACCTGCAACGGCTCAATGTCGGCTGGATCGCCCAGGTCCATCCCACCACTCAACTCCTGGTCGACTACCATGCCCTATGGGCCGACGAACAGAACACCCGCACCGCCGCCCAGTTGGCCAACATCAGCGGTGAGGGCGATTTTCGCGGGCATCTGTTCACTGCCTGGCTCAAGGCCAAGCTCGACAAGCACGTCTCAGGGCATCTGGTCGCGGAATATCTGGCGCCGGGGAATTACTACGCCGACAATCGGCGCGATGAGTCATTCTTCGTGCGCGCTGAGTTGAGTCTCGCCTGGTGATGTGTGATCGAGGCGCTGGAGGATATGGCACCCTCTGCGCCGGTACCAACGGCTTTTTCTAGGCTCAACATGCAAAAGCCCCGCCGTGTGGCGGGGCTTATCGGTCAGATGAGACGCTCGAACTTACTGGGGTACGACGTTGGCCGCGCTAGGACCTTTTTGGCCTTGCTCGACGTCATACGTAACGCTTTGGCCCTCGGCCAGCGACTTGAAGCCGCCACCTTGGATGGCACTGTGATGGACGAAGACGTCCTTGCTGCCGTCAGAAGGGGCAATGAAGCCAAAGCCCTTTTCATCACTGAACCACTTAACTGTACCAGTCGCCATTTAGATTACCTTTGGATTGAACGAAATTGGTGTAGTAGGCAGGGGCTGTCGAGAGGTACCGAAGGATTCTGTCACGCATTAACATGAGGAGGAGCAACCGGGACACGACAGGAAGACACTGCACTATTGGTATGTTGCCCAAAGCCGAGGCATTCGGCAAGAGCTTTCGTCCTCTTCTTTTAAACTGAACACGTTTCGCACTCGCCAGTCAGTGCGAAAACCATTCAGCCACAAACCCCCACGCCACATTTTCAGCTCCGGTAACTAAGCACTTTTTCGATAAGTTACCGGTGACTAAGTCTAAACCCTTAATCGAGCGAGGTGAATCCCTTTGTGTGCGGATTTTACGCCGATTGGCTAGGACGGTCCAAATACTCACCGGCGCGGCGCGCATCTGCGCGTACCCTCTCTGCCGGGTAGCGTTGCGCATTGATGGCGATTTTCTCTTCGGTTGCGACGATCAGATCGATCCCGAGCCGCTCAAACATGGGCAACCCCCTCGCGGGCCGCCGCCACCGGCACGGCGGGCAGACGGATCGAGAACACAAAGGCCGCCAGCACCAAGCCGGCCGACCACCACAGACAGCCGGTCAGCCCCTGATTCTGGTAGACGAGTCCGGACAGCACGGTCCCGGTGAGGCGACCGCCGGCATTCGCCATGTAGTAGAAGCCGACGTTCATGGACACCTTGCGGAAGTCCGAATAGGCCAGGATCAGATAGGAATGCACCGCCGAGTTGATCGCGAAGACGATGCCGAACAGCACCAGTCCGGCGATCAGCACGGTGCCTTGCACCTGCGCGGCAGAGACCGCCGCGAGCCAGTCCATATCGGCGCCGGTCAGGTCGGCCAGCCAGGTCGCGAGTACTGGCGTGATCGCCGGTCCGTGCGTCATGCCGAGCGCGATGCCGACCGGGATCAACGCCAGCACCAGCGCCCAGACGCGAGCCGTGCCGCCGCCCGGTCCAGCCCCGTGTCGGCCACGGCGCAGCAGCCCCGGCGCCGACGCCTGCACGAGACCGTAACCGATGATCCAGAAGGCGAGGAAACCGCCCACCTGCGTGAAGGACCAGCCGAGCACCTCGTAGAGGAACACCGGCAGCGCGACGACGAACCAGACATCGCGCGCGCCGAACAGGAAAAAGCGCGCGGCCGACAGCCAGTTGACCGCCGGCGTGTTGGAGAAGACCTGGGTGAACCGGGCCTTACCGGCGAGCTTGCCGACGCCGGACGGCAGCAGCAGCGCGGTCACCACCAGCACCACGAAGAGCACGCCCGCCAGCACCAAGAGTGCGCCACGGAAACCGATCCCCTGCAGCAGCGCTGCGCCGACGAAGAAACCCGCGCCCTTGAGCGCGTTCTTCGAACCGGTGAGGACCGCGACGTATTTGAACAGCTTTGATTCGTCGCCGGCCGCGTCGCCGGCGAGCGTCTTCACCGTCGCCTTGGCCGACATCTTGTTGAGATCCTTGGCGATGCCGGACAGAGCCTGCGCGGCCATCACATAGGCAACCGACAGCCAAGGGTCCGGCACCGTCAGCATCAGCAGGGCTACCACCTGCAGCGCCATGCCGATGTGCATGGTCAGGTTCAGCCCGATGCGCGCCCCGAGCCAGCCGCCGACCAGATTGGTGACGATGCCGAACACCTCGTAGAAGAGGAACAGCATGGCCACCTCGAAGGGCGAATAGCCGAGCTGGTGGAAGTAGAGCACCACCAGCATGCGGATGGCGCCATCCGTGATGGTAAACGCCCAATAGCCACCGGTGACGGTCAGATAGTTGCGCATCGACGCGTTCATCGCCGACTCAGTGTGCTGAGGGCTGAACCAGGGACCGGGCAAGCATCTCGGCAATGTCGGTCATCCGATTCACATAGCCCCATTCGTTGTCGTACCAGGCGTAGATCTTCACCTGGGTGTCGTCGATGACCATGGTCGAGCGTGCATCGATGATGGATGAGCGCGGGTCGTTCAAATAGTCCACCGACACCAGTGGACGTTCTTCGTAGCCGAGAACGCCCCTCAACTCGCCATCGGCGGCCTCCGCGAGCAGTGCATTGATCTCCTCGGCGGTCACCGGCCGGGCCGCCTCGAAGACGAAGTCGGTCAGCGAGGCGTTCAGCAACGGCACGCGCACGGCATGGCCGTTGAGCTTGCCGACGAGTTCCGGAAAGATCTTGGTGATCGCCTTGGCCGAGCCGGTCGTGGTGGGGATCAACGACTGACCGCAGGCACGCGCCCGGCGCGGATCCTTGTGCCCGAGGTCGACGATGCGCTGGGTATTGGTGATGTTGTGAATCGTGGTCATGCAGCCACGCAGAATGCCCACCCGCTCGTGCATGACCTTGACCACGGGCGCCAGACAGTTGGTGGCGCAGGAGGCGGCGGTCACCAGGTGATGTTCGGCGGGGTCGTAGCGATCGTGGTTGACGCCGTAGACGATATCCAGCGCGCCCTGGGTCGGCGCCGCGACGATGACTTTCCCGACCCCCTGATCGAAGTACGCTTGCAGGGACTGCGGCTGTTTGTGGTGCTTGCCGGTGGCCTCGATGACGATGTCGCAGCTGGACCAGTCGGTCTCGGCGATGGTCGTGTCGCTGCTGTAGCCAATCGAGTGACCGTCGATGACGAGTTGCTCGCCCTCGCCCGCGCAGTCGTGGTCCCAGCGACCGTGCACCGAGTCGAACTGGAGTAGGTGCGCGGAGCCTGCGGCATCGCAGGCGATCTCGTTGATGTGCGTGAAGACCAGTTCCGCGGAGCTATCGGGCCGATCCCAGGCCGCACGCAGTCCGAGTCGGCCCATGCGCCCAAAGCCGTTGATACCGATGCGAATTGCCAAGGTGCGGTCCCCGCGTGTTGATGGGTGAAGGAATGCCGGTGGATACAGGCTTATGCACAGCGCTGGGCCGATGGTCGGTTGGCATATTTAACCGTATAGACGGTCAACAGTATATTAACGCTCCGGGGTGCGCACACCTTCGATCTGGCCTTGGTCGCTGTCACCCAGACACTCCCGACGGATCAGCGCCTGCAGATCTGCCAGCCCCTGGCAGGCACCGAGCGTCGAGGCGTCGGCGCACAACCGGATGGTGTCGCCATCCAGACGGAAAATGGCGGGGAGTGCCGCCGTAACGTCCGAAAATTGCTCATTGAATTGATCGCGATGCAGAAACTCGCACACGACGTCCAGCGACTCGATGAAGGAACGCCACTCGGCGCGCTCGGCGAGAACGCCGTGGGTGATGGCGCAGAGCGCGCAGGGATAGGTCGCGGGGGAGAAGAGCTTGTGGCCGATGTCCGCCAGGGCGTTGAAGAGCCCGCTGTCGGCGTTGTAGACGAACAGCAGCTTGCCCGAGCCGCTCATGCGCTGCGCACCCGGAGCAAACGCCAGAGCTTGACGAACAGCAGCACCCAGGGCAGGCCATGCAGCAGAAGATCGAAGACATCGACCGGCTTGACCAGCTCCCCGGCGGCCAGGAGCTTGAGCTTTTCCCACAGGTGCGGCTCGGGCAGGAAGGGGGCAAGCCCGAGGGTCAGGGCGATGACGACGAACAGTGCGAGCGGCGAGCGGTCGATCCAGTTGAGCATGGGGGCAGTCCAGGTTGTGGTGGATATCCAGAAGATGAGCCGTGCATGATCACCGACTTGAGAGACCACTCAATCCGGATACTCGCTCGCCCGACGCGCATCCCCGCGCACCTTCTCGACCGGATAGCGTTGTGCGTTGATGGCGATCTTCTCCTCAGTGGCGGCGATCAGATCGATCCCGAGCCGTTCGGAGAGTCGGATCAGATAGCTGAGAATATCCGCCAGCTCGTGGGCGACCGCGCGCTGCTTGTCCGCGTCCAGGTCCGCGCTCTGCGTCTCGGTCAGCCACTGGAAGTGCTCCAGCAGCTCGCCCGCCTCACCGGCGAGGGCCATGGCGAGGTTCTTCGGGGTATGAAACTGCTCCCAGTCACGCTCGCGGGCAAACTGGAGCAGACGGGTGTTGAGCTGACCGAGACTATCGGGCATCGTCGCCACCTCTCACGTCTAGGCGTTCGCGTGCACGCTCGATGGCCGCGCGCACCTGCGCAGGCGCGGTTCCACCGATATGATCGCGTGCAGCAACCGAGCCTTCGAGCGTGAGGACTGCGAACACATCCTCGCCAATCTCGGACGAAAAACCCTGCAGCTCAGCCAGGCTCAGTTCAGCCAGATCACGCCCTTCGCGCACCCCGAGCGCGACCGCCTTGCCGACGATCTCGTGCGCGTCGCGAAAGGCGATGCCCTTGCGCACCAGATAATCCGCCAGATCGGTCGCGGTGCTGAAGCCCTGCTTGGCCGCAGCGCGCATGCGCTCGCGGTTGCAGGTGACATTGCCCATCATGTCTGCGTAGACCTTGAGACAGCCCTTGAGGTTGTCGACGGTATCGAACAACGGCTCCTTGTCCTCCTGATTGTCCTTGTTGTAGGCCAGCGGCTGGGACTTCATCAGCGTCAGCAGACCCATCAGATGGCCGAAGATCCGACCGCTCTTGCCGCGCACCAGTTCGGGCACGTCCGGGTTTTTCTTCTGCGGCATGATTGATGAGCCGGTACAAAAACTATCGGAGAGTTCAACGAAACCGAACTGGGCCGACGACCAAAGGATCAGCTCCTCGGAAAAGCGCGACAGATGCATCATGAGGATGGCCGCGCCGGCGGTGAATTCGATGGCGAAGTCGCGATCGGAAACGGCGTCGAGCGAGTTCTCCGCCGGTCGGTCGAAGCCCAGCAGTTTGGCCGTGTAATGTCGGTCGATCGGATAGGTGGTCCCGGCCAGCGCTGCGGCGCCCAGCGGCATCACGTTCATTCTCCGGCGGCAGTCGGCAAGACGCTCACGGTCGCGCTCAAGCATCTCCAGCCAGGCCAGCATGTGATGGCCGAAAGTGATCGGCTGGGCGACCTGAAGGTGGGTGAAGCCGGGCAGGATGGTCTCGGCCTCGCGCTCGGCCAGGTCGAGCAGCGCCCATTGCAGACGCACAATCTCGCCACGGATGATATCGATCTCATCGCGCAGCCAAAGGCGCACATCGGTGGCGACCTGATCGTTGCGTGAGCGCCCGGTGTGGAGCTTCTTGCCCGCCTCGCCGATGTCGGCGGTGAGCGCCGACTCGATATTCATGTGTACGTCTTCCAGCGGGATCGACCAGTCGAAATCCCCCGCCTCGATCCGCGCCCTGACCGCCTCCAGCCCCGTGACGATGGTCTCGCGCTCGGCCGCGCTCAGGATGCCCTGGCGGGCCAGCATGGTTGCATGGGCGATCGAGCCCTGGATGTCGTAGCGATAGAGACGCCGGTCGAAGTCGACCGAGGCGGTGAAGGCCTCGACGAAGGCATCGGTCGGCGCGTTGAAGCGACCGGCCCAGGGTTTTACGGATGGTGTAGTCTCGTGCATCGGAAGATCCCGCGAATGACAAAAGCGCGATTTTACATGACCGCGCTGTTGAGGAGTTTCCGATAAATCACTACTGCATCAATTGTTTGTAGTCCAGCAGCATGTACTTGCCTGGCTGCCCCTTTTTGATGTTGCCTTCGTCGCTCATGATCAGCAGGCGCGGTTCGCCGTTGACAGTGATGGAGTCGAGCGCCTCGACGTTTTTCAGGTTGAGGATATCCGGTAGCCCGACGGGCTTGGGCGCCGCCTCCGGATCGCCGCTCCAGGACCAGAGTTGCGAGAAGTTTTTGCCATTGCGACCAACGACCTCGTTGGCCAATAGGAACGCGCCCAGCACCGGATCATAGTTCAAGGAGCGAATACCGCCGCCCTGCAGATCCAGCAGCGTCACATCCCCAAACTGAGGCGCCTCATTGTGCTCGAACATGCCGGCGGGGTTCTTGATTGCGACGATGATCGACTTGCCGTCCACCGTCGGTTCTCTAAAGCCGAGCAGCAGGTGCTGTTTATTTCGGTCGAAGTCGAGCCCTTCGATATTGATCGCACCGAAGTCGGCAGTTTTGCCGGTCTTGGCCTTGATTGCATTCTGCAGCTCCGAAGCGCCTTTCAGCGCATCCGTCAAGGTCGTGTAGCTGCTGATATCGACGGCATTGTTTCCACGGATCTTAAAGCGCAGTAGCTGTTCGCGATCGGGCAGGCGCTTTTTTGACTTGGTTCGGGAGTGGGACGTAATAGCGTAGACATAGCCTTGCCCATCCATCGTCAGCCCTTCCAAATCGCTGAGCTTGCGGCGAAAGCTGCGCACCAGCCTGATATCCATGGCGGCATCCCTGGACAGCGTTCCGTCCGGCGCAAATTTCATCAGGCTGAAGGCCCTGGTCGCCTCGTCCTCGACCACCAGCACCCTGCCATCGGGCAATTGCTGAGCTGCAGAAGGCTCGTAGACGTCCGTGAGCTGTGAAATACCCACACTGCGCAAATGGACAGCTGTCTCGCTACCGTAGACCGGAATCATTTGCTGTATGGATTTCACGCTGAGGAAGGCGGCGACAGAGACGACCAGCCCCCAGCGAAAGATGCTGTAGGAGAAGCTGAGCAGCTTGAACTTTTTGCTCGCATTCAGGCCCAGCCAATAGAGATGGTCGCTCATGTGCTGATAAATATCCT
>JARIBS010000073.1 GCA_029257385.1 Thiorhodococcus sp.
GCTCGCGGGGATAGGCCCTAGCACTTCCCAGCCGCATTGTGTGGGTCGGTGTTTCCCCCGCGCTCGCGGGGATAGGCCCTGCACTGATCGCGATAGAGAGGAGGTATTTCAGTTTCCCCCGCGCTCGCGGGGATAGGCCCAGTGCAGGATCGCCCTTGAAGTACCCACGCGAGTTTCCCCCGCGCTCGCGGGGATAGGCCCCAGATTGCAGTCGGGGCCGAGCCGCCGCGCTCGTGTCCCCCGCGCTCGCGGGGATAGGCTCATCATACCGCTTATATAGCCGCATCCGCCCCTGTTTCCCCCGCGCTCGCGGGGATAGGCCCGGCACTTCACGTACCTGCTCTGACTCGAAAGTGTTTCCCCCGCGCTCGCGGGGATAGGCCCCGAATCGGGCGTGCCATTTTCATGATGACAAAGTTTCCCCCGCGCTCGCGGGGATAGGCCCGGATCATCGTCGGACTGAGCATCGCCAGGGATGTTTCCCCCGCGCTCGCGGGGATAGGCCCACGGTCGGCGCGCTGCGATGGACGCTTGCATCGTTTCCCCCGCGCTCGCGGGGATAGGCCCTTTGCTTCGGTGAGGTCTGGATCTTCGGGAACGTTTCCCCCGCGCTCGCGGGGATAGGCCCTCCAAAAAGGTCGCATGATTTCACCCATAGCGGTTTCCCCCGCGCTCGCGGGGATAGGCCCCGTTTCGATGAGCTTAGATCCCTTTTTTAGAGGTTTCCCCCGCGCTCGCGGGGATAGGCCCAAAAAACCCGCCGAAGCGGGTTGGTGTCGCGTACTAACAATTTGGTTGTGTCACGCCCTGATCGTGCATACAATTAGCCCGTGATCACCTGGGACGACACGAAGCGCCACCGCAACCTTGCCAAGCACGGCCTGGATTTCGTGGGTGCCGAGACGGTTTTCGATGGCCCGGTGATGACAGAGGACGATGCGCGCCTGGCCTATGGCGAGCAACGTATCAACCTGATCGGTCTGCTGCACGGGCGGGTGGTCAGCATGACCTACACCGAGCGCGGCAACGATCTGCACATCATCAGCCTGCGACAGGCAACTAGCCATGAAGCACGACAATTTGCCCGCTGGGTTTCCAGCCACCCCTGAAGAATGGGAGAAGATCATCGCCGAGGCGCCCGAGCATGTGAATGACCCGGAGTGCCCCTATGATCCAAACGATCCTGACGCCGTCGATGCCTTTTGGGCCGACGCCATCGTGACGCACGGCGGCGGCGTGGCGGCAACACTTGCCGAGCTGCGCGCCACAAGAGAAGCGCGACGGCGCACTCGCGGCCCGCAGAAGGCGCCCAAAAAGGTGCCGACCACGATCCGCTTCGACGCCGACGTGCTCGCGGGGTTGCGCGCGACCGGCCGGGGCTGGCAGACGCGCGTCAACGAGGCGATGCGCGAGTGGTTGGCGCATCAGCAGTAGCATGAGGACATCAGTCTAGATGCGGCGAAGCCGGGCCAGGTGCGGTTGCGCCACACCGCCATCGGGGCCAACTATCTGGATGCCTATAATCGTCCGAGATGCGACAGTTCTGGTGCTGTCAAAATAAAGGTCAATCAGACATATCCGCTGGCAGATGCCGTGAAGGCGCATCAGGATTTGGAAGGCCGCAAAACGATCGGCTCAACCGTGTTATTGCCATCGCGAGGAGGGCACTGAACAATCGCCACAAATAAACTCAACGACGTCCCATGCGATCCTGAACACTGCATTCAGGTACGGGGTGCGCGCGTCCATAATTTAAAGAACATCGACGTCAATCTGCCTCGCAACGCCCTTGTCGTTTTTACTGGTATCTCCGGGTCTGGGAAGTCATCGCTTGCGTTCGGAACACTGTTTGCCGAATCGCAACGCCGTTATCTTGATTCCGTGTCGCCCTATGCGCGTCGGCTGATTGACCAGGTGGGTGAGCCAGACGTCGATGCCATTGAGGGACTGCCGCCAGCGGTCGCACTACAACAACAGCGGGGAGCACCGTCAGCCCGCTCATCAGTCGGTAGCGTCACGACGATTTCCAACGGTCTTCGCATGCTGTATTCGCGTACAGGGCAGTACCCTCGCGGCCAGCAAATATTGTATGCAGAATCGTTCTCGCCCAACACACCCGAAGGTGCCTGTCCCCGATGCTATGGTATCGGGCGCGTGTTCAACGTGACTGAAAAGTTGCTCGTTCCTGATGACACGAAAACCATTCGAGATCGCGCTATCGCGGCGTGGCCACCGGCGTGGCAAGGTCAGAATCTGCGCGACATCCTAGTTTCACTCGGGCACGACATCGATAAACCGTGGAAGAACCTGCCGCAAAAAACCCGAGACTGGATCCTGTTTACCGACGAAACACCCATTGTGCCGGTTTATGCTGGGTTCAGCCCTGATGAAACGCGCGTGGCAAAGGAGCACAACCTAGCGCCCAGTTACATGGGCACATTTACCAGTGCGCAGCGCTATGTATTGCACTCGTTTGCGACGACACAAAGCCATCGCACCAAAAAACGCGTGTCTCAGTTCATGGAGATTTCCGAGTGCCCGGTCTGTAACGGTAAAAAGCTGAAACGCGAGTCGCTGTCAGTAAAATTTACAGGGCTGGATATTGGTGAGTTGTCGCGGCTCACACTGAGCGAGCTTGCCAAACGATTGCGGGATACGGCCAATGCAAAACCCGTAGCGAGCGATTTGAACCCGGAAAAGGTGATCGTGGCGCAGCGAATTACCGGCGACATTCTGGCCCGTGTCGAAGCGCTCACAAAGCTTGGCTTGGGCTATCTATCGCTCGAACGCAGTACGCCAACCTTGTCTCCCGGCGAACTACAACGCCTTCGGTTGGCCACGCAAATTCGGTCACAACTGTTTGGTGTGGTCTATGTTCTTGACGAGCCGTCGGCTGGGCTGCACCCGTCTGACACGCTGGCATTGTTGGGGGCGCTGGATGAGCTCAAGCGCGCTGGCAACTCATTGTTCGTTGTCGAGCATGATGACAGCGTTATTCGACATGCCGACTGGATTGTGGACATTGGGCCAGATGCCGGGCAACAAGGTGGCGAAGTTGTCTACAACGGCCCGATAGACGGCCTGCGCGAGGTCAAGAAATCGCATACCAGGCAATATCTGTTCTCGCCCGAGAGCGTTGTGAATCGCACGCCACGACAACCGACAGGCTGGTTGAGGTTGGAGGGGATTGAGCGAAACAATCTCAAGGGGCTGGACATTGAGCTTCCTATCGGCGTTTTGACAACAGTCACTGGCGTGTCGGGTTCGGGCAAATCGAGCCTTGTCAGTCAGGCCCTGGTTGAACTTGTCGGCGAATCCTTGGGGCAAAAGAAAACCATTGAGTCTCCCGATAGCGAAACCGATTTGTTGGAACGAGAACTGGAGACGTTCACCGCTGGGCGGATTGTTGATGGCATGGAGCACGTTCGGCGATTGGTGACCGTTGACCAAAAAGCGATTGGTCGTACACCACGATCCAACCTTGCCACGTACACTGGTTTGTTCGACCACGTTCGCAAGTTGTTCGCGTCGACTCCCAAAGCGAAGGCACGCCGCTACGATGCCGGTCGTTTTTCATTCAATGTGGCGAAAGGACGTTGCCCGAAGTGCGAAGGGGCCGGTTTTGTCAGCGTGGAGTTGCTTTTTCTTCCCAGCGTTTATACGCCCTGTCCAGCGTGTCAGGGGCAGCGTTACAATGCCAAAACGCTGGAGATCACCTACCGCGACAAGAATATTGCCGAAGTGCTCGACCTGACCGTCGAATCCGCACACGCGTTCTTTGTAGATGAAACCCCGATTCTCCGTGCCCTTGAGGCTTTGTTACAGGTCGGCCTCGGCTATCTGCGACTCGGTCAGCCCGCAACCGAGTTGTCGGGCGGCGAAGCGCAACGAATAAAGCTCGCAACCGAGCTACAACGCGCACAACGAAGTGACACGCTCTATGTGCTGGATGAACCAACCACCGGCCTACATCCGGCAGACGTGACGATGCTGATGGCACAGTTGAGTGGGTTGGTCGACGCAGGCAACACCGTCATCATGGTCGCACACAATATGCTGGTTGCCAGAAGCAGCGACTGGATCATCGACATTGGCCCTGGCGCTGGTGATGAAGGCGGACTCATCGTCGCCCAAGGTCCACCTGCGAGTGTGGCAAGGTCGAAGACCAGCCTAACCGCTCCCTTCTTGTTCCCGTAGCGCAAGTCGCCAAGACATCGCCTGACTCTAGAAATACCCAAAAGAATCGAAACGATTGGCGATTTTCGCGGCTTAAGCGGTATTGTTTCCGAGCACAAAAAAACGGGACCAATGGTCCCGTTTCTCTTACCTCAGATTCAATACTTCCGAAATCCGAGACATCCTTGTCTCATACTCGGTTGAATCCTGATGCTACCGCACGTTAGTGCGATGCGGCGCCGTCGGCTCCGATGCCGGTCTCGCAGCGCACTCTCTGTGCCTCGAATGCACCACGGTCGAGCTTGGCGCGATCAGAGTTATCAAGCAGCGAGACGATCCAGATGGTGGCAAAGGCCAGCGGTATCGAGATGATCGCCGGGTTGTTGAGCGTGATCAGCCCAATGGCCACTTCCTGGCCATCGACGATCGCCGTATTGCCCAGTACATCACCCCACACGGCCTTGGACACGATCGTCAGCCCGACCGCCGAGATGAGTCCGACGAAGCCGCCGAACAGTGCGCCGCGCGTGGTCATCTTGCCCCAGAAGATGGAGGCGACCAGCACCGGGAAGTTGGCGCTCGCAGCGATGGCGAAGGCCAGTCCCACCATGAAGGCGACGTTCTGGCTCTCGAAAACGATACCCAGACCGATGGCCAACAGCCCCAGGCTTAAGGTTGCGACCCTGGAGACGCGGATCTCGGTGCGCTCGTTGCTGCGACCGCGTGCAATGACATTCGCGTAGAGGTCATGCGAGATGGCCGATGCGCCAGCTAGGGTCAGACCCGCAACCACCGCCAGAATGGTAGCGAAGGCGACCGCTGAGATGAAGCCCAAGAACAGATTGCCGCCCACCGCCTCGGCGAGACGGATAGCCACCATGTTGGTGCCGCCATCAAGACCTGAGATGAGTTGGCCCTTGAGGATGGTGCCATCGGCGGCGAGCGCTTCCGGCTTGTAGAACTCGGGATGCTGGAGCAGCAGCACGATTGACGAGAAGCCGATGATGAAAGTGAGGATATAGAAGTAACCGATGAAACCGGTCGCGTAGAAGACCGACTTACGCGCCTCTTTGGCATCCGGGACGGTGAAGAAGCGCATCAGGATATGCGGCAGACCAGCCGTGCCGAACATCAGCGCCAGACCGAGCGAGATGGCGTTGATCGGATCGGTGACCAGGGAGCCGGGCGACATGATCTCGGCAGCCTTGGGGTGAACCTCAACGGCTTGGCGGAACATCTCCTCGGGCGAATAGCCGAAGGTCGACAGCGCCACGACAGCCATGAAGGTCGCGCCCGAGAGCAGCAAAATCGCCTTGATGATCTGCACCCAGGTCGTTGCGGTCATGCCGCCGAAGATGACATAGACCATCATGAGCACACCGACCGAGACGACCGCCATCCAGTAGTCCAGGCCGAAGAGCAGCTCGATCAGCTTACCGGCGCCGACCATTTGCGCGATCAGATAGAAGGCGACGACGACCAGCGAGGAGGTGGCCGCCATGATGCGGATCTCGGTCTGACCGAAGCGATAGGCGCTGACATCGGTGAAGGTGAACTTGCCGAGATTGCGGATCTGCTCGGCGATCAGGAACATGATCACCGGCCAGCCGACCAGGAAGCCGATGGCGTAGATCAAGCCGTCGTAGCCGGAGGCGAACACCAGCCCGGAGATACCCAAAAACGAGGCCGCCGACATGTAGTCACCGGCGATCGCTAAGCCGTTTTGAAATCCGGTGATGCCGCCGCCAGCGGTGTAGAAGTCCCTAGCCGAGCGGGTGCGCTTGGAGGCCCAGTAGGTAATGCCCAGGGTTCCTGCGACAAAGATCAGGAACATGTAGATGGCGGTGTAGTTCACCGGCTGCTCGGCGGCACCGCTCAGCGACGGCGCGGCGACCAAAATGAAGGGGGCGAGCAGGGCCAGGAGCACGCCCCAGGTAGCGTAACGTCTCATTGCATGTCCTCGCGCACGGCTTTGGTCAAGGCATCGAACTTACCGTTGGCCTTGGCCACGTAGATCCCGGTCAGCAGAAAGGCGCTGAGAATGATCGTAACGCCGACGGGTATGCCAACGGTCATCGCTGCGCCCTCGGAGATGGGGGTGCCCAACCACTCGGGAAAGAAGGCGATGGTCAGGATAAAGCCGTAATAAATAATGAGCATAAGCGCCGTCAAGATCCAGGCGAATCGCTTGCGTGAACGCACAAGCTCCTGGTAATGCGGATTCGCCTTAATGGCATCAACCGAGTCTTGTTGCATAAGAATTCCTTACGATGAGTTGGGATGGTTCGGTGAGATCAAACGGCGTGGACGAGCCTCCAGTTGCTGGCCGTGGCAGGAATAATTTCAGCTTCGCTTTTGCTAGTGCGCACATGGCCGCTGCTGCGTCTCTGAGACGAGTGCGGTGTCCCCCTTGTTGTTGATTGTGTGCGCAGGATTTTGAAGCCGACGAAGTGTGTTAGCACGGAAAGGGTGCGTCAACGCCACGCCGATTGATTATATCAATATTAATTATATTAAATAAATCTCTCTTTTCGTGCACACATGCCAGCGCGCGCGGCATGGTGCTCAAGCGCAGTCGCCAATGAAAGTGGACTGATCGAGCGCCAAGAGCTTTGGATGGTGCGCCGGAGCGAACTCGATCTATAAACCTACTAAACCATCGATTGCGACGCACAGGGCGCTCACCCTAAGCGTCTATCCTTGATAAATCCAGTGTGCCATTATCAGATCATTTTAATGCATGCTCGCCCTCTGGCGAATGCGTGATGATACGGATTGTAGATGCTTGAGCCGATGCTGTTTAGACCGATGCGCGACGATGACGTGGCCGCCGTCTATGCCACGGAGTGCGCCGCCTGTGCCTTCCCCTGGACGGATGGCATCTTCCGCGATTGTCTGCGCGTGAATTACGCCTGCTGGGTCGGCGTACGCGCCCGCGAGATCGTCGCCCACGGCATCATGTCGGTGGCCGTCGGCGAGTGTCACATCTTCAACCTCTGCGTTCACCCCGAGCATCAACGTCAAGGACTTGGCCGGTGCATGCTCAGACATTTGCTGGCGCAGGCGCTCGGGCATCGGGCCGAAACGGCCTTTCTGGAGGTTCGTGCGACCAACACCGCCGCGCGGGCGCTCTACGCGGCCGAGGGGTTTTGCGAGATCGGCGTACGCCGCAATTACTATCCCGCCCGCAAGGGGCGCGAGGATGCCATCGTTCTGGGATGCGAACTCACCGGAGCATAAACCGCGCTGCTTTAGCGTGGCGCCAGGCTCACGGCTCAAAGCGTCCGCTGCGCGCATAACGGTTGTAGACCTCCAGCAGCGGTTCGGTGGGATAGATCAGCGGGATCATCTGCTTATCGGCACGGGTGATGACACCGATCCAATTCGCATTGGCGCCAAAGAGCACATGATGATTGGCGATACCGGAAACATCCATCCAGTAGGTCTCACTCTGCGAGAGTGGTGTATGCCCGACGATGACCGCTACATCGCGCTTGACGCCAAGACATTTGCGCAGCCGCGCGAGATCGCCTGAGCCGTAGCCACTGGCCATGTTCGCACGGCGTAGCCGCACATGGGTCAGTTGGTGCGCCAGCTCTGGATGCGCCCCGATATCGATGAGCGCCTCGCGCGAGAACTTGGTGGTCGGTGGTCCGGCGTGGCAGGCGATATAACCGGCGGATACGGCAACGTAGGGCAGGTGGTCGTAGAAACGTTGCATGGCCTGCTGGTATGTGCTCCCCCGCTGCTCGTGTAGCGTCTGCTCCCAGAGCAGTCCCTGGGGAACGCCAGCCTTGCTGATGTCTTCGGAAAAGCTGTCGTGATTGCCGCGCAGATAAAAGACACGCTCTGGAAAGCGCAGCTTGAGACGGAAGATGAGGTCCATCATCAGCATCGACGTCTCCATCTGATCCTCCTCGCCAGGGGCATCCGGCTGGACGGCGTCGCCGAGCAGAATCAGCATCCCGCTGCCGTCGAGCAGCGTCTCCAGAAAGCCGTTCTGGGTCAGGATGACCAGGAGGCTGTCGATGCACGCGTGCAGATCGCCGACGAAGATGGGTCGCGGGCGCTCGGGCAGCGACAACAGGCCGCTGGGACGTCCGGACGGATTGGGTACGCGGTAAGGCTCGCGCTCCATGAGCGCGATGACCTGCTCGATCAGCGCCAGAGACTGCGCGGACGATGCTGGCTCGATCGGCCCGCCGAGCACCTCGTGGAGCAACGCGATCTTCTTGCGGCGCCACGTGGCCATGCGCTCGACTAAGCTTTCGGCCGTGACGGGCGACACGCAGGTATTGGCATGTGCTGACTTGTTCTTCAGCGCCAGCCCCTTGCGCGAGAGCTTCAGGCGCACGTGCTGGTCGTCGACCACCTTGGGGTAGCGCAACAGCAGACGCTGCAGCTTATCGCCTCGGCCAAGGGTGAGAGTTTCGTCCTGGGTCAGACGCAGAAAACCACTGATTTTGGAGAAATAACTGGCAGGATCGAACAACAGATAGTCGCCGTCATGGCGCAGTTGACCGTCGCGCTCAAAGTGCAGCTCTGGATACAAGTGCAGGCGGTAGCCCTGCTCGCCGCCGAGCATGATCTGTAGCGGCAGCGTCGGCTGCGGAACCCGCACCTTTTCGGTGCTGAGGCGCAACGTGTCGCGCAGATCGACGTCCTCGCAGTTTTCCAACTCTTGCACGACATCGCGAAAACGCTCAAGAAAGCCCTTGGGGGAGTGCTGTTGCGTCATGGTCGTTGATCCTGGCCCTCTGTATCGCCGCCGCCCTTGGAAACGCCGCTTTGTGCCTGGCCCTAGTGCTTAGGTGAAGGTCGTCTTAAACAGATACAACAATAGGCTATTGGCCACCGCCGCGACGGATGGCGTGATTTGCTCAAGCCGCGAGCTGCTTCAGATCGACATCCGCGAGTGCGGCGTCGACAAGCTCGGCGAAACGCCGCTCGGCCTCATCACCATCGTGACTGGTCCAGCGAGCGATCAGATCCCAGCGCATCAAATAGATGACAACCGCCTCGAAATCAAAATAGTGTCCGTCGCTGATGCGCTCCAGATGCGACCAGACGACGCCCAGCAGCAATCGCTCGAGTGCGAGTGCATCGTTGGCGACGATATGGCGCTCGGCCTCGGCGAGCCAGGGGAAAACGCCTTCGAGCCGAAAGCCCGGCTCGCTCCAGTTGCGGCGGATCTGCCCAAGCCAACGCCCGAAGCCCCAGCGATTATTGTGTGGCGAGGGTTCGCCGTGATGGCGCCGGCGCAAGGCCGCAATCAGCGTGCGCAACTCGAGCCGCCACACCACCAGATCACGCGCGAACGCATTGTCGATCTCGGCGACTTGATCGCGCGCCCAGGCCATGATTTCGATGTCGCTGCGGGCCTGTTCCTGGTGCGTCCAGTCCAGCAATTGACTGACTGTGGCGAGGCGGGTGGCATCCTCTGGCTCCAGCAGCCGCAACCGCTGTTGGAGACGAAGCCGCGACAGCGGTGTCTGCTTGGCAGCAAACAGCGACCCATGATAGGGCAGGGTGTTCATGAGCATGGCGTAACGATGAGAGTCGGTCACCAGCGGGTTGCTCCTTACTTGACCGTACCTTCGAGAATGGCGCGGAAGCGTGGCTGTAGATGCGCCAGCAGCAGCGCCGCGACCTTGTCGTCAGTCAGGTCGATGTGCACATTTTTGTCCTTGAGATACAGCCGGATGCCCTTGTCCGCGTGCGCGTCCACCGCGAAGGTCAGCCCCTCGGCCAGCACGTTACCCGCCAGCGAGAGCACGAAATGCGAGAGCGATCCCTCGCGCAGCTCTAGCGGATTGCGGCGTAGCTCCTCGGGGCTGACCAGCGCCTTGGGGAGTTGGACCTCTACCGCCTGACCGCTGTCGATGCCCGACTCAGCACGCGCCTGCGCGGCCACTTCGAGAATCAACTGGCGCAAAAACTCCTCCTGCTCCAACTCCATGGAAATGAGCCGCTGGACCTCATCGCTGAAACGATTCGCCAGCTCGACCTTGAGACGCAGGACGGTATCGCGCATGGCGATGCGCAGTGACTCTTCACCGCCCTTAAGGAGCGCCTCGGCCTCGTGCCGTGCCGACTCGATGATCTGTTGGGCGCGTGTCTCGGCCTCGCGCAGTTGCCGGTTGGCCTGTTTTCTGGCCTCGGTCTCGATGCGCTCGGCCGCGACGCGCCCGGCCGCGACGCCTTCGTCGCGCAAGCGCTCGATGAGCGTCTCAACGCCGGATGAGGCCAGTTCCTGGGTGCGCTTTTGCTCCACTGTCGTCATGGCGATGGTCTCTTGTCCTGATCAACTGGGGATCGCGCCGGCCAGCACCAGCGCGAAGACGAAGGCAAACACCGCAAAACCCTCGACGATAGCCGCTGGCGCCAGCGAGAGACCGAAGATCTCGGGCTTGGTTTTGCTCGCATGGATGGCCGATGCGCAGGCTTGCCCCTGGCGCACCGCCGAAACCAGCAGCGCCAGACCCGCCAGGAGTCCGATACCAAAGAGCGCGGGTGCGGTTGCGGGCGTGACCGCGCGTTCGAGGGTGAACATGATCACGATGCCATAGATGACCTGGGAGGAGGGCATCACCGAGACACCGATATAGCGCCCATACCCCGAGTCCGTATCGACCATTGCGCCGATCGCGGCTTGTCCGGCCACGGCGCAGCCGATCATGCTGCCGATTGCCGACAACGCCATGACTCCGTAGAGTCCCGCCCAGCCCAGGGCGACCACGAATTCATTCATCAGTTTCTCCGCGAGAAACCCCGCACATCAGGGCGGGGAGGGATAGTGACCGCACGCGATCACCGTCATGACACGCCGCGTTGGCGCTTGCGCTACTCTCCGGCCTGCGCCTTCCTGAACGGTTTGAACGGATAGCCCTCGCCGGACAGTGACCAATTGTAGAACTCGATAAAGTTCAGCCGCAGCCCATGGACCACACCACTCATCAGCGCCAACGACAGATTGAGCAGGTGGCCGATCAGCAGGATCAGTAGCGCGAGAAATAACCCCGTTCCCGGCACGTTTTCAACGACCTGGCGCGCCAGGTCGTTGAAGGTGATGGCCAGCGAGGACGAGGCCAGCCCGAGCGCGAACAGACGCAGATACGACAGGACATCGCCAAAGACCTGCGTGACCTTTACGAGATGCGCGAGTCCGTCGAGTATGCGCAGTGCAAACGACTTTACGCTATCGAGCGGACGGTCGCTGCCGAACAGAAACACCGTCGCGAGTCCGCCGAGCCCTAGAATCTGTCCGCTCAGTGACAGCCAATTGCCGGGCTGGCCGTTGCTGCCGAGCCAAAAACAAAAGCCCCCGACCAGCCCCGCGATCCAGCCGATCGCCACCCGCCCGACGGCACTGCGGCGGTTGCTGAACGCCATCTCGGCGTTGGCGAGGACCAGATGCATCACACCGATACCGACCGACAGGCGCATCATGGTCGTGAAGTCGTGGATGTCGAGAACCTTGAGCTGACCCAAGATGCCGTCCGGGGCGGGTGTGACGCCGAAATAGCTCCCGATCAGGATACCCCAAATCAGCGAGCCTCCAGCCAGGGCCGCCGCCAGCACACGCAGACGCTGACCAAGATCGCTGCGCCCGAGCCGACGCCAGAACCCAGCGATCAGCACCCCGAGCACCATGGCATAACCGGCATCGGAGAGGATCAGCGCGAAAAAGGCCGTGAATGAGAAAAACAGCACCCGCGATGGGTCCCAGGTATGGTACGCCGGCATCTGATAGAAGCCGACCAGATCTTCTCCGGCGGCCAGCGCGGGCGGATTATCGAGTAAGGTCGGCGGGCGATCCTGCGCTCCCGGTGTCTCCAGGATGAGCGCCAGCCCCTGTGCATCGGCCAATGCGCGCACCCCGGCGACATCGCGCTCGGCAACCCAGCCCTGGACCAGAAACAGCGCCTCCTCATCAAGGGTCTGCGCTTCGGCAAAGCGCAGCCGGGCGGCGTTCTCGACTTGTGCGAGATCGCTCGACATCAGATAGATCCAGCGGGTGAGGGCGTGACGCTGGGCTTGGGTCTCTTCCAGTTCGAGTTCGGCGCTCTCGAGTTGGCGGCGCACTTCGCTCAGCCTGAGCGAACCCGTATGGGCGCGTGGGACCGGCAAGGCATCGCGCGCGGGCTCCTCGGGACCGATGACCACTACCCAGGATTGGCGATGGTCGCGATGCACCACCTGCCAGGGCAGATCCAAGTCCGCCAGCTCGCTCATCTGGCGCTGTGGAACGATGTAGAACCAGAGCTTGAGGTCGGCGAAATCACGCTGCGCCGGTAGCCTGAAATCACCCCAGGGTTCGAGTTCGGCTATGCGCTGGCGCAGCGCGTCGCGCCGGTCGGTTAGATCGCGCAGTCGCTGCTGATTGGCCAGCACGCGCCGAATCGTGATGCTGACGTCGAAGTCGGGATCATCGCGCACCTGGCGGCGCTTCTCGCGCAGATCGCCCAGATAGCGCAATGCCTTGCGGGCATCGACGGCATGTGCAGGCGGCTCGCGCTCGGGTTGCTTCGGGGCCGGGCCGAGCGGCAGCAGATGAATGCACCCGAGTGACTGGAGCTGCTCGAGCACCGTCTGTCTTTCATGGATCAGCCCAGCCAGTGTCAGCTTGTAGAGCGGTAGAATACTCATGCCAAGCCTTCGCGTCGGCGTTTGTTCTTGGCGATCTTGGAGCGCACCACCGCGGCGCGCTCGGCGTCCGATAGATGGATGCGAATTTTCTTGATATTCGCCTGCGCCTGCGGGATGAGCACTTTTTCAAACAGATTCACCCGCTGGGTCATTTTGCGCACCGCCTCTTCGAGCACGCTCACACGACGCTCACGCAACGCGAGCAGGACGCGCAGCTCAAGCATCCGCACCAGCGTCTCGACGAGTGTATCGACCCAATGCGGTTTGGTCATATAACCGTACTCCTGTCGCTCAATATCCACGCCGAGCAGCACTGGCAAACGTGTCCCCATGAGATTCTCCTCATCGAGCCGCACCGCGCGCACCCGCACCAGGGTGTTCAGCTCCATCTCCCGATTGGCGATCATCGGCAGATTCTGGCGCACTTCCTGGCGCAGTGCGGCAATGGCTGCGGTTGTGTGCGAGCGCTCGCGCAGCGCCTTGGCGCGCTCCATCATCAACTGCTTGCGCTTGAGATCGAGCGCGGGCAAAAAGCGCTCGAAGCGCTTAAGCTGCTGGGTCTGCTTGGTCAACGAGGATTTACTCAGACTCAGGCGGGACATGACGGAAGATCCTAACGGACGATGAAATGGGGTAGATCGCGTTTAGAGATCGCTAGTGTAGCGGTCAAACGCCCTGCGAGGCGAATGCTGCCGTTGCTGCCCCATGGGCGGGGCACGCGCCTACTGAGCGTCAGTCGGATTGAGTTGGCGGTAGCGCCGTTGAGCTTTACGGCGCATCAGTGCGAATGAGCGCGTGTGCTCAAGACAGAATCATCAGCCGGTGTCCTGCCTGAGATTGCAGCAGGCAGGATTGGACTTCAGCGGGCCTTTTAATAGCGGCTACCGCGATAGTAACCATCTCTCTGGTCGTAGTAATCGCGCCGATAGTTGCGCTCGCGCTCCTTCTGGTTTGCGTCATGGACTGCGCCACCCACACCGCCCGCCGCACCGCCGATGAGCGCGCCTTTGCCCGCATTGCCAGTCAGTGAACCGACCGCGGCACCGGCTGCGGCACCGCCCAAGGCGCCGGTGGAAACACGCGATCCCGTGGTCGATCCGCAACCAGCCAGGGTGAGAGCGGTTGCAACTGCCGTCACGGCAAACAGCATTTTCATATTCACAAGTAAGTCTCCACTACGAAAAATTTCAGTTGAGTAATGCCTACGCCTCTACCGCACGGCTATGAGCGGTCTCGGCGGCGTCATAGCTTAAGCATAATACTCGCCAGCGGCCAGTGTGCAGGCTAGATCAAGCATGCGGCTCAGTACCAGCGCAGTCGCCCGAACGCCACGCCGAGAATCGGCCCAATTGCACCCGCAGTGCGTGTAATACACCAGTAACAGTCCTCGGAAAAGCCGGGGGATTGTTACTGTCTCTGAGCGCTAGGCGGCTCGGTTGTCGGCTGTTGAAAAGTGCTTGACATCCGCCAGGCTCGATGGCCCAGTTCCTTCATCCTTTTTGATCACACTAAACGAGCCATTCGTCTCGAGAACCACCGCCTCCACGGCCCCAAGATCGCCCAGTCCGGCAGATCTGACAGCAGCACGCACCTCATCTTCGGTTACCCGCGCACTCATGAGTGCCGAGGAGAGAAATTCGCCTTGTTTAAGCAGCAACTGCGGCTCACCCGTGATGGAGCGTCGCAACCACGGGACGCGAATGCTCGACCAGGTAACAATAAACTGGAGAGCGATCAGCACGGCGAGCGCGAGAACTCCTTGAGCCAGAGATACGGCTTGGATGAGTAAGGTCGAGGCCAGAACGGAACCGATGGAGACGTTCACGATCAGGTCGAAGGTGTTCATGCTCGATAGGGTGCGGTTCCCGGACCACCGCAAGAAGAAGATTAAAGCGGCGTACGCCAACACGCCGAAGACGAGGGTACGAGTCAGCGCTTCCTCACCACCGAAAAAGATCAGATCTGTGTTCATCTTACATGCTCCCTCTTGAGAGAATTGTTAGGCGCGATCATGCGTCGAAATGCTGCGGTGTTTGGCCATCTCCAAACACATTTACATCCACAGCAAAAATCGAGCCACTGTACGAGCGTTTAAAACAGGTGCTCAGAGAATCGGTGTCAGCAGGCGCGCCCCACGGATCTTGATCCAGTCGAGCCGTGATTGCGGCAATAGGTCTTGGTGATCGAGTTCCTTGGCGTATGCGAGATCGTCAATGAAACGTTGTTCGAGATACTGCGCGGTGGACTCGTCGCGGATGATCAGGGCAACCTCGTCATTGAGCTTCATCGAGCGGTTGTCGATGTTGAAGGTGCCCACGGTCGCCCAGCACGTGTCGGCGACGAAGGTTTTGGCATGCATCATCCCCGGCTGATATGCGTAGATGCGCACCCCTGCATCAATGAGCCGCCCATAAATGGCGCGCCCAGCGTGCCAGACTAGGGGCTGATTGTTGTTGTGGCCCGGCGTGAGAATGCGCACGTCGACGCCTCGATCCACCGCGTTCATCAATAGCCAGCGCATGTCGCGGGTGGGAACAAAATACGCGCTGGCGATGTAGATACGCTCGCGCGCCGAGGTGACCGACAGGAAGAAGAAGCGCTCGGCGTTGGTGCTGCCAAGCGACGGCGAGCAGGCCATGATGCCGGCCGCCTTCGGCTCGCTGGCGGGGGGCATGACTGCGAAAGGGGTGATCGCGTCGCCGATCAGGAGGTCGCCAGTGGCTTCCGACCAGTTGGTGGAAAAGGCCGCTTGCAGCTGCATCACGACGGGTCCTGCGATGCGCACATTGGTATCGCGCCACTGACCTTGGTCGCGTCCGTTGCCGAGCCATCGATCGGCAATCCCGAAGCCACCCGTGAAACCGATGCGCCCGTCGATGACGAGGGCGCGCATGTGCATGCGTTGTTGAAACTTGTACGCCTCTTTCAGTCGAAAGGGCCGGTAGATGGCCACCTTCGCACCAGCGGCCGTCAGGCGCTGTCGATAGCTCTTGGGCATCTGTCCGGCGCCGATGGCATCGAGCAACACCAGCACCTTCACGCCTGCCTGAGAGCGCTCGCTGAGGATACGTAGCAGCTTATCGGCAACCTGGCCGGGATTGACCTCGAAGACATGCACGCAGATGACGTGCTTGGCGCTCTCGAGCGCCTTCCAGATGCTCGGAAAGGTCTCGTCGCCATTGAACAAGACCTCGATCTCGTTGCCGCCCACCACATGGGTGGACGTCAGGAGACTGAGATGCATGTTGAATTTGTCCTCGCGAGCATCGAGGATATCCGGTTGCCAACCGAAGGAGCGCGTACGTTTGATGGCAGTCGTGCGCGTGAGATAGGCGAGCAGCATTCCAAGCAAGATCGCCAGAAGGACATAGCCAAGTAGACTCAACATTGATAGAGGCTCGGTGTCTCGGGATCAGCGGGGCCGTCAGTGCCAAATGGCATTTGCATCGAGCGTCCAGTCATGATCATGCGTTTCATTGACCCCAAGCAAACATAGTGCCAATGGCGTTTAACCCAGTATCCCCAGGCGCGGCGGTTCGACCCGCTCGCGAGTAGCGCACGCGGGTTGGGGGATGCGCACCAGTGGTGGGTCAAATGCCTTGTTGCCTGATCGACTCGGCTGGTTTTAGGACGCGAAATGCGGCGATCAAAACCTGTGCGCGATGCGCAGATGACTCCCCGGAGGCGGATCGATCATGAGTCGCGCGTTGAAATGGGCCGATTGCGCCTGGCGGTTCCTGCGCATGGGGTGCGTGTCGGTTGCCGCCAGGATGGTGCCGTCCGAGCCGATGAGCGAGATGTCGACGGATCCCGGAATCGCTCCGCGACGCGGGATCTTGCGTTTGACGGTGCCGTGCACCGTGATAAAGCCATCGTACGGTCTGACCTGAACCAGCGCGACCTCGAATCGGCTCGACGCAACACGCTCAATGCGCATGGAGTCATTGGCTTGCAAAGGCAGATCCGCCGCGCAGCCGGTCCCTGTTGCGAGGAGCAGGGCCGCGCCCAGAGTCGTTGAGACAAACCATTGTTGCTTTGAAATCACGGTCTTGTTACTCCGTCGTGTTGAAGTGATGATCGATTGCAGTCGGGCACCTGAAAGACCTTGCTATATCAGGCTTTCAGCCGACCGGCTTCCAGTGCCGGAAGCAGCCAGTAATGGATGCCGCTGTCATTGAAGTCCTCGCCCAGTGCGGCGAGTACGGATTGGGCAACGGGCGTTTGCAGATGGATGAAGAACATCACCCGTCGGCTGCGCCCAGCCACCTGCTCGGCCAGGGTCATGGAGCGCTCCGAAGAGCCGTGTCCGGAAACGGGGACGCTGGTGAATCCGGGAACGTCATCGCGTTCGAGCAGCCATTCGGCGACGGCATCCTCGGCCTCGGGCGGAACGATCAGATTCAGTAGTGTGTTGGGCATTGTGAGTGACCCCTGGTGAGTGGTCGCTGGCGCGCGTGATAGCGCTGCGCGCCGTCAAGTGACGCGCGCCCCGCCAAAGCGCCGATAGAGAATGGGCAGCAGGATCAGGGTCAACAGGGTCGCCGTCACCAGCCCCCCGATGACCACGATGGCCAGTGGGCGCTGAATCTCCGAGCCGGGGCCGGTCGCAAACAGCAGCGGCACCAGTCCGAAAGTCGAGATGGTGGCGGTCATCAGGACCGGCCGCAGCCGTCGACGCGCCCCTTCGACCACGACCTCCTCCATGGGCCGCCCGAGCGCGCGCAACTGGTTGAAATAGGTCACCATCACCACGCCGTTGAGCACCGCGATACCGAGCAGGGCGATGAAGCCGACTGAGGCCGGAACCGAGAGATATTCGCCGGTGAGCGCCAGCGCGAAGATCCCGCCGATCAAGGCAAACGGGATGTTGGTCAACACCAGCACCGCCTGACTCACCGAGCGGAAGGTCGAAAACAGCACCAGAAAGATCAGCCCGAGCGCGACCGGCACGACCAGCGCGAGTCGCGCCGAGGCGCGCTGCTGGTTCTCGAACTCCCCGCCCCATTCCAGCCAGTAGCCGGTGGGCAGTTCGACCTGCTCCATGACGGCCTGGCGGGCCTCCTCGACAAAGCCCACCAGGTCGCGTCCCTCGACATTGGCGATGGCGACCGCCATGCGATTGCCCTGCTCACGCGTCAGGGCGACCGGTCCCTCAATGCGTTCCATACGCACCAGATTGGCGAGCGGCGCGACGCGCCCGTCCGGCAGGGCGATCTGGAGTCCGGCGAAGCGCGACGGCGAGTGACGTTGCGCCTCGGGACCGCGAATGACCAGCGGACGGCGCTTGCCTTCCAGATAGATGGTGCCGACGGTCAGACCCTCGACTTGCGCACGCAGGGCGTTGCCCAGGATATCGGCGTCGACGCCGAGCCGACCGGCTTCCAGCCGATTGATGACCAGATTCAGGTATTGGGCGCCTTCGTTGCGTCGTGTATAGACGTCGCGCGCGCCCTCAATGCCTTCGAGGACCGCCACGATGGCCTCGGCGGTGTGATCGAGCTGGTCCTGTTCGGCGCCGAAGAGCTTGACGGCCAGATCGCCGCGCACGCCGGTCAGCATCTCGGAGACGCGCATCTCGATCGGCTGGGTAAAGGCGTAATCGACGCCGGGGAAGCGTTCCATCACCGCGCGGATCGCTTCGGTGAGTGCCTCCTTGGTCGCGAAACGCCACGCCTCAATGGGTTCGAGCACCAGAAAGCTGTCGGTCTCATTCAACCCCATGGGATCGAGACCCAACTCATCGGAGCCGGTGCGGGCGATGATCGCTTTGACCTCCGGCACCTCCTCAAGGATGGCGCGCTGGACCCGCTGATCGATGGCGAGCGATTCGGCCAGACTGATCGAGGGCAGTTTTTCGAGCTGCACGATCAGATCACCCTCGTCCATGGTCGGCATAAAGGATTTGCCGATCAGGGTGTAGACATAGCCCGCGACCAAGAGCAGGGCGAGCGCCGCACTCACCACCACGCGCTGGTGGCGCAGGGACCAGCCCAATACCGGCATATAGACTCGGCTCAGGAGCCGTGGCAGCCAGGGTTCGTGCTCTCCACCGCCGGCGCCGAGCAGGTAAGAGGCCAGCACCGGAATCAGCGTCAGCGACAGCACCAGCGAGCTGGCCAGGGCAAAAACGATGGTGAGCGCCACCGGCACGAACAGCTTGCCTTCCATACCCTGTAGCGTCAGCAGCGGCAGGAACACGATGATGATGATGAGAATGCCCGAGGACATCGGCACCGCCACCTCGCGGGTGGCCCGATAGATCAGGTTCAGACGTGGCAGGCGCCCGCCCGCCGCACGGCGATTGAGCTGGGTGACGATGTTCTCGACCACCACCACGGCGGCGTCCACCAGCATGCCGATGGCGATCGCCAGCCCACCCAGCGACATGAGATTGGCCGAGAGTCCGAACTGGCGCATGAGAATGAAGGTCGCCAGCACTGACAGGGGCAGAATCAGCGCGACGGTCAGGGCCGCACGCAGATCGCCCAGAAACAGCACCAGCAGGATGAGGACCAGCACCGTTGCCTCGATCAGCGCCTTGGATACGGTGTGAATGGCCTTGTCGACCAAAACGCCGCGGTCGTAGAAGACATCGATGGAGACGCCGTCTGGAAGCCCCGGCTCAAGCATGTCGAGCTTCGCCCGCACCCCGGTGACGACCGCTTTGGCATTGGCCCCGCGCAGCCCCAGTACCAGACCCTGGACCGCTTCGCCCTCGCCATTGCGGGTGACCGCGCCATAGCGGGTCAAGGCGGACAGGCGCACCTCGGCCACGTCGGCGACCCGTACCGGCTGGCGCTGGTCGCCGCCGACCACGATCGCGCTCAGGTCGTCGAGGGTCAGGATTGCGCCCTCGCTGCGCACCAACAGGGCCTCCTCGCCCTCGACCAGACGCCCGGCGCCGTCATTGCGATTGCTGGCCGCGAGCGCCGCGCTCAGGGCCTCTAGACTCACGCCCTGGGCCGCCATGCGGGCGTTGTCGGGCACCACCTCAAAGCTCGTCACAAAACCGCCGAGCGCATTGACGTCGGCCACGCCCGGCACCGAGCGCAGCGCCGGGCGGATGGTCCAGTCGAGCAAATCGCGTCGCTCGGCCAGGCTCAGGTCGCCGCCCTCGATGCTGAACATGAACATCTCGCCGAGCGGTGTCGTCATCGGCGCGATCCCGCCCTCGACGCCTTCCGGCAGGTCGGCCCAGACGGCGTTGAGCCGCTCGGCGACCTGTTGACGCGCCCAGAAGATGTCGGTCCCTTCGACAAAGTCGACGGTGATGTCGGTGAGCGCATATTTGGCGATCGAGCGCAGCATGGTCTGTTTCGGGATGCCGAGCATCTCCACCTCGATCAGACTGGTGATGCGTGTGCCGACCTCATCGGGCGTCATCCCCGGCGCCTTGACGATGATCTTGACCTGGGTGGTGGAGACATCGGGAAAGGCGTCGATCGGTGTCTGCTGGATCGCCTTCCAGCCGCCGCCGATGAGCAGCAGCGCCACCAAGACCATCAGCAGGCGCTGGGTCAGGGCGAACTGGATTAACCGCGCCAGCATCACTCGCCCCCCAGCCAAACGGCCTTGATGGCCACCACGCCGCTGATGGCGATCTGGTCTCCGGCGTTGAGTGTGCCTTGCACCACGGCGCTCTGTTCTTCCTGCGCGAGCACTGTCACCGGCAACGCCTCGAAGCCCCCTTCACGGGCGACGAAAATATGCACCGCGCCCGACTGACGCACCAGTGCGCTGGCTGGGAGTCGCCAGCTCT
The DNA here is from genome assembly GCA_029257385.1 of Thiorhodococcus sp. Lineage (GTDB taxonomy): Bacteria > Pseudomonadota > Gammaproteobacteria > Chromatiales > Chromatiaceae > Thiorhodococcus. The sequence continues at coordinate 20,585 of JARIBS010000073.1, forward strand.
GGGTGGATGCGCCCCGAGACGCCGAGGAGATCTGGCCGATCTCCGATGGTCCGATCGGTGCGATCAACTGCACCTCGACGAACTGTCCGGGACGCAACCGAGCGACGCCCTCGTGGATTTCCGCCCGCACCAGGACACCCTGGTCCTGCCCGTGAACCATGCGCCCGATGGTCACGACCTTGCCCGTGGTCTCCTGGCGCGTCAGCCACACCGGGGCGCCGACGACGAGTCCCTGGAGCTGATCGACCGGGACATGAATCTCCAGCCATAACGGGTCTAGCTCGGCGATCCGATACAGCGGCGCCGCGGTGGCGACGGACTGGCCGGTGCTGACCATCTGCTCAAGCACAATCCCGCTGATTGGGGCGCGCACCGACAGGGTGCTGGTCAATCGACGGGTGCGGGTCAGGGTGGCGATATCCTTGGGGGCGAGTCCTGCCAGCTCCAGTAACTGGCGGCGCTGATCGAGCAGGTTGGCAAACTCGCGCTGTTTGGATTGACTCTCCAGCAGGCGTCGCTCGGCGATGATGCCCTCCTGATGGAGCTTGCGGTCACGCGCCAGTTCGCTCTCGGCCAGCTCGAGACGGATCACCGATTCCAGATAGGCGCTCTGGGTGTCGACGACCTCGGGGCTGCGCAGCTCGGCGAGAACCTGTCCGGCGGCGACCGACTCGCCCTCGGCCACGCGCAGCGTTTCCAGCACGCCGCTCTGCGGCGCCGCGACGACACGCAGTTGCCGATTCGGCACCGCCACCTCGGCGGGATAACGCCGCGACAGCGTCTCGTCGGCGGAGATGGGTGCCACCAGCTCGACCCCGAAGGCCCGCTGTTGGTCGGCGTCCAGCGCGATAGGGGCGGCTGCGACGGTGAGGACGGGCAGCAGGAGGGTCGCGCAACAGACTAGAGCAGCGACGCCCGGTCGGACTCGCCTGGCGGCTGCATCGCTCGGAAAACGGCGGTCGGCTGGCAAGGAGTGATGGATCGCATTCATTTGGGAACGACTCCCAGGGCTTGATTGAGTCTGGCCCCTGCTCGACCCTGTTCCAGGCCGCGCAGCTCCAGGGCGACGCTCGCTTCGCGGGCGCGCTCTTCGGCGCGCAGCAGGGTGGTGAGATCGGCCTCGCCCAGATCGAAGGCGCGCCGCATCAGGTCCAATGCCTCGCGTGCGAGCGCATGACGGCGTTCAGCGACCGCGCGGGCCGCGCTCGCACCGCGCCGATCGAGACGCGCCGAGGCGAGCACCAGCTCGGCCTCGCGGCGGATGTGATGCAGCTCGGTGGTGCGCTCGGTGTAGGTGCGTTGCGCTGCGGCCAGCGCGGGCGCGGACTGGCTCGCAAGTCCGAAGGGGATGCTGACCTCCAGTTGCATCGCCTCGGTGGAATCGACGCCGCGCGCATCGCGGACAGTCTGTCCGCCGAAGCTCAAGATCGGATTGCCCACGCGATCGCGCTGCGTTTGGGTGCGCTCGGCACGGGCCAGCGCCAGGGCGCTGTCGGCTTCGTCGAGCAGGGGATGATCGGTGGGGAGCGCTTCCAGGTCGGCAACGGTCTCGACGAGGGTGTCGGGCAGACGCGACTGACCGGTCAGGTGCCGGTAGCGGGTCAGGGCCGCATCGACCTCGCGCTGGGCGGATTGGCGTTCTGCCGCGCGGTCCAGCGTCTCCTGACGGGCCACCAAGAGATCGACCCGCGCCAATTCGCCCGCCGCGAAGCGTTTGTCTACGGTCGCCGCCAGCGCCTCGGCGCTGGCCAACGCCTGTTCGGCCTGGCGCAGTCCGCCCTGGGCTAGGGCGACCTCCCAAACCGTCTCGCGCACACGCCCGGTCATCTCCCAGCGCAGCAGACGCTCCAGCCCCTCGGCTTGGCCGTCGAGTGCCGTGGCGACTCCCCGGCGTGCAGTGCGCTGACCCGGCATCCAGAGTGGCACATCGAGCATCGCCTCCCACTCGTAGGCGCCGGTATCATCGGTGAGTCGATCGGAGAGATATGTGGCGCGCAGCGCCGGATCTTGCGCGACTAAGCTCCCGGCCTGGCGTCGCACGGCGTCGCCCTCGCCACGGATGGCGGCGATGCGCGCCTGCTCGGCGGCCAGTACCAGCGCATTGGAAACCGCCTCGCCCAGACTTGCAGCGCCAGCCCCGGTGCTTGTGAACAAAAGCAGCAGCAGGCCGATGGCCCGGTCTCGGTGGCTGCACTGGGATGACATTGGATGATTCATTGGGACAGCGTATGGCCCCAAGATGAATTCAGCCTGAATTGCGAGCAGGCTTGCTCGGGTCAGGTCCGAACAGGCTTATCGTGGCGCGTCCGCGCTCAGCCAGATTCGACGGGACAACCGTGCAGCGGCAGGTGCGCCTCGGCGCGCAGTCCGCCGAGCATTGGCGCGACTCCAAAGCCGAGCGTGCCGCCATAACCCTCGACGACCTCCTTGACGATCGCCAGCCCCAGGCCATGGCCGCTGACCTGTTCGTCGAGCCGCACACCGCGCTCGGTGATGGCCGCGAGCGCATCCGGGTCGCAGCCGGTGCCGTCATCGTCGATTCGGAACACCAGGGTTTCGCCGGTGATGAAGATCTCGCCGTGCACCCGTGTGTGCGCCCATTTGCAGGCGTTGTCGAGCAGATTGCCGAGCAGTTCCAGCATGTCCTCGCGATCGAGGTCGAGCGCACCCTCGGTGGCGTGCTCAAGGCGTATCTCCAGCGTTTTGGCGGAATGCATGCGTTCCAGCAGGCGTGCCAGGATAGGCAGCTCGGCGGCGGGGTCAAAGAGCACTCCGGCCCCGCCCGCACCCGCCAGACGGGCGCGCTTGAGCTGGCGTTCGGCGATCTGGCGCAACCGCTCCACCTGCTCGAGCATGACGGTGCGCGTGCGTGAATCCAGCGGTGTCGACGGGTCTTGAAGTTGCTGGCGCAGCAGGCTGAGCGGTCCCTTGATGGCGTGGGACAAATTACCGGCGGCGGTGCGCGAGCGTTCCAGACGCTGGGTGAGCAGCGCCAGCAGGCGATTGAGTTTGCGCACCAGCGGCAGGATTTCGCCCGGCACCTGTTCGGTCAGGCCGGTCGTTTGGCCGCGCTCCAACCGTTCGATGTCGCGATAGACGGGGGTCAGGCTGGCGAAGGTCCGGCGCAGGATCAGCCGTTGGGTGAGCAGGCTCAGCGCCAACCCGACACAGGCCATGAAGGCGAACAGTCGCTCGAAGAAAACCAGCTCGGCGCTCAGTGGCGTGATGTCCTCGGCCACGGCGACCACCAATTCGCACGCGCCGATGCGGTAGCCACCGGCCCACGCTGTCAGGCGTTGATCGATCGGACCGGGCATCTCCCAGACACGGGTTTGCCCTGGCTCGAGGTCGGGAACGGCAAGATCCATGTCTCCCAGTGAGTCAGAGCGCAGTCGCTCGCCTAGCTTGAAGTCGATGACGAAATAGTGTCCCGAATAGGGTTGTTGATAGACTGGCGTCAATCCGAACGACGCTCGGCGCTGCGGTCTGCGCAATTTGCGCTCAAGGCCGCGGAGCAGCCCCTCGGCGTCATGCTCCAAACGCGAGACCACGAAGGCATGGGCGGTGTGGTGCAGCGCCGCGTGCCCTAGCCACCAGGCCACGCCGATCAGCAGCACCAGGCTGATCGTCAGGCCGATACGCAGCCGGTTCTCAAGTGATCTCATCGCGGAAACAGATAGCCCTGACCACGCAGGGTGCGAATCCGCTCCTTGCCGATCTTCTCGCGAAGTCGCCGGATGTAGACCTCAATGAGATTGCTGCCGCGATCGGCCTCCAGCTCATAGACATGCTCCATGAGCTGTGACTTGGAGAGGATGCGCCCAGGGTTGAGCATCAGATAGCGCAGTAGCCGGAACTCGGTCCCGGTCAGCTCGCGCGGCGTGCCATCGGGCAGGATCGCCCGTTGCAGGTCATCATCCAGCCTGAGTCCGCCGACGACTAGGGCGGGATGCGGATTGCCCACGGCTCGCCGCGTCAAGGCGTTGAGCCGTGCGATCAGCTCCTCGACGTGGAAGGGCTTGCCGAGATAGTCATCGGCACCGGCCTTGAGTCCATCGACCCGCTCGTGCCAGGCATCCCGCGCGGTGAGAATCAGCACCGGGGTGGCCAGCCCACGTTCGCGCCAGTTGCGCAGGACCGCCAGCCCCGGTCGTTTCGGCAGTCCGAGATCCAGCACGATGATATCGTAAGGTTCGTGATCGCCTAGGGCCTCGCCGATGATGCCATCAGCGGCCTGGTCGACCGCGAAACCGGCTGCGTTGAGCATTGGCAGGAGGGCCGCGATCTGCTCGGGGTCGTCTTCGACAAGAAGTAGACGCATGATGTGGGACGACCTCAAAGAATAAGACTCTAAATGATACGCCGATCCACGAAGCGGGAAAGACGAGCGCCGTTCAGACCCTGGGGCGCATTGCTGGTGCGATTGCTCTGGCCGCTGTGCGTGTGTCTGTCGGCGACCACGATCGCGCTGGCTGACACCGGGCAGCCAGCCGGGGACGTGCCCCAGCAGCAAGCCCGCTCGGCGGATCTCGTCTATGTCCAGCGCAGCGCGGTCTGCTCGGCAAATGCCCGGGCGATCAGCGCGCATCTGGTCTTATTCAGCTCCCGGGCTTTTCGCCTGGAGGTCATCGATCTCGGCGCGGTTGCCGATTCGCGCACGCGAAGCCTTGCGCAGGCGTTTCGATCAGGCGAATGCGTCGCCGGAGTCAATGGCGGTTTCTTCCACCCGGATGGACGGCCGCTGGGGCTGATGATCGCCAGTGGACGCCGCGTCAACCGATTTGAATCCACAGCATTGCTCAGCGGGGTGCTCTACGGTGACGATCGGGGTATCCATCTCGTGCGGCGCGCTCGGTTTCAGGATCATCGCGGCATCGACGCCCTGCTGCAGAGCGGTCCCTATCTGGTGGAGGACGGGCGGATGGTGCGCGGTTTGTCCTCCGCAGCCAGCGACCGCCGTACCTTTGTCGCCACCGATTGGCGCGGACATTGGGCGCTTGGTGTCACCCGAACCCCGGTGACTCTCGCCGAACTCGCCGAATGTCTGGTCGCACCAGGGGTGCTGACGCCATGGGCGAGCGAGCGCGCCCTCAATCTCGATGGCGGCTCTTCGAGCGGGTTCTTTTTTGCGGGCGATAGTGAGCGGGCGCCAGTGGTCTTATCGCCCTGGAAGCCGGTGCGTAACCTGCTTGGCATCCGCCCACGCTGAGTCTGGCGCACGGTTCAGAGCGGCTGGCCAGCATCTTTGCCATGTCGGCTGTCACTGTCGGCTTTCACTCAGTGGCCTGAATGGCCCAAGGCATGATCGAATCATCGAATGACGACAGAATATCTCGTGACCGGAATCATTTTGGGCCTCTCGGCCGGGCTCGCTCCGGGGCCGCTACTGACGCTCGTGATTACCGAGACATTTCAGCACGACATCAAGGCTGGCATCAAAGTCGCCTTTGCGCCCGTCATCACCGATCTGCCACTCATCTTGTTGACCGTGTTGGTGTTGTCGAAGCTCGCTGATTCCAATCAGATTCTTGGAATGATCTCGCTCGCGGGCAGTGTGTTTGTGCTGTGGCTGGGGTATAGCAGCCTGCGTATCCGGGGCGTCGCGCTCCAGACTGGCTTAGCGGGATCGCAATCGCTCATGAAAGGCATCTTGGCCAATGTGCTGAGTCCCTATCCTTATCTGTTCTGGCTGAGCGTCGGCGCGCCACTAATGACTCAGGCATGGACCTTGGACGCACGCTTCGCGGTTGTGTTCATCACCAGTTTCTACGGGGTGCTGGTCGGCTCAAAAATTCTGTTGGCCATCGCGGTCGGACACTCAAAATCCGCGCTCATGGGCAAGCCGTACATCTACATCATGCGCGCGCTCGGTGTGTTACTGATCGCGCTGGCCGGCGTTCTGTTGCACGACGGACTGGTGTTGCTGGGCGTGATGCCCCCATAGCGCATGGCGTTCTCCCGCTCTCGCTACCCTAGCAGATGCTGGAAGTTGGCCAGGCGCTCCTCGGCGATGGCTCCGTCGGCGACGGCTTGGCGGATTGCGCAATCGGGTTCATGGTCGTGTCTGCAATTGGCGAAACGACAGCGTCCGACATAGGTTTGGAACTCGCGAAAGCCCTGTTCGAGCTGCGCGCGCTCGAGCTTTCCGAGACGGAAGCTGCGCACGCCGGGCGAGTCGATGAGCACACCGTCGCCGGGGAGGCGGTAACAGGTCGCCGCCGAGGTGGTGTGACGACCCAGCCCGGTGGCCTTGGAGAGCCGCCCGATCTGAATCTCACGATCCGGCAGCAACGCTTTCACCAGCGAGGACTTGCCAACGCCCGACTGGCCGACGAGCACGCTGGTCTGGCCCGCAAGCGCAGCGGTCAGTTCGCGGATCGAATCCGGCTCCTGGACACTGATCCAGAACGTGGGATAACCGATCGCCGGATAGTGCGCGAAGCGGCGCTGAAAGCTGGTGCGCGCCTCGCCCACGAGCAGATCCATCTTGTTGCCGACAATCAGGGCCTCGACCCCGATACTCTCGGCGGCGACCAGATACTGATCGACCAGATAGCCGCTCGGCTCAGGCTCGGGCGCGATGAGAATCACCAGCCGTGTGAGATTGGCGGCCAGTGGCTTGTCGTGACCGCCATAATCGGGTCGGCTCAGGACGCTGACGCGTGGGAGGATGGCGGTGACCACGCCCTGGCCGTCGGCGATACGCTGCCAAACCACCCGGTCGCCGCAGACTGGATGGCCAATGTTCTGTCGACAGAGGCAGTGAATGATGTGCGCGCGGTCGTCCTCCACGACCAGACTGGCGCCATGACGCACGACGATGCGCCCTTCCTCGGGTTCGGCCTCGGCGTCCAGCTCGGCCAGCGCCATCTCCGGGCCGGCGGCGAGCCGCTCACGACGACGTTCCTGGATGGCGCGGATGCGCTCGATCTGACGTGCGGACAGGCGACGTTTGGGCATGGGATCAGTGTTTGAAGTGATAGAAACGCTGGTCCAGATAGTCGCTGACGCGCGCGACATCCTCGTCGAACCAGCCAAGCTCAAGCGAGAGCTCGCAGCGCCGCACCTGGCGCGTGAGTCCGTCGTAGGAGGTGATCTTGCGATCATCACGCGTATAGACCTCGCTCCCGTGACAGGCGGTGCATTGCTCCTGATAGAGTGTGTCGATCTCGTCGGCGGCACGGCCCTGGGCGGGGTTCAGGACGGCCGCGAGGACTCCAGTCGTGGCGAGGGCGAACGGCAATGAGCGTACATTCATCGGTCTTGGCTCCTGGGTTGGCTATCAGTGGATAGTGTAGGGCATTCCGCGCGGCTCCAGCCTGAGATAGACTTCAGCCAGCACGGTTACAAGGCGGCAAGCAATGGACATCACAGCATGAGCATGAGTGAGAATAACCTGATTTGGATCGATCTGGAGATGACCGGCCTGGACCCGTTCCAGGATCGCATCCTGGAGATCGCGACCATCATCACCGACAGCGAGCTTCGGGTCATTGCCGAAGGGCCGGTTATTGCGATCCACCAGGAGGCGCACATTTTGGCCGCGATGGATGACTGGAATCGCCATCATCACGGCAACTCCGGCCTCGTCGAGCGCGTCGGCGCGAGCCTCTATTCGGAGTCGGACGCCGAGGCGCTCACGCTTGATTTCATCACCGGCCATGTGCCCGCCGGAGCATCGCCGCTGTGTGGTAACAGCATCTGTCAGGATCGACGCTTTCTGGCCCGCTGGATGCCCAGGCTGGAGACCTACTGCCACTATCGCAACCTCGACGTCAGCACGCTCAAGATACTCGCCCAACGCTGGGCGCCCGGGGTTGCCGACGGATTTAAGAAAGCGTCCAGTCACCAGGCGCTCGCGGATATTCGCGAATCCATCGAAGAGCTGCGCTTCTACCGGGCGAACTTCATTCGCGCCTTATAACGCCGGGGCGACTGTCGCTACTCCGCTCTGACGACTCAGCGCCCATGCCACATGCTCGCGCACGATCGCGCTTGGATGGTACTGGCGTGTCTGGAGCGCCAGCACGATCTGGCTCGATGCTGGTGCGTTGCCCAAGGCGACCGCCAGGTTGCGCAGCCAGCGCTCGTGCCCGATGCGGCGGATCGCCGAGCCCTCGGTGCGTGAGAGAAAATCCGCCTCGTCCCAGGCGAAAAGCTCTAGCAGGGTCGCGGTGTCGAGTCCCTGACGATCGAGAAAATCCGCCTCGGCCGTGAGGCTGGCAAAGCGGTTCCATGGGCAGACGAGCTGGCAGTCGTCGCAGCCGTAGATCCGGCTGCCGATGGGGGCGCGCAGCTCTACCGGGATGCTGCCGACATGCTCAATGGTGAGGTAGGAGATGCAGCGCCGGGCGTCGAGCCGATAGGGCGCGACGATGGCCTGTGTCGGACAGATATCCAGACACGCCTGACAACGTCCGCAATGACTTTTGACCGGCTCATCGATGGGGAGCGCAAGATCAGTATACATCTCGCCGAGAAAGAACCAGGAACCGGCGCGAGGGTGGATGAGGTTGGTATGCTTGCCGATCCATCCAAGCCCCGCCTTCTCGGCCAGCGGCTTCTCCATCACGGGTGCGGAGTCGACGAAGACCCGGTAGCCGAAGGGACCGATGTGGGAGACGATGCGGTCGGCCAGACGCTGCAACCGCCGTCGCAGAACCTTGTGGTAGTCGCGCCCCAGCGCGTAGCGTGAGACGAAGGCTCGGGTCGGCTCCTCCAGCACTCGGGCGATGTCGCCATGACTGTGCGGGAGGTAATCCATCCGCGCCGAGATCACGCTCAGGGTGCCCGGAATCAACTCCGCTGGGCGTGAGCGGCGGGTGCCGTGGCGGTGCATATAGTCCATGGAGCCGTGGCTGCCGCTGTCGAGCCATTCGATCAGACGCGACTCGGCGATGGCCAGATCGGTATCGGTGATGCCGATCTGCTGAAAACCCAGCTCGCGTCCCCAGCGTTTGATGTTGTGCGCGAGATCCTGCGATCCTTCGGGCTGGACGCTCGGACGGCGAGGATGCATCGTCAGGTCACCTTTGCGGGCGGTCTCGGACGGAGTTTCCGAGTCCACTGTGTCATTTTCCTTAAATAAATAGGAGTCGCGCCGCCATGCCGCGTTCCATGCCGGAGACCGATCGTCTCCCCCACGCGCTCTATCGCGCCGAGCAGGTACGCAATCTCGATCGTACCGCAATCGAGGCGTTCGCTATCCCTGGAATCGAGCTGATGAATCGGGCCGGGGCGGTCGCTTATCAAATCCTGCGCGCGCGTTGGCCGACGGCGAGCCGCCTGACGGTGCTTGTCGGGATCGGCAACAACGGCGGTGACGGCTACGTCGTCGCGCGTCTTGCGCATGTCGAGGGGCTGTCGGTGCGGGTGCTCCAGCTCGGTGACGCCGAGCGCCTGCATGGAGACGCAGCGCTCAGTTGCACAGCCTACCGCAACGCGGGCGGGCGGATCGAGACTTATCAAGGACTGCCGCGCGACACGGATCTCTATGTCGACGCGCTGTTTGGAACCGGTCTGGAGCGTCCCGTCGAGGGTCAATGGGCGGAGGCTATCGCCGCGCTCGCCGATCAACGCGCACCGGTGCTGGCGCTCGACATGCCCTCGGGGCTGCATTCCGATACCGGGTGTGTGTTGGGCGTGGCAGTCAAGGCCAGTGCAACGGTCAGCTTCGTCGGTCTGAAACAGGGCTTGTTCATCGGGGCTGGACCTGAATGTCGCGGCGAGCTGTATTTCAGCGCGCTGGAAATCCCAGCCCCGGTCTATGCGCGCGAGATTCTATCGCTGCGCCGCATCGACTGGGCGCAACAGACCACGACGCTGAAGCCGCGCTCGCGCATCGCCCACAAAGGCGACTTCGGGCATCTGTTGATCATCGGCGGCGCGCCTGGGATGTCGGGCGCTGCACGTCTCGCAGGCGAGGCGGCGCTGCGCGCAGGGGCCGGTCTGGTGACGATCGCCACCCATCCACAGCATGCACACTGGCTCAATCAAGACCGCCCCGAACTGATGGTCGCCGGGGTCGAGTGCGCCGATGATCTCACCCCATTGATCAAGCAGGCGGACGTCGTCGCGATCGGCCCTGGACTCGGGCAGGGAGATTGGGGCCGTCAGCTTTGGGAATACACGCGGACGCTGAGTTTGCCGTTAGTCGTGGACGCCGATGCCTTGAATCTACTCGCCGCATCGCCGATGACTGGACCCGATTGGGTACTCACCCCACATCCGGGCGAGGCCGCTCGGCTGCTCGGTGTATCGACGTCCGAGATCGAGCAGGATCGTCTGACCGCCAGCGCGCGTATCCAGAAACGCTACGGTGGTACGGTGGTGCTCAAAGGGGCGGGGACGCTGGTGCACGGCCCATCGCACCGCCCGCCCGCGGTCTGTAGCGACGGCAATCCCGGCATGGCGAGCGCGGGCGCCGGCGACGTGCTGACCGGTGTCATCGCCGCATTGCGCGGGCAGGGGATGGATGCCGAGCAGGCCGCGTGCGCGGGGGTCTGTCTGCATGCCGCAGCGGGCGATCGGGCCGCGCGCATGGGCGAGCGCGGGCTTATCGCCAGCGACATCATCGCCGCCCTGCGGCCAGTTGCCAACAGCATTGAGGTGAGCTGATGGAGATTCGGCTCGATACCCCAGAGGCTCAAATGGCCTTCGGCGCGCGTCTGGCCCAAGCCATGCAGCCCCCGTGCGTGCTCTATCTTGAGGGCGATCTGGGCACCGGCAAGACCACGCTGGCGCGCGGCATCCTACGCGAACTGGGGCACCAGGGGGCGGTGCGAAGCCCAACCTACACACTCGTCGAACCCTACGCGCTGGCTGGGACGGACCTCTACCACTTGGATTTGTACCGTCTTGGCGATCCGCAAGAGCTGGAGTATCTGGGGCTGCGCGACTTTCTCGCAGAAGACGCACTCTGGATCATCGAATGGCCAGAGCGCGGAGCGGGGATGCTGCCTCCGGCCGATATCCTGATCCAGATCAGCTACCGATCACAGGGGAGAGGGCTTTCCATCACGTCGTTGACCGCTTCGGGAGAGGCCGTCCTCGCTCGAATTGGGGGTTTTCCGGGTTGATAGGATTAAGATTTTTATAACGACGTTTCTTTTGCGCAACACACCCTGACGGTTGATCAGGGAAGTACGGCTCATTACCGGCCCTTTCTTTTGAAATTCATTGCCATCCAGTGCTATCTTTAAACCGACGTCATGAGACAAAGACGCATCGGTGAATGTGTGTGAATAAGTTTTTTGTATTCTTCCTGCTACTGATCTCCCTGCCTGTCGCTGCGGCACAGGTCGATGTGCAATGTACCGGCGTCACCAGCGAGGCGGCGGGCAAGGTCCGACTCGTCCTCGATTCCACATCGCCCGTCTCACATCAGATTTTTACCCTCGACGCCCCAGACCGGGTCGTGATTGACATCCCCAACGCGCGCTTGACCGGGAAACTGCCCGATGCGCAGGCCAAGAATCCGACCTTGATCGGACTGCGCAGCGGCGTGCGCAACACGGGTGACCTGCGTATCGTCCTGGATCTCAAACGCCCGGTTCGGGTCAAGAGCTTTCCTCGGTCGAACGGGCGGGCATCCGGGCAGCGTCTGCTCATCGACCTCATCCCCGATGACCGGCACGCGCGCGACCGCGCGGTCAAGGTCGAGCACAGGGCTGACCCGAAGCAATTGCGTCGCTCAAGCCGTTCGCGCACGGCCATCGTTGCCATTGATGCCGGACACGGCGGCATCGATCCCGGCGCCATCGGCGCAAGCGGCACCCGCGAGAAAGACGTCACCCTGGCAATTGCACGCAAACTGGAGCGCCTAGTGGCCAAGGAGCCAGGGATGCGTGCGGTGATGATCCGCGACGATGACTCTTACATCGCGCTGCACCAGCGCATTCTGCGGGCGCGCGAGGCCAAGGCGGATCTGTTCATTTCGATCCATGCCGATGCGTTTAAAAACCCTGAGGCGCACGGTTCCTCGGTCTATACCCTGTCGCAGGGCAGCGCCAGCAGCGAGGCCGCCAACTGGCTGGCCGATCGCGAGAACAGCGCCGACCTGATCGGCGGGATCGATCTTTCCAGCAGCGACGAGCTTCTCGCCACCGTGCTGCTGGATATGACCCAGAACGCGACCCTCGAGCACAGCACTGAGGCTGCAAACGCCGTGCTGAAATATCTCAAAACCGTCGGCGATGTCCACAAGCACGATGTGCAGCGTGCCGGTTTTGTCGTGCTGAAGTCGCCGGACATTCCGTCGATGCTGGTCGAGACGGCCTTCATCAGCAACAAAAGCGAAGAACAGCGTCTGCGCAGTAACGCCCATCAACAACGCCTGGCGAGGGCGATTCTTGCTGGGATCAAATCCTATTTCGGGAAGTACCCGCCGCAGGGCTACTTGAGCGCCGATGCCGGAGAGGGTCTGGAGGCGATTACGACCACCTCGCGTCCCACGGCGGTTGCTGGCACATCACGCGAATATGTCATTCACCCAGGGGATACGCTCTCGGAGATCGCTAAACGCCATCGCGTGAGCCTGAGTTCGCTGCGCGCCGAGAATGGACTCGACGAGGGCGACTATATTCGCGCCGGACAGGTGCTCTCCATCCCCGCCGGCTCCTGATCCGTCCGGGCAGTCTCGCATCTGCTCCATCCTTTGCCAGCTCGGCCAGTGCCCGGACAACTTGCCGGGCGCTGGTGCTTCTGTTTTCATCGGTGGCCATGGCCAATCCAATCCGTATCCTATCGAGCCACCTCATCAACCAGATCGCCGCAGGCGAGATGGTCGAGCGCCCGGCATCGGTGCTCAAGGAGCTGATCGAGAATAGTCTCGATGCCGGTTGCACACGCATTACAATCGACGTCGAGCAGGGCGGGGTCAAGCGGCTGCGGGTGCGCGACGATGGCTGTGGTATCGCACCCGATGAGCTGGCGCTGGCGCTGGCGCCTCACGCCACCAGCAAACTCGCCCGACTGGCCGATCTGGACGCCGTTGCGACGCTGGGGTTTCGCGGCGAGGCATTGCCGAGCATCGCCTCGGTCAGCCGTCTGACATTGGCCTCGCGGATGCGTGCGGCAGAGCGCGATGTCGGTTGGGAGGTCGCCGTTGGCGTCGATGGCCAACTGGTGGCGCCACGCCCGGTCGCGCATCCGATCGGCACCAGTGTCGATGTGCGCGATCTGTTCTTTAACACACCCGCGCGGCGTAAATTTCTGCGCACCGAGAAGACCGAACTCAATCACATCAATCAGGTCTTTCGGCGTATCGCTCTAGCCAGGCCAGCGATCGCCTTGCAGCTCACGCACAACGGGCGGATTGTGCACGATCTGGTCTCGGCCGAGGGTGATCGCATCATGGCGCGACTCGACAGCCTGCTCGGTCAAGATTTCTCGGGCCGGTCGCTGGCAATCGATGAAACCGCGCTCGACCTGAGACTCCATGGCTGGGTGATGCGCCCGGCATTCTCGCGCAGTCAGGCCGATCAGCAGTTTTTCTATGTCAACGCGCGCATGGTCCGCGACAAGCTGGTCAGTCATGCCATCCGTCAGGCATTCAGCGATGTACTCCATCACGCCCGCCATCCCGCCTATGTGCTCTTTCTCGACATTCCAGCGCGGCTGGTCGACGTCAATGTCCATCCGGCCAAGCACGAGGTTCGTTTTCGCGAGTCGCGACAGGTGCACGACTTCATCTTTCGCGCACTGCATCGACGTTTGGCCGTTGGGGCAGAGCTGGCTGGGCAGCCGCAGCTGTTGCCTGAAACGTTGCGTGACGAACCATCCTTGGGTGCGAGGCCCGGTCCGGCTCGAATTCCACACAGATCTGGCGTGCGCGATGACCACGGCGTCTATCAGGCAGATCTCGCCTTTCAACAACCCGCCGAGGTCTTGGCGCGCGCACCCGAACCCGCACCGCCAATGCGCGAGCCGGGAGAGATCCCGCCGCTGGGCTTCGCGCTGGGTCAGCTCAATGGCGTCTATCTGCTAGCTCAGGCGTCGGATGGTTTGATTTTGGTCGACATCCATGCCGCGCACGAGCGCATCGGCTATGAGCGTCTCAAGCACGCCTGGCACGATGGCCAAGTGCTGAGCCAGCCGTTGCTCGTGCCGCTGCGGGTGCATGTCAGCCCCAACGAGGCGGAGCTGCTCGCCGAGCATCAAGAGCATTTGGCGCGGCTGGGGCTGCGCATCGATCGGATCGATGCCGGGAGCCTGGTGGTGCGGGAGGTGCCGGCCATGCTGCGGCACGCCGATATTGAACGGCTGGCGCGAGACGTACTCGCCGATCTCGCGGAACATGGCGGCAGCGCGCGGGTCGAAGAGGCGATCAATGGAGTGCTCGCGACCATGGCCTGTCATGGTGCGGTGCGTGCCAATCGCCGTTTGACGCTCGATGAGATGAACGCCCTGCTGCGCGATATGGAGAAGACGGAGCGAATCGATCAATGCAATCATGGCCGACCAACCTGGATCAAACTGACCCACGCGGAGCTCGATCGGCTGTTCTCGCGCGGGCGCTGAGCGGCCGCCACTCGCGCCTACGATGACACAACCCGTCGATACGCGACCTTGGGCCATTCTCCTGATGGGCCCCACGGCCTCCGGTAAGACTGATCTGGCGGTGGACCTGGTGGAGCGTCTGCCGTGCGAGATCATCAGCGTCGATTCGGCCATGATCTATCGCGGCATGGATATCGGGACCGCCAAACCCAGCCCGCAGACCCTTGCCAGAGCGCCGCATCGCCTGATCGACATCCTGGACCCGAGCGAGTCCTACTCGACCGCGCGCTTTCGCGCCGATGCGCTTGCGGCCATGGCCGACATCACGCGCGCCGGTCGGATACCGCTGCTGGTCGGCGGCACCATGCTCTACTTTCGCGCACTGTGCCAAGGGCTGGCGGAGTTGCCCGGTGCCGATGCGGCTTTGCGCCATGCCTTGCTTGAGGACGCCGAGCGTATCGGCTGGGCCGCCATGCACGCGCGTCTGGCCGGGATCGATCCGATGAGCGCGGCGCGCATTCATCCAAACGATCCGCAGCGCATCCAACGTGCACTGGAAGTCTGTGCACTGAGCGGGCGCCCCATGAGCGAGCTGATCTCGGCCGCGCGCGCCGAGCCGCTACCCTATCGGCTGATAAAGCTCGCGCGGGCGCCCTATACACGCAGTCTGCTGCATGCGCGTATCGAACAGCGCTTTGGCGAAATGCTGGAGTTGGGACTGGTCGAGGAGGTCCGCCAGCTCTGGGGGCGCGGCGATCTGCATGCCGATCTGCCGTCGATGCGCTGCGTTGGTTACCGACAGGTCTTGAAATATCTCACCGGGGCGTACAGTTGGGAGGAGATGCTGCACCGCGGCATCGTTGCCTCACGCCAGCTTGCCAAACGCCAGTTGACCTGGTTGAGAGCGGAGCGCGAATGCCATTGGCTGAGCGATGAAGCGGATCCACTGCCTGAGGTGCTTGATATCCTGCGATCGGCCATGATGGATGAGTCGATTCTCGCGTGATCGGCGTCTTGCCAGCTTGGCGCGTCCTGGCAACTCTCAGACCAAGGCTATGGTGCAACAGGGCGGTTTGAACGATACTGTGCTGATGGCCTGTTTTTTGCTTACTCTTGCAAGCGCATGACCAGATCACGAGACGTCTGTTCTTCCAAGTCTCTTTTCGGTGGGTGCACCTGTCCCGGCTGCGGCCCATTCGAGTCCGGTGCGGTCTTCCAGCGAGGCCTCGCGGAGATTTCAAGTCGGGCATTTACGCTTTTAACGACAACAACAAGGAGCCAATCCCATGTCCAAGGGCCAAAGCCTGCAAGACCCTTTTCTCAACGCCCTGCGCAAGGAGCGTGTGCCGGTCTCGATCTTTCTAGTCAACGGCATCAAGTTGCAGGGCCAGATCGAGTCATTCGACCAATTCGTGGTGTTGTTGAAGAACAACGTCAGCCAAATGATCTACAAGCATGCCATCTCGACCGTCGTTCCGGTGCGCAACGTGAAGCTGCCGATGAGCGATGTCGACGTGCCTGAACTGGGGAATATTTGAGCAAATTTTCTAGGATGTCCGCAGACAAGCAACCCGCAGGCACACCATCAGACGGGGCGACGCTCGTGTTCGAGCGCCCCTCGGCGGGTGAGCGCGCCCTCGTGGCCCATCTGGATATCGGCTCCGCCGCCGAGCAGGACGAACGCGACGAGTTCAAGCTGCTGGCGCAGGCGGCCGGGGCCGAGTTGGTCGGTGAGATCGGCGGCTCCCGGGCGGTGCCCGACCCGCGTCTCTTTATTGGTACCGGTAAGGCCGAGGAACTCAAGGCGCTCGTCGAGGCGACCCAGGCCGAGCTGGTGATCTTCAACCATCCCTTGTCGCCGGCTCAGGAGCGCAACCTGGAGCGTTTCCTGCAATGCCGCGTGGTCGATCGCGCTGGACTGATCCTTGATATCTTTGCGCAGCGGGCGCGCTCCTTCGAGGGCAAGCTTCAGGTCGAGCTCGCCCAACTCAGGCACCTCTCGACCCGCCTGGTGCGCGGTTGGACGCACTTAGAGCGGCAGAAGGGCGGTATCGGACTGCGCGGACCGGGTGAGACGCAGCTCGAAACCGACCGTAGGCTGCTCGCCAAGCGCGTGGCCATGCTCGAGCGGCGCCTCGGGCGCATCGAAAGCCAACGCGCCCAGGGGCGCAAGGCGCGCGCCAAGGCCGAGTTGGCGTTGTTCTCGCTGGTGGGCTACACCAACGCGGGCAAGTCGACGCTATTTAATCGGCTGACCGAGGCGGGAGTCTTTCAGGCCGATCAGTTGTTCGCGACGCTCGATCCAACCCTGCGTCGGCTCAGTCTCCCGACCGGTGAGCGGGTGGTGATCGCCGATACTGTCGGATTCGTCAGTGATCTCCCGCATGAGCTGATCGCCGCGTTCCGCTCGACGCTTGAAGAGACACGCAGCGCTTCGCTGTTGCTGCATGTGGTGGATGCGCCCGCGCCCGATCGGGCGCGGTTGATCGCCGATGTCGAGACGGTGCTGGGCGAAATCGGCAGCATCGACATCCCCCGCCTTGAGGTCTTCAACAAGATCGACCTGATCGCGGGCGAGACGCCACACTTGGAGCGCGACGCCGATGGCCGCCCGGTCAGGGTTTGGCTCTCCGCGCGCACCGGAGCTGGCATTGAGCTGTTGTTCCAAGCCTTGAGCGAGCTGACTGGAACGCAGCGGGTGCAGCGCAGCGTTCGGCTCGACGCGCATCAAGGCCGGCTGCGAGCTTGGTTGCACGAACACGCCCAGGTGCTTTCCGAACAACCGACCGAGGCCGGAGGCTGGGAGATCGTGTTCGCCATCGCCAGCACCGATCTGGATCGGCTCCTGGCGCGCGAGAGCGACTTGGCGCAGACGCTCGTGGAGGATCCATCAGCTGCTTGAAGCGTTGACGAAGTCGTCTAGGCGTTTGCTGTCGCTTGCCGGGTCACATACAATTCCGGCAGCGATCGATCTGGATTACTTGCTTTTGGCTTGTCCGAGCTTGATATCCTCCAGCAGAGTCGGCGTAGCTTTCCCTGGCGGGCGACCGTCACCGGCAGCCGATGCCAATGTCTCGCTGTCAAACACCGCGGCCCTTCATGCTCGACTTGTCGGCTGCTGGCGACGCACCTTTTTCATCACAGAGACGAACGGAGAAGCTATGGCCTGGAACGAGCCAGGTGGCGGTAACAAAGACCCTTGGAGCGGCAAAGGCGGCAGCGATCAGGGTCCACCCGACCTTGACGAGGTCGTGCGCAAGATCCAAGAGCGTCTCGGCGGACTGTTCGGCGGCAATCGCCCACCCGATGGCGACGGCGGTCACTTTGGTGGCCCGGGTCGCCCGATTAGTTCTAAAGTCGTCGCCATCCTTATTGGTGTCCTCCTCCTCGTCTGGTTAGCGAGTGGTATTTATATCGTCGACCCGGCCGAGCGTGGCGTCGTCATGCGCTTTGGTCGCTATGTCGATACCACGGGTCCCGGTCCTCACTGGCACATACCAATACCGATTGAGCGGGTGGTCAAAGTCAATGTCGACGAGATCTCCACACTCACGCACAAGGCCGCGATGCTGACGCAAGACGAGAACATCGTTGAAGTCGAACTCACGGTGCAATCGCGCATCCAGGACGCCGGCGATTATCTGTTCCAAGATCAGGATCCCGAGCGTACGCTCAACGATGCGACCGTGACCGTGGTCCGTGTCACCATCGGCCAGAGCAAGCTCGACTTCGTCATGACCGAAGGGCGCAGCGCAGTGGCCGCGACCATCAAAGAGCGTATTCAGCAACTGCTTGATCGCTATAAGACGGGGCTCTTGGTCACTAGCGTCAATACTCAGCCAGCCAAGCCACCTGATCAGGTCAAGGCGGCTTTCGACGACGCCATCAAAGCGCGTGAGGACAAAGAGCGCCTAGAAAACCAGGCCGAGGCTTACGCCAATGAAGTACTCCCCAACGCGCGCGGACGGGCGGCACGCATCATCGCCGACGCCAAGGCCTATCGTGACCAGGAGATCGCGGAATCCGAGGGTGAATCCGCCCGCTTTACGGCAGTCCTTACCGAGTACGCCAAGGCGCCAGAAGTGACGCGCCAGAGACTCTATCTAGAGACCATGGAAGAGGTACTGAGTAAGAACGGCAAGATTCTTCTCGACGTCCAGGACGGCAGTAACAGCCTGCTCTATCTGCCCGTGGATCAACTGATTCAGCAGCGCAAGATGCAGGACAAGGCGCCGCCTGCTCAGGACACACAGAGCAGCACGCTCGTTGTTCCAGATAACTCTAACCCGCCGCAGCGCATGGTGGATCGTGAGCGGAGTACGCGTTGATGAACCCCCAGTACAAAACTCTAAAATTCATCCTGCCGCTGTCGCTGATCGTGGTGGTGATCTTTTTCTCCAGCTTCATTTTCATCGTGCAGCAGTACGAGGTCGCGTTAAAGCTGCGCTTGGGTGAGATCATTTCTGACAGGTACGAGCCCGGCATCCACTTCAGGGTGCCGATCCTCCATCAGATCAAGAAGTTCGATCGAAGGATTCAGACGCTCGACTCGCAGCCGGAACGGTTTTTGACGGTCGAGAAGAAAGACGTGATCGTCGACTCCTACGCCAAGTGGCGCATCGTGCGTTCGGCGCAGTTCCTGCGATCGACCGGCGGTAACAGCGCGCGCACCGGCAGACTCCTGTCAGAGCGGATCAACACCAGTCTGCGCAACGAGTTCGGTAAGCGTACGATCCAAGAAGTGGTCTCCGACGACCGCCTGGCGCTCATGGAAACGCTGACCAAGGAGATTGACACCAATGCGCGGGATCTGGGCATCGAAGTCATTGATGTCAGGGTCAAAAAGATCGATCTTCCACCCGAAGTCAGCGAGTCGGTCTATCAGCGCATGCGCGCCGAGCGTGAGCGCGTCGCGCGTGATCTCAGGGCGAAGGGCGCCGAGGCCGCCGAGCGCCTTCGCGCCGATGCCGACCGTCAGCGCACGGTGATCGTCGCCGAGGCCTACAAGGAAGCCGAGGAGACCCGAGGCGAGGGCGATGCCGCGGCCACTGAGATCTACGCCAATGCATTCAACGCAGATCCCAGCTTCTACGCCTTCTATCGCAGTCTCTCAGCCTATCGAACGTCTTTGGGTGATGGCAATAACATCATGGTTCTGGAACCGGATTCGGACTTCTTTCGCTACTTTCGCGAGGCCGCCGGTCAGCCCTAGCGCCCCGATGTAAGGCGCTTGAATTGGTCATTCACACAGAATCCCCGTTAGGGGATTCTTCTTGTTGGACAAAGTCCCTGCTGTCTGAAAAGATGGCTGTGCTTGGCCGTGCGCTCTTCATGCAGGCGGGGACTCCAGCGGCGGGCTTTTCACATCGTGCACGACATCCTGGTAGCCTTAGCGCTCATGCTCGTCATTGAGGGCATTTGGCCTTTTCTCAGTCCTGGCAGCTTTCGTCGCGTTTTGGCCATGATGGCTCTGGAACCCGCACGCTCGCTGCGTATCGGCGGACTTCTCAGCATGCTGCTGGGTGTCGGTCTGCTCTATCTAGTGAATTAGAATACGCTCAATGAACCAGGAACGGTGGCTCCTACCGGCCGGCATCGAAGAAGTGCTCCCGCCTCAAGCTAAGGTGATCGAACGCCTGCAGCGCGAATTGCTCGATCTCTACGCGGGTTGGGGCTACGAATACGTGATTCCCCCCTTTATCGATTATCTCGACTCGCTCCTCACCGGAGCCGGTCAGGATCTGGATCTCCAGACATTCAAGCTGACCGATCAGGTCTCGGGCAGACTGCTGGGCGTCAGGGCGGATATGACACCCCAGGTCGCACGGATGGACGCACACCATCTGCGTCGTGATACGCCAACGCGTCTATGTTATCTGGGTACGGTGCTCCATACGCGCCCCGACGGTTTCGGTGGTAGCCGCACTCCGCTACAGATTGGTGCCGAACTCTATGGCCATGCCGGTATCGGGAGTGATACAGAGATTCTGCGTCTGACGCTGCTGACCCTGAAGACCGCCGGAATCAACGAGTCCTATCTGGATTTAGGGCATGTCGGTATCTATCGCGGTCTGGCGCGTCAGGCCGGACTCGATTCCGTCCAAGAGCACGCACTCTTCGATGCCCTGCAGCGCAAGGCGGTTCCCGAGATCGAATCTCTGATCGGGCGCTTTGGCGTTAGCGGAGCGCCGGCAGACATGCTGCGCGTGCTTGCCGAACTCAACGGCATTGATGCCCTGACGCGCGCCGAGCATCTGCTGCGCGCCGCCGACACCCCGGTTCGCGAGGCGCTGGACTATTTGCGCGAACTCGCCGAGGAACTCAGCCGTTGGATGCCCGAGCACTCGATCCACTACGATCTGGCCGAACTGCACGGCTACCGCTACAAAACCGGCGTGGTGTTCGCCGCCTTTGTCCCCGGCTGGGGGCAAGAGATCGCGCGCGGCGGTCGCTATGACGACATCGGCCGGGTATTTGGCCGCGCCCGCCCGGCCGTCGGTTTCAGCACCGATCTCAAGGGGCTGTTGCGCCACGGGCCGGGGCTGGCTGAGCGCTATCGGGCCAGCGCACCGATTTATGCGCCCTGGTGCGCTGATTCGGCTTTACGCGAGACGGTCCAACAGCTACGAGCAGCGGGGCGGTGCGTGATCAACGCGCTCCCTGGACTCGCACAGGACCCACGTCAGCTCGGCTGCCAGCAGATGCTGGTGGCGCGTGCTGGACGCTGGGAATTAACAGATATCGATCACATTGATCATACAGAGTGGGAAGCGTGACTGATGGGCAACAACGTCGTTGTAATTGGTACCCAGTGGGGCGATGAGGGCAAGGGTAAGGTCGTCGATTTGCTGACCGACCGTGCGGCTGCCGTCGTGCGTTTCCAGGGCGGTCACAATGCCGGCCACACCCTGGTGATCGATGGCGTCCAGACCATCTTGCATTTGGTGCCCTCGGGCATCCTGCGTGAAGGCGTGCGCTGCCTCATCGGCAACGGGGTCGTACTCTCGCCCGAGGCGCTGTTCAAGGAACTCGACATGCTCGACAAGACGGGTGTGCCAGCCCGCGAGCGTCTTGGCATCAGCGCGGCCTGTCCGCTGATTCTGCCCTATCATGTCGCACTCGATCAGGCACGCGAGACGGCCAGAGGCGCAAATGCCATCGGCACCACCGGGCGTGGCATCGGCCCGGCCTACGAGGACAAGACCTCGCGGCGCGGCATCCGGCTCGGTGAGTTGCTCGATGCCGAGCACTTCAAGGAGCGTCTACGCGAGGTGCTCGAGTACCACAACTTCACGCTCGAACATTATTTCAAGGCTGCGCGCGTCGACTATGCCGCAGTCCTGGACCAGGCGCTCGCGCACGGCGAGGCGCTACGACCGCTGGTCGTGGATGTCCCCGGTCTGCTGCACGCGCTGCGCGCTCAGGGCAAGGATGTCCTGTTCGAGGGCGCGCAGGGTGCCTTGCTCGACATCGATCACGGAACCTACCCCTATGTGACCTCCTCGACCACCACCGCCGGTGGCGCGGCGAGCGGCAGCGGGGTCGGGCCGCGCGATCTCGACTACATCCTGGGCATCGTCAAGGCGTATACGACGCGGGTTGGCGCGGGACCCTTCCCGACCGAGCTGCACGACGCCGACGGCGACGGACTCAGCGAGCGCGGCAAAGAAGTCGGTGCGACGACCGGGCGCAAGCGCCGCTGCGGTTGGCTCGACATGGTGGCGCTCAAGCGCTCCTTTGCGATCAATAGCGTCACCGGTATCTGCATCACCAAGCTCGATGTCCTCGACGGGATGGAGCAGTTGAAAATCTGCACCAGCTACATGCTCGACGGGCAGGAGCTGAGTGCACCCCCGGTCGGAGCCGAAGCACTGGCGCGCTGCAAGCCGCAGTACATCGAGTGTCCAGGCTGGAAGGACTCGACCGTCGGTTCCGCATCAATGGACGATCTGCCGGCGAACGCCCGTGCCTATCTCGAGACCATCGAGCAACTGAGCGGCTTGCCGATTGATCTTGTCTCGACCGGTCCCGACCGGATGGAAACCCTGATCCGGCGTCACCCCTTCGACGTTTGAGCCAGGGACGTGCAAGCGCCGCACATGGATGTGCGAGCGTCGGGTTACGCTGACCACTGTCAACTGTCCACCGCTCACGTCTTGCCCGACAAACACCTCATCTTGCGCGCCGTCCCCACCGGCATTCTGCTCGGCGCCTGGTGAAATGACGGCCAATCTTATCGGCGCCAATGTCCTCGGCAGCAGCGCGACAGAGCGCCGATCTGCTCAATGACTTCAAGGTCGGACACGCCATCGGGGTACCGGCGCGGTTTCAGATAGTCGCTCAGCGCTGCGTTCGATCACGAAGCTAGCGCCCGTGGCGAGTGAATTGAAGCGCCGACTATGGGATTATCCACACTCATGTAGCGCGTCCCGCACTCGCAACGGTCACGAGCATCGAGAGCAAAGCATTAGCTATGGATCCCCGACAACAATCAGACGATTGGAGCCTTGCAGACAGGCTCAAGACCAAGACGAACGAATGGACCGTCGCCGATTTAATCGATTTGGAATATTACCTCGATGCCGATGAGCGTGAGCTGCGCGGGCAGCCCTCATCGCGCAAGACATTGTGCGAGCGAGACCGCGCTATCTATCGCAATGAGATCGAAGGCCACACGGGCGCTGCCAAAGCGCATTCGCCCAGCCACCGACGGATGAGTCTGCGACTGTGGCTCAAGGCCCGGCGCTCCAACGAAGATCCCAGCATCCGCGGTCTGTTGCCGGGCAATGCCTTCGGTGCCGCCCAGCGCATGAGTACATGGCTGCTCGCTGGAGTCGGATTCCTGGCTGGTATCGGCGTGGCCTCGACGCTGCTGAGCTATGATGGTCGCGCGCCTGTCAGTGTTCCCTGGTTCATCTTCTTGCTGGTGGTGGTGCAGTTCGCCTTCGTACTGGTCGCTAGCTGGACCTGGGGGCGACGCAGTCTGCGCCGAGACAAATTTGCAGCCGAGGAGTCCTGGCTGCTCGCTCATGCGATTCGCCCCTTACTCACGCGCGCCGCAAACTGGCTGCAACAGCAGCGCCTGGCACATGCGACTGATGAGATCCGCGAGCGCGCGCTGGCCAAGCAGGGGTTACTGCAGTCGCAGTACGCGGTCTATGGCCCGGTCTCTATTCTGCCGCTGCTCATTCCCGCTCAGGTGTTTGGGGTTGCCTTTAATGTCGGGGTCGTGCTCACCACGATCGCGCTCGAATGGTTCACCGACATCGCCTTCGGCTGGGGCACCTCTCTAGCGGTGCATCCGCAAACCGTCTTCGACCTCGTGCGCATTATCGCCATGCCCTGGAGCTGGCTGTTTGGCGAGGGAGCCGGCTATCCGACGCTTGCCCAGATCGAAGGCTCGCGTGTCTACATGGAGCATTGGGCCTCTTTTGCACGGGGACTCAACCCCAACCCCGAGCATCTGAGGTCCTGGCGCTGGTTTCTGCTCCTGGCGGTGATCACCTATGGGCTGCTGCCACGGCTGTTGCTGCTGGGGGTCTCAGCGCTGGCGCAGCGTATTGCGCTCGCCCGGCTGCCATTCACGCACGGGCGCATTCAGGCGCTCTATGCGCGCATGCTCACGCCGCAGCTCGATACTGATAGCTCGGGGTCCAGGCAAGGACCGGAGATGCCCATTCCGAGTGCGTTTGCACCACGCCCCAGAACCGGCCTGATTGGCCCGTTGACGGAGGGCAAGTCGCCAGTCGGAAAGCGGCCTTGGCGCGAAGTGCCGCAAACGCCGGATACAGACGCCGCACCGACGCCAGAACCATCCCTGGATACGCCGACCACTGAGCAGATTTCCGTGCCGGGGGACGAGCGTATCGCGCTGGAGTTCGAGGAGGCGCGGGATCGGATCGCCGAGGAACGCTCTCGCTCCCAAGCTCAAGCTAGAGAGGAGATTACTGAGGATCCATCACCGCCGGCGATCGAGGAAGACACCCCATCAGTACGGCCCGAGACACCGGCTCCTATAGAGCCGGACGAACCCGCCGAGGACACCACCCAGGCAGGCGAGCCTGATGAGGAACCGGAACCGGAACCGGAACCGGTATCGCCTCGACCCGCCGAAGCGGCAGAAACGCCGCACGCCAAACCGGCAGACATCATCGCCGAGCGCGATGAGGTGTCGCAACCTGAGCCTGAACCCTCGCCGCCCGCCGCTGCGCGCGATGGCGCGGTCGTCTTTGCCCCGGACGCCTGTCTTCTGCTCACACATGTCGACATTGATGACGTCCTGGAAAAAGAAGACCGGCCACGCCTGGAGCAGCTCCTGCGTCAGCTCAGCGGCTGGCGGGTGGGCGTCTATGCGACCTTCGGTGCCGGTAGCGCGATGACGGCGCAAGCGCTCGCGCAGCTGGAGGACGGTGACTGGCAGGCACCACCGCCACGGATTGCGATCGTTCAGGATGGCTCTCAGCCGCCGATCACCGAGAATTTGCTCTTCTTGCGCGAGGTGCGAGCCGCAGCCGGTCCGCGCGCGCAGATGCTCCTGGCGCTGGTCGGCGATCCCGAAGACGATGATCGGCTCCCGGCCCTGCGCACATTCGACTATACCGACTGGCAGCGCAAGATCGACCAACTGGCCGATCCTTACCTGCGTCTGGAGATGCTGGCACCGTCCAGCGAGGATGGAGAAGACTGATGGCGGCGAAGATCCCGCGACTGGCGATCATGGGCCACCCCAATGCGGGTAAGTCCTCCGTGGTGGCCACCTTGACCGAAAACGACTGCATCGCAATCGACAAGCGGGCGGGCACCACGACCCGCTCAGACGTCTACCCTGTGGTCATTGATGGCCGCACGATAATCGAGTTTATCGATACGCCAGGCTTTCAGAATCCCAACGCGATTCTAGAATGGTTTCAGACCCATGAGGGCAAGTCCGATCTGGCACGGTCCTTCGTCAACGCGCATAAGGCAGACCCGCTCTACGCACACGACACCGCCTTGCTGGAGCCGGTCGCAGAGGGTGCCGGCATCATTCTGGTCGTGGACGGCTCAAAGCGGATCAAAGAAAAGGACCGTGTCGAGATTGAGCTGCTGCGTCTTACAGCGCGCCCGCGCATGGCGATCCTCAACAATCTGACACGCCAAAACCGTTATATGACTCAGTGGCAGAACGCCCTGAGTAAGGCCTTCAACTCGGTGCGTGAGTTCAATGCACACCGCGCGACTTACTCCGAGCGCATCAGACTGCTGAGCGCGCTCAAGAGTATCGATCAGCGTTGGGAACCCCAAGTGGAAGAGGCGATCGACGCCTTCGCCTGCGACTGGCAGCGACGTACTGATCAGGCCGCCACCACCATTCTTGATCTGCTTAGGGATGCGCTGTCGTATAAGGTCTCGCGCTCGGTTAAAAGCAGCAAAACCATCTTTCAGAGCGGTCGCGACAAAGTCAAGGGCGAGATCATGGACGCGTTCGAGGATGGACTACGCCAGCTGGAGTTTGACGCTCAAGCAGAGATTCGCAGCCATTTCCGTCACAATGTCTGGAACGTTGCGCCGGATTCTATTCTCGGACGGGATCTGCTCTCCGAGGATGTCAGCCAGGCACTGGGGTTGTCGCGGCGTCAGCTCGCGATGGTCGGCGTGGCCGCCGGTGCGGCCTCCGGCGTGACACTCGATCTAGCCACCGCCGGACATTCACTGGGTACCGGCGCACTGCTGGGTGCGGCAACCGGTGGCTTTCTCGGCGTGATGGGTGGCAAGGCACTGGCGAAGCTCAATATTGAGCGCGCACCCAATACCCATGTGTTCACCATCGGGCCGGTCTCCAATCCGCGTTTTCCCTTCGTACTGCTTGATCGCATCATGCTCTACAGCGCTCGCGCGATGAACTGGGCGCATGGCCGCCAGGCCGCCGAAGAGGACGCGCCCGAGCGAGTTCCAGACAAAGACATCGCCCGTAAGGGTTTCACCGAGGAACTCACGCCCCAGCAGCAGCGCACGCTGGCGAAGTTTTTCAATTCCGTGCGCCGGAGCAAGGAGTCTGATCTCGAGGAGGCGTGTCGCACCATCATTGCGGGCATCCTGCAGGGCGTCTCTCTAAGCGAGATCGATAGTCGCGGCGATCTGTGACGCTGACATCGCGCTTGATGGAGACTGAGTTGGACAGCGCCGAGATTCTCGCAATCGACCAGGCCCACGCCTGGCATCCCTATACCTCAACCATCGATCGCGACCCGGTCTATCCGGTGCATTCAGCCCAGGGCTGTGAGATCGAACTCATGGATGGCCGCGTCCTGATCGACGGGATGTCCTCCTGGTGGTGCGTCATCCACGGCTACAGCCACCCGGTGCTCAACCGGGCCGCGCGCGATCAGCTCGAGCGCATGTCGCATGTCATGTTTGGCGGACTGACGCACGAACCGGCGATGCGTCTGGTGAAGTCCCTGGTGGAACTCACACCCGAGCCGCTTGAGCGCGTCTTTCTCTGTGATTCAGGCTCGGTCGCGGTCGAGGTCGCCATCAAAATGGCCCTGCAGTTTTGGATCTCCGCCGGACGACCCGAGAAGCATCGGCTCATGACCATTCGCGGTGGGTATCACGGCGATACCTTCGATGCGATGTCCGTGTGCGACCCAGTCACCGGGATGCATCATCTGTTCAGCCAGGTGCTGCCCCAACAGATCTTCGCTCCTGCCCCAGCCTGTCGATTTGGTGAACCCTGCTCGGGCGATGACATCGCGCCCTTCGTGGAGCTGATTGAGCGCTACCAGGGTCAACTCGCGGCCGTGATCCTGGAGCCGATCGTCCAGGGGGCGGGGGGGATGCGTTTCTACAGCGCGGAGTATCTTGCCAAGGTCCGAGACCTGTGCAGCCGCTTCGACGTGCTTCTGATCGCCGATGAGATTGCCACAGGCTTCGGGCGCACCGGGCGGCTGTTTGCCTGCGAGCACGCGGGCATCGCGCCGGATATCATGACGCTCGGCAAGGCCCTGACCGGGGGCTATCTGACCCTGGCCGCAACGCTCACAACGGGCGCCGTCGCTGAGACGATCTCTTCGGGCAAGCCCGGGGTCTTCATGCATGGGCCGACCTTTATGGGCAATCCGCTGGCCTGTGCGATCGCCAACGCCAGCATCGAGCTGCTGTTGGCGGGCGACTGGCGCGATAACATCCGCCGGATCGAGCGGGCGCTCTCTGCGGGACTCGCGCCGTGTCGCGCGTTTGGCGGTGTGATCGATGTGCGGGTGCTGGGCGCAATCGGTGTCGTGGAAATGCAAGAGCCGGTTGCGATGCGCGAAATCCAACGTCGTTTCGTCGAGCGCGGGGTATGGATCCGCCCCTTCGGGCGACTGATCTATCTGATGCCGCCCTACGTGATCTCCGACACCCAACTCGCCGCCTTGTGTGGAGCGGTGTGCGAGGTGCTCGGCGAGAACTCGGCCTGAAAACGCCCTTCAGCCGGACTGCTCGTCCGGCGCGGCGGCCGCTTCTCTGAATTCGCCACCGAGCAGGTGCCAATCGCGCAGGGTGTGCTGCTCGCCGCTGAAGATGTCGGTGCGCAGCGTCTCAATGGCCTTGACCCACTCGCCTGAGGCAGCGCAGGCGGGCGTGTCGGTGGGCATGTCGCGACAGACCTCGAGCGCGCTGTCGGCGAGTGTGAAGTGCATCCCCGGCAAGGGGCGGATACGCGCTTGGCCCTCCGTCTGAGCGGTCAGGTCCATGATGCTCGGGCGTTGATCGCCAAGCAGTCCCAGCAGCAGCGCCGGTAGCTGATAGGCTGGAACCTCGCCGACGGCAACCGGGCCTTTCTGTCCGTCGATCACGATCAATGGCGTCTCGACCAGCGTTCTGAACATGGCATCATCGAACTCGCCGCGCTGCTTGGCGAGCAGCGCCGACTGCGTATAGCCGCCGAAGTTGGGTTCGAGCGCAGGGAGATGATCGCCAAAGAGAACAATCAGCGCGTCGGGGTCGGTCTGGCGCAGGGTGCGCACAAAATCCATCAGCTCGCGTGACTTGTAATAAATGGTATTGGCATAGGCGGCAACGATCTCATGGCCTTGTGCTGCGGTGATGACTGGTGGACGACGCTCGTTGAGCGGGTAGGGCAGATGACCGAAATAGGTCAGCACATAATTGAACACCGGTTTGGAGGCGCGCAGCTTGGGGTCCAAGTGGTCCAGAATCTGCCGGTAGAGCGATTCATCGCTCAGAAATGAGCGGTTCATATCATCGAGCGCGAAATCCTTATCGGCCAGATAGGTCTCGAAGCCGACACGCTGATAGGCATTGATACGGTTCCAGAAGGAGGCCGAGTTGGGGTGGGAAACAAGGCTGTAATACCCCAGACCACCAAGATGACGCGGCAGGCAAGGTGCGTCACGGCGCAGTCCAAACTCAAAATACACGTTGTCCTGGTTGATCGGGAAGCCGCACAATACCTCGAACTCGGTATTGGCGGTGTAGCCACCGAACACTGGCGCGAGGAGGTGAGAGTGCTCGGTGGCAGCCCAGAGTGCGCGAAAGTCTGGATCCATGGGGTCGGCGGACAAGGCCGAGGCGGTCAGCACCGAAGGATCCCAAAAAGACTCAAGCAGAATGACGTGGATGTTACGCGGCTGCGCTTTGCTCGCAGACACATGGACGAAATTGCCTTTGCGCGCATTGTTGACCAGGGCCAGTGCATCGACGACCTCAGTGGCGCTCGGCGGCCTCACCCGGCGTGCGAGATTGCGTGCGCTCTCCTGAAGCAGGTGGATCGGCAGGCCCCGTGCTTGGTAGTTCGCCGGCTGATTCCAGACCGAGTTGCCGAACTGTTTGTCGAGCGTACCGAGGAGCGCTGCGGGAAACAGTGCGACCCCTGTCATGGCGAGTCCGAGAACCCCGAGACCGACCCATGCGCGCGGGCGCTTCCAGGCGATCATCCAGCCGAGCAGGACGATCGGAGTCGCCACCAAAAACACAGCCCCGACGAGCAGCCAGCCGTCGAGTAGCAGAAACATGTTGCGCGCGGCAGCGAAGTCGTCGGGCATGATCGGGGCGCCCAGCACCGAGAGCTTGAGCGCGTTGCTTGCCGTCAGCGCGGTGAACAGCGCTGTCGCGGTGAGCATGAATCGCGGCAGCGAGCGCGAGATCCAGAATAGGAATGCGCCAATGACCAGATGCGCAACCAAGTCTCTCACA
This sequence comes from Thiorhodococcus sp., assembly GCA_029257385.1. Classification (GTDB taxonomy): domain Bacteria; phylum Pseudomonadota; class Gammaproteobacteria; order Chromatiales; family Chromatiaceae; genus Thiorhodococcus. The sequence goes on from JARIBS010000073.1 coordinate 50,261, forward strand.
TAGGCCGAATCCGCGAGCTTGACCTGAAAGAAAGCCTCAAGGGCCAACTGAGACAGGTGGTACCAGGCCAAGACGAACAGCAACGCGGCGCTCCAGGATAGGAAACGGCGTAGTCTGGGATTCGATCCTATCAAGCGCTTCGCTGTGGCGGTCACTGACTCACGAATCGCAGGGTTTTTTTGCATCGGCATGATCGTCGTCCGTTGTCATGAAATTGCCTCTATCAGATGAACAATACGACAATGAAACTGAACGATACCTTAACCGCGCTCAACGCAGCATGATGATGGAGCCGCAGATCGAGGATGTTTAATGCGAGCATTCAGTGACTTATCGCGTGGCGACGCCCAAAAAGGTCCTGGCCGTATCGGCATCGCGTCGAATTTGTTCCTTGAGCGCGTCGAAGGACTCGAACTTCTTCTCGTCGCGGAGCTTGAGCACCAGCTCGACCTCTAGGTGGCGGCCGTAGATCAGCCGGTCGAAATCGAACAGATGAACCTCGAGACGCGCATTGAGTCCCTGTACCGTTGGTCGCGTACCGATATTGGCCACGCCGGGCCAGGCATCTAGGCCCAGCCCGCGCACCTGTACCGCGTAGACACCGCTGACCGGACTAACTCGGCGATGCAGTTGGATGTTGGCGGTGGGGAAACCGATGGTCCGAGCGCGTTTATCGCCATGCACGACGCGTCCTTCGAGGGTATAGGGGCGCCCCAGCAAATACCGCGCCTGCTCAAGATCGCCACGCGCGAGCGCCGCGCGAATCCGAGAGCTGCTAATGCGCACCTCACCCTGCGTGATGGTGTGCAGGCTTTCCACCGTAAAGCCTGAACCGCACTGAATGGCCTCACGACCCATGGATTGTAGGAGCGCGAAATCACCCGTGCGACCGTGACCGAACCGGAAATCGTCTCCAACGAACAGGAACTGCACACCGAGTCCGTCGATCAGGAGCCGCTGAACGAAGGTCGGCGCATCCATGGCCGCGAGCTTGGGGCCAAACTCTAAGAGCATGACACGCTCGATGCCGCTGTCGCTAATTGCGTGGAGTTTTTCGCGCAAACGTGTCAGACGCGCAGGGGCCGCGTCTGGGGCGAAGAACTCCATCGGCTGAGGCTCGAAGGTGATGACGGTCGCAGGCAGACCCAGCTCGCGACCGCGCATCAACAAGCGTTGAAAGACCGTGCGGTGCCCTAGATGTACGCCATCGAAGGTGCCGATCGTTGCAACGCAGCCACGGTCGGTGGGAAGCAGATTATGTAAACCTCTGATCAGCCTCATGAAACTCTTGTAAATGGCGAACGGCGGGGGCGTCAGTATACGCGGGAAGCCGCTCCAGCGGCAGGGTCGACGTTCGCTGGCGCCGCAATCACCCGATTTTTGCCCTGGGTCTTTGACGCATACATCGCCCTATCCGCTAGTCTGATCAGATCCAGCAAGTCGCGTGCGTGCTCGGGGATAGAGCGCCACCCCGATACTGGCCGTCACGGAGTGCGCATTCCAGCGCATTGAGGAAATCCGGGTACGTATTATTTCGGCAACTGCTTCAACATGTGAATCGGCCTTGATCATCACACTTTACAGTGTTGCTATGACATGCCATTCAGAAAAAGCGATTCCAATCTTGGTTGAATCTAAATAAGTTTACTGATCGCTGATGTTAGGCGGGCGAGCCTTGAAGCTGGCGGGTTGCGAGGACCACAAGAACCCGGCTTGCTCTCCGGCCATGCCGGACCCATGACCGCGTTCGAGTCATTTTATTCGGAGCGACCCATGAAGAATTGTCGACTCATCTATCGCAGTGACTGTACCGACAAGCTCATCGCGAACGAAGATCTGCGAGACATCTTGCAGCAGAGCGCGCAGCGCAATCGCGAAGCGGGCATCACGGGCCTGCTGGTGCTGTCGGGGGATCAGTTCCTCCAAGTGCTAGAGGGCCCATCCGATGCCGTGAACACACTCTACTCCAAGCTCATCAGCGACACGCGCCACCATGATCTCAAGCTCATCTCCTATGAGTTGATCGCGGAGCGTTACTTCGACGATTGGGGCATGTCGCTGGTGGATCTCTATGATCTTCCCAAGGCCGAGCGCGACATCCTCCGCCGCAAGTACGCCTCCAATAAGGACGCAGTCGCGTTTCCCGAGCGTCTGCACGAGGTCTACGCGTTCTTGCTCGACGCTAAGGCCCTGTGCTCAGGTCGGCCTTGGGAGGAGTGACAGCGAGGCAAGACGATGATGATTCCAAGCTGTCAATGGCTGGCGCTGTTCGGGCTGCTCTCCTGGGTCCACATGAACCCGGTCGTGGCCGAAAACCTGTATCGCTGGAGCGACGACCAGGGACAGGTCCATTACAGCGACCAGCCGCCCGATCAGCCGCATGGCTCTGTTGACGTGCGAGCGTTGCCGCGAGCGACGCAGAGCCAACGCGCGGTCGGCGAGCGCTATTCCGTGATGGAGCAGGTGCGCCAGATGGAAGCCGAGCGCGCCGAGCGCGAGCGGGCGCGACAGGCTGAGGATATGCGCCGTCTGCAACTGCAACGGCGTGTGTTCGAGGTCGAGGCCGCGCGCGCGAACGCCAACCAGGCGGCGCGTGCATCTGCGTCCCGGCCCTATTTTGTACATCCTCCGCCCCCGCCGCCACCGGGTCTTCACCCGCCCATGCCACCCGGCCAACACCCGCCGCCACCGCACGGGAGGCCCGCTCAGAACAGTCTGCGCTCGCTCACTGTGCCGGGGCGCTCGCTGACAATACCGGGGCGTTCGCTCCATCCACACCGGTGAGCGCCAGCCCCGGACACTATCAGGGGGCGAACTAGAGTATAAAATGCGCCTTGTTGACTCGACAGAACGCATTCCGGACGGCCCGCCTTGAACCCGATCAAACGACTCGCCTCGCAGACCGCCATTTATGGTGTCAGCAGCGTCTTCGGACGCTTCCTCAACTATCTGCTGGTGCCCTTTCTGACCTACAGCTTCGCCCCGGCCGAGTACGGCGTGGTGGCGGAGTTCTACGCTTATATGGGCTTTCTGGCGGTGCTGCTCACGTTCGGGCTGGAGACCGGCTATTTCCGCTTTCGCGCAGGCGGCGATCATGCGCCCGAGGCCGTCTACGGCACCGTGCTGCGATTTTTGGTGATCATCAACGCGCTGTTCGTGCTCGCGATCTTCCTGATGCGCGAGCCGCTCGCCGAGTTGCTGCTCTATCCCGATCATCCCGAGTACATCTGGTGGATCGCCGCCATTCTGGCCCTGGACGCGATCGGCGCGGCGGCCTTTGCGCGGTTGCGCGCCGAGAATCGCGCCGGGCGGTTTGCCTCGCTCAAGCTCATTGAGATCGGCGTGAACGTCGCTCTGGTGATCTTCTTCATCTATGTCTGCCGACGCGCTCACGAGGGCGATCCACAGTCGTTGCTCGGTCAGCTCTGGGATCCGGCGATCGGCGTGGGCTATGTCTTCATCGCCAATCTGGTCGCGAGCGCCGTCAAGCTGGTGCTGCTGACGCCGCAGTTTCGCGACGGATTCGCCAACTTCGATGCCGTGCTCTTCAGGCGCCTGATCCGTTACTCACTGCCCATGGTGGTGATCGGATTCGCCGGCATCATCAACGAGATGCTAGATCGTGCGGCGCTCAAATATCTGCTGCCTTACGACAACGAGACCAACATGGCCCAGCTCGGCATCTACAGCGCCTGCTACAAGCTCTCGATCCTCATGTCGCTGTTCATCCAGGCGTTTCGCTACGCCGGAGAGCCGTTTTTCTTCAGCTATGCCAAACAGGCTGACGCGGGCCGCACCTATGCCATCGTGCTCAACTGGTTTGTGATCTGCTGTGTCTTTCTGTTCCTGCTGGTGACGCTCTACATGGATATCTTCCAGTACTTCGTCGGCGAGGCTTATAGAGAGGGGCTGCACGTCGTGCCGATCCTACTGCTGGCAAACCTCTGTCTAGGGATCTACGTGAATCTGTCGATCTGGTACAAACTCACCGACCGCACGCTCATGGGCGCGGGCGTCTCGCTGATCGGCTCGGCCATCACCATCGGATTGCTGCTCTGGTGGGTGCCCCTGTATGGGTACGAAGGCGCGGCCTGGACCCACCTGGCCTGTTATGGCTCCATGGTGGTCATGTCCTACGTCCTCGGGCGCATTTACTATCCGGTGCCTTACGAGATCGGGCGGGTGCTCGGCTATGTGGCGCTGGGGATCGGGCTTTATCTAGCAAGCGAATGGCTACAGCGTTGGACTGACTGGCACACGCTCCTGATCGGCACGCTCTGCCTGGGTGTCTTTTTGCTGGTGGTGTTAGTCGTGGATGTCCGCAAACTGATGCGTGATGGCGTGATGGCGTGATGCGAGCGGGCCAGCCGTCGGTAAATGGAAAGGACTGCCAAGCGGGAATCTTGCCCGCTCGAACATGCGTCTAAGTGCTCCCGATGGTTCTTGCAGTCGCCCCAAAGCCCGAGACAGATTTGCTCGACCTTTACCACCACGTGCGACGACTTGCATCGGCGCGCGGATGGATGTGAGCGAGCAGAACTCCTCGCCGCTCAGGCTGCTTGTCAGCCTTTGGTGGCCTTGTCTAAAGCGAGCAGGATATCCACTAGGCTTGCCGACAGGGTCATCATCTCCGTGACCGCGGCCTTGGAGCCGACGGCATCGCCGACCTCCTGCTTTGTGATGGCTTCTTGGCCAGCTTGGTGGAAGCGCTGGTGAGGTGCGAACAAACTCTCGAACAGGGCCACAGCTTCGGGCCCTACAGCTGCGGCTTCGGCTGGACCGTCCCCGTGAAGCCATTTTCCGAGCTTGCAATCGTGACAATCCGTCCCGCGGAAGTCCCCCTTGCCGTCCAGGGTCGCCTGGATCTTTCTCAAATACTGAATGTGATCGTTCAACCGGAGTAGAAAGTACGCCTTACCGTCCATCAGAAAACCTCGTGTATGCTGCTATGGGATCAGCGGGGGTGGCTTGCTCATGGCAAACGCCGCACGCATCTTCCCGCTCGATGAGTTTGACCTGAACCTTCTTGCCGATCATGCGGTAGAGGGTCTCTTCCACGAGACCGAAGCCGAAGTAGCAGATCGCTTGCTGACCGCTGTGTGTGGTGAACTGCGCAAAGGCACAGTCTGTGAATTCGATGCTGTAGGAGCCATCCTCATTCTGTTTGGCGAGTTCTGAAGTCGCCGAAACTCTTCAGCGCCGCGATACCCTCATGCATGATGCGCGCGGCCTCCTCGAATGAGGCATTGCTGGGCGGCTCAGATCAGCTTGCTGATCTGCTCGGCGGCGCGCTTTACATCGAGAAAAATCAGACCCAGCTTGGCATTGGGCTTGGCTATGACGGTGATTACGGCATCGTGACCGGCGTGCGTCATGAGCACATAGCCTTTGGCGCCCTTGATCAGAACCTGCTCCAGCTCGCCGCGGCCAAGCTCTTGCGCAGTCCGTTCGCCTAGAGAGAGCATGGCGGCGCTCATGGCGCCGACGCGGTCTTCGTCCATACTGGCGGGCAGTTGCGAGGCCATCATCAGGCCGTCGGTAGAGATGACCCCGGAGGCTTCGATATCGGCGGAGGTGCCATTAAGCTCTCCGAGCACGGAGTTGAGCATGTCAGCGCGCATTGTGATTTCCTCTTCCTTTTTTTGCGTTGCAGTGGTTGGTTTCAAAAGCGAATACTGGGGACTCGGTAGAACTCGGCCCCCATTAACAGCCAGGAATCGCACCGGCTCGGTGAAGCGACCGTAAGGATTGCTGGGACTCCCGCTAAACACCGACTCGACGGACGGCTCGGGAGTCACATGCACGTCGCCTGCGTGCACGTTCAATGTCTGTTATCCGAATCCAGACATCAGGCTTGTGGCCATGGACTTAGGTCTCATTGGGCATAGCGCTTGCTCAACGCCCAGACCAGCTCGGTCAGCGCCGGCTGGTTGAGGTGCGGCACGCCGCTGATGATGAGCACGAAGCGCTGCTCGGTGATGTAGAGCGGCCAAAAGCCGGTCTGGCTGTTGCCCGCCGCGTCCACCAGCGCCCAGGCGCTGGTGCTCAAGCCCATATTGCGCTTGAGCAGACCGCGATGGCGCTCGTACAGGGACGCCAAGTCCGCGCTGGCCGCCGAAAGCTCCACCGAGGTTTCGTGGTTGAAGCCGACGGACGCTATGTGGAAGCCCTGGGCATCGGCGAGAAGCGCCTTGCCGGTGGCCGAAAGCGGCTCCAGCAAGCCAGGGAGCACGTCTTCGAGCGCACCGTCCGGGGCCGTTTGCGGGTCGGCGAAGCCCTCTACCCAGCCCAACGTCTGAAGGTGATAGAGCAGACCGAGCGCCTCGTCCTCGCTCTGCGTGTCGGCCCATTCGGTCAGGGCGTCAAGCTCGAGCTGGTGGCTCGATTCCGTGCTGAGCAGACGTTGGAGCAAACGGCGTGGGGGATCCTGCTGCGGGTCCGCCACACTGTAGAAGGCGCCCGCAGGCGTGGGCAGAACAAACTGGTGATCGAGCAAGCGATAACGCATGGCTTACTCCACCTCGAGTCCCGGGTCGAGGGCAAAGAAGAGCGCCTCAAGGAGGATGGTGATGTCGGAGCGCTTGCGCGCATCGACCTCGAAGATCGGCACCACGAGTCCGCAGTGTTGCAGATAGTCGTGATACACACCCAGCCGTGAACCGGGTCTGAGATCCGTCTTGGTGATCCCGACGGCGAGCTGGGTCTCACGGATAAAGCCATCGAAGGCGTTGACGAAAAACTCCATGTCGCCGAGCGGATTGGGGCGCGAGTCGTCGATCAGCAGAACCAGCCCCAGGCCGCCTTTGGCGAGGATGCTCCACATGAAGTCGAAACGCTCCTGGCCTGGAGTACCGTAGAGATGGACCTTCTCCCCACCTCCGAGCTTCATCAGCCCATAGTCCATGGCCACCGTCGTGGTGGACTTCATGGACTGGGTCATGTCGCTGGCGCGTGCGTCCGTGGAAACGGCCGGGGCATCGCTGACAGAGGCAATGGCTGTTGTCTTACCCGCCCCGACCGGGCCGGTGAATATGATTTTGTGATCTGACATACCGTGCGCTTTGTCTCGGTGAGTGAGGTTGGCTCGTTTTTCTATTAACTGCGCAGGTGCGACAGAATCCGGCGAAACAGACTGCGTTTCACCGGCTTTTCGGGCGTTGTCGAGCGCTTGAACTCGCAGCTCTTGCCCGGTGCTTGGTCTTTCGCGACCGCTTCCATAAGCCCGAGCGCCTCTGCGGCGGTAAAGAAGGCGAAGACGCAACGCTGCGGAACCTTGAGGATTCTGGCGGCATCGACCAGCGAGACCGGATCATGTGACAGGAAGGCGGTGATGCGCACCACGTTGGGGAAGGCAGCCAACCGGGTTAAATTCGGCCACCGCTTGAGCCTGATCTTCGCCGTGATGTCGGTGCCCATCGGCACACGTCCACGCGAGGCGAACAAGGCCGCGCTCCAGAGTAGCGATTCAAGCTGCCAGATCCGGTATCGAGGTACTTCCGAGAGATTGAAATGATCGACGAAATGCAGTGTGCTGCTCTCTTCGGTCAGCGGCACCACTGCCAGTGTTCGCAGCTGAAAGTGCTGCAGGTCGACCACCGCCAGCCCCGTGCGCGGCATCAGGGTGATGGAGCCATGCTCCAGCACCAGCCTGACGATACGGTCGTTGCTTATCGCCAGCTTGAGCGCTTGTCGAAGCTGTCCGATCAGATAGGCGTCGGGCTCGAACTGGGCCTTGGCAAGCTGCTGCGGATTCTTGGGGTCGATGTCCGGCGCCAACCCGATGAAGGTCTTGGTATCGTGCTCTGAGAATCTGTGACCGACGGACCCACGGGAGGTCGCGAGTACGGAACCGTTATTCAACTCCTCTCCCAGTTTGTGCGGTGGGTCTGGGACGGGTACGGGTGTCGGTCGGCTCGGCTCCACGTCGGAGCGGCCCTTGGGGACCGCTTGGTCAACGGAGACTGCCGGAGATTGTCGCCCGCCCGCCGCCTTCGTCGTTTCGACGCCGCTGCAGGCGGCCGCAGCCGTCAGGGCTTCAATGAGATCCTGCGGTCTCAACGGCTTGCGCACAAAGTACGTCCGGCCCGTGACCTCGACCTCCTGCATCGAGAGCAAGATCATGGGCTGGCTGGGCTTGGCCTCGGCCTGCTTGATCCAAAGCTCCCGACCACCATAGCTGTCTAAGTCGATCAGATAGACATCGGCCTCGTTCGCGTCCGTGAATGCGAAGCGCCCGCTCAATCGGCTCTTGAAGAGAAGCTCCATGGCGTTTTGCATACGCGGCTCGAAGCCAAGCGCGGCAATTGTGCACACGGCAGGATTTGCCTCCTGAGCGGCGTCGATCGTGCCCGGGGAGCTGGCAAACGTGTTGATCTGCAACATGGGCATGCGCTCCTGTTCGTTATCGTATCGTGAGCGGGTCGCCAGCGTCTGGAGTCGCGAACTGCTCGGTCCGGGATCTGTCTGAACTCGCCCGGCTAAAGTCGCAAAGCGCCTGCATACTCAGAAACTCCGCCGTCTCCAGCCAGGCGTCTGGCGCCGGGTTTTGCGCCGCGTCCTGCAATTTCCACAGTGCGTCGAAGCGCTCAAGATCCAGGGTTGCCCGATAGATCTCGAGCAGCTCCAAATGAAGCTCCAGGCGCGACGGCTCGCTCAGCAGCGCCTCTTCGAGCAGTCTCCGCGCTTCGTCCAACTGCCCGTATTCCAGATAGCTGCGGGCTTCGTCGAGCGGATCCCGTGTCTCGTGGCGGTCTAATCGCTCGACCAGGATGCGCGCGCCTCGCGTCCCCTTGCTGAGCATGGAGCCGGGCGCACACGGGATGGGATCGGCCGCATGCAGCCCGCTGTCGAGTTTGCGTACCAGCGCCTGATACTGTCCGCGCTCCAGCAGGCGTTTGGCGGTATCCAGCATTCTCTGTCGCAGCGACATGCCCTTGGAGCCGAGCGCGATGAACAGGTCGACCAGCGCAGCGTAGCTTCCACCAGCGTTCGTCTCGGCGACATGCAGGACGATGCGTTGTACGTGCACTTTGAGGTCACTCGGAAAGCGCGCGACCTGATGAGCGAGAAAGGCGCACGGATCACCGATATTCTGTGATTGCGCCAGCTGGAGTTCGCTGCTTCCGGGCAACACGAAGGCGCACTCCGTCCTGCCCGAGAGGCGCTGCTCAGAGCCGTTGCCGACCTCCTTGACGATCTCGACGAGGCTCATGGTGCGCACCCTTATGTCGCGACGCATTGGAAAGATGCCTACCCTCGATTGCCGCTTGCGTACTTGAGGGCGGACGACCTCGGACAATGATCTGAAAGTTTGTGCCATTTCAGTCATGTAGCGGTAGTCTAGGCAGGTCGGCAGAAAAAAATCGTGACTAATGTCCCTAATGCTTAAGGTTGTTTAGCCAATGACGAGGCGGTGAGGCGGGTACAGCGCAACGGCTTGCATGGAACGTCGTGTAAGAAGGAGGGGTCGATCGGAAACTGCACGGGATGACTCAGCGACGAGTAGCCGGTCCAAAAGTCGCCGATCGCGATGCGGATCTATCGCGTGGTTTCAACCAGACTCAGAACACTGGGACCAAAGGGGATGCTCAAGGATGAGCGGGAACCCTAGTGCGTCAAGGCCAACATGCGCATTACTGTGTTGACCCGGTCCATTAACAGCATATCGAATCTGGGTATATGTCTGTCAATTCTGGCTGAATGAGGGGTCTAGAGGTTTTTTACTCAGGACCGCTGGCCGCCTTGGCCCAGGGCTGGATCGCCACGGCCGAGACGCTGTTCTTGGGCGATCCTTCGATGACTCGGTCGCTATAGCTCAGGTAGACCAAGGTGTTGCGGGGCGCGTCATAGAAACGCACGACCTGGAGGCTTTTGAAGATCAGCGAGGTGCGTTTCTTGAAGATCTCGTCACCGTCGCGCTTGCCTGCCCGAACATCGTCCGGCAGGCTGATGGGACCGATTTGGGTACATTCGATGGCAGCATCCGAGGTGTCCTCGGCGACGCCGACGGCGCCCGAAACGCCGCCCGTCTTGGCCCGGCTGAGATAGCAGACGACCCCGGGGACGTCTTCGTCCTGGAAGACCTCAATGACGACCTTGTCATTGGGCCCCATCCATTTGAACTTGGTCGAGACGCTGCCGATCTCCTCGGCAAAAGCCGTCGCCGACAGGGCAACTGCTGTCAGGGCCACCAGGGCCGGGGCAATGAGGGCGGCACGCATGGATTCATCTCCATCAATTGAGGCTCAGACACCGAACAGACGATCGGATTCGCTACGGCTGCGAGTGAGGGCATCTTCCATCGAGACACCGAGGAACCAGTTTCCAGTCACTGCCAGACGCGTCCCAGCAAGGGTGGCATCCAAGCGTTGCATCAGATCGCTATGGCCGCTGCGCAGGGCAGGGAGGCGGTTGGCCAGACGTGACTGGGCCGCGATGCGTGTGGGATCGACCCCCAGCGCCTCGCAGGCGCGTTGCACCTGGCCATCCTCATCGAGCGCTCCGGGCTTGAAGTGGAAGGCGAAGCCCCGGTAGGTCGCATCCGGCAGGAAGTCGCGCGAGACCATGGAGTAGAAGGCGTCTTCGACGGCGATCAGTCCGGCCATCGGCGCTAGCGCCAGATCGATCGCGCGAAACACCAAGACCAGAGTCTCGATCTCGGCCATGCCGATTCCGGAGATGGCCTCGCGTGCCGCGTCGAGTCCGTCGGGCATCAGCTTGGTTGCGACATCGGGTGGGACCGCCAACGTCAGCGCGCCCGCCTGCAACGCATTGCCGTCGGCCATGTGCAGCACGAAGCCGTCGCCGTCGCGCTGGATGGACTGGATGTTCTGGCCAGTGCGGACCTCAAGCCCGTCCTGAGCGGCGATGGCGGTCGGAATGGCCGAAATGCCCTCGGCAAAAGTAAATGCCTTGATGACGTCCTTGCGACGCGGCTTGCGTCTGAACAGCGCCTCGGCTGGATAGTCATCCGCCGGCTGGCAGATCACCGCCTGGAAGGCGTATTGAAGCAGATCCTGATAGTTACGCCGTCCGAGCACTTCGCTGTAGTAATCGCGCACGCTGCGCCCAGCCTTCGGCGCCTTGAAGATGCGTGGAATGGAGCGTGCCGCCTCCAGAACGTGCAGTGCGGAGGTGATCTTTCGCCGCTTGCCGTCCTTCCACAGCGAGTAGCCGATCTTGATCTTGGGCTGGACCTGGCTGGTCAGTCCCAGATCGTCGAGGATCGTGAGCAGGTTACCGTAGCTGTTGAAGCAGGTGTGTCCGCCGCCCTCGGTCCAGAAACCGCCGAGCGCGTCGAATCGCTGACTGTCGATGCAGCCGCCGATACGTTCGCTGGCCTCCAGCACTAGGGTGCTGAGTCCGCGACGTGCGGAGAAATGTGCGGCGCCGAGACCGCTGATGCCGGCGCCGATTACGATGTGATCGAAGTCTTTGGTCATGAGCGGGTCGTCAACGCGTGTCGTGGTCGTCAGGGCGTGCTTGCTCGTCTGCCAATCCGAGGTGACTGGTGTCAGGCGGATCGATCTCGGGAGTTTGCGGTTGGCAGTCCGCAAGCGTCCATTCGGGTTCGGATACTAGGCTGAGATGGCTGAGATCCAGCTCCGGCATCTTAACCTCCTGGGGTGCTTCGAGAAAGCCGCCCTGGGGTGCGAGGCGCAGCCCCGAGCCCTCGTCCCCGCCCGGCGCGGCTTCTGCGGTGTGCTCTGAACCCATGGTATCGGAGTCTAGGGGCACGACGCCGAGCACCGCTCCGGCCTCATCGAAGACCCGCGTATAGCGCGCCGCAGTTGCTGCGTCGACATTGCGCTTGATAAGGACTGGCTTGCCGGCGAAAAGGCGCGCCACGGCCTGTTCGTCGAGCTTGAAGACGGTGCCCAGATGCTTACGCGTCCGGTCCGGGTCGGCGCCTGCCTTGAGCGTTCCGTCAAAGCGAATGTCGAATCGTACGTCTGACATGGGTGTGTGTATCTCCTAAAAACTTAACGTACGCTCAGCGAGATGTGTCGCGTTCCTTGCCAAGCATCAGACGCATGCGATTGCTGTCGATCGTGAGAATATCGCCGTCCTTGAGAAGTTGGCGAGCGATGATGCGCTCGTCATTGACATAGACGCCATTGGTGCTGCCGAGATCCTCAATCGAGAGATTCGCGCCATCTGCCGTAAGTCGCGCGTGATAACGGCTGACCTTGAGGCTGCGAATACGGATGTCGTTGTCGCTGGCGCGGCCGATAGTGATGGCCGCTTTTGTAATCGCAAAGGGTGTGTCCTGAGCGTACTCGAGGATCAGGCGCGGGTTATCTGTTTGGGACGCAGGCGATTTGGCGGCGGCTTTCTGCATCGTGCCTAGCACCGGCTCCCACTGCAACGCGTTGAACGTGGTCTGTACCAGATCCGGGCTGATGTGGCGGATCTGTCCAAGACAGGCGTTGAAGAGGACGAAGTCACAAAGCGTATTGATCAGCCGCATACTCCCGCCGGTGAGCATGTACAGGCGGGCCATCGCGCGCTCGGTGAAGGGATTTTGCCGTGCTTTGGCGAGTTCGATGAGGTGGTATTGAATGTAGTCGCAGGTATCGGACTCGTTTAGGGGGTTCAGGTAGGTCTGGAATTCAACCAGATTCTTGACATCCGTGAGCGCCGAGTGCGCCAGGGTGCGCTCAAAGCCATCCTGGCCGATGAGCACAACGAAGAGCCCCCGCTTCTTTTTGGTTTTGGTTTTGGCCGTGTGCTCAATGAGCCGTGGCAACAGCGCTAGAAGCGCAGGCTTGAGATTTTGCGCCTCGTCGATCACCAGGATGACACGCCGTCCATCACGGTTTTGCTCATCGACGAATGCGATGAAGCGCTCGATCATCCAGGCCGTGTCGAGCACCTCGGGATTGAGTTCAAATCCGTGGAGCAGAATCTGTAGAAAGTCCGTCTCAGCCGACAGGGTTCGGTTGAGTTTGGCAACACGAAAGCCCTCTCCACAACGGTCGACAGCATGATTGGCCAGGGTCGTTTTACCCGAACCCGGCGCGCCATTCACAACGATCAGACCGCCTTCGGCATGCGTCAGAACTGACTCGATCTCCTTCAATGCAGTGCTCAGTTCGGCATTGAGGTAAGGAGCGGAGAGCTCCGCGCTACTTTTGAATGGAGGCAGGCCGAAACCGAAGAAGTCCAGATAATTGAGCTTGCCGATCAATGCGGTGCGCGACTGAGTCTCAAGCCCGGTCTTAGCCCTGACGGATGCCATGTGTCTATATCATCAATAGATAAGGGAGAGATAGAAGCAATTTGCGCAAACACCTGAGTGTCATCAGTGTAGCAGCACGAAGGCATTGACAGCATACCGCACCATTAGGCGCTCGGTGAGCGCTCTGTCGCAGTCTGTTCAAAATGTTCGGAGATGTGCTTAATCTCACCGATCAGACGCCCGAAATCGGGTGATTCGCTGGCCGTGTAGTTGAGGTTTTTGAACAGCCCGGTGAGACGGGTGAAGTATTGTCGAGCGAGCGTCTTGTCAGCGAATGTGCCCTCGTGCATAAGCAGCGTGTAGAGTAAATCGAAAGTCTGGCGCTGGCGCTCCATCGACACCGAGGCATCCACCGCGTCAAAGGCGTCCTGCTGGAGATACACCATGTCGAGCATGTTGGCCTTCTGAAGGTCGATATAGTCTTGGATGGTGATGCCTTCCTCGCCCGTGACCTGCATCATCTGCTGCACGGCGTCTCCGCGTGACAGAAGCGCCTGCATGGCTTGGACGCGCTCGATCCAGGTCGGATCCAGATGCTTGGCATACCAGGCTTCGAGCTGGCCGAGATAGCGCGTCCAGGAGATCAGCGGATCGATGGCGGGATAGAAACGCTTGTAGGCGCGGTCATAAGACAGACCCAGGAAGCACTTCACCGTCCCCAGCGTCGATTGAGTCACCGGCTCCTCAAAATTACCCCCAGCCGGGGAGACGGTGCCGATCAGTGTTAGGCTGCCAACCGCGTCATCGCTACAACGCACCACGCCGGCGCGCTCGTAGAGCTCACGGATCGCCGAGTCCAGATAGGCCGGGAAGGCCTCCTCGCCGGGAATCTCCTCGAGCCGCCCCGAGGTCTCGCGCATCGCCTGTGCCCAGCGCGAGGTCGAGTCCGCGAGCAACAGCACCTGATAGCCCATCTGGCGGTAGTATTCGCCCAGCGTGATGCCGGTATAGATCGATGCCTCACGCGAGGCAACCGGCATGGAGGAGGTGTTGCAGATGATGATGGTGCGCTCCATCAGCGAGCCGCCGGTTTTGGGATCGCGCAGTTGCGGAAACTCGGTGATGGTTTCGACCACCTCGCCAGCGCGTTCCCCGCAAGCGACCACGATCACGATGTCGACCCCGGCATGTCTGGCCAGCAGATGCTGCAAGACCGTCTTGCCCGCGCCGAAGGGACCGGGGATGCACCCGGTTCCGCCGAGGGCGATCGGAAAGAAAGTGTCGATCAGGCGGATGGTGGTGGTCAAGGGTGCGTGCGGGTACATTCGCTCGGCAGTACGGGTGCGATACAGGTGCTCGGTCAGTGCACGCCGCACCGGCCAGCGGCGGGTGAGGTCGAGCGAGCGCTCATGGCCCTGGGCATCGCGGATGCGCGCTACCGGGGTATCGACCGTCACGCTGCCCTCCTGGATCCAGGTCACCTCGACCACACCGTCCTGATCGAAGGGCACCATGATCTTGTGGGTATAGCGTCCTTCCTGCACTGTGCCCAACACGCCACCGGCCTGTAGTCGAGCGCCGTGCTGAACCACCGGCACAAAAGACCATTTGCGATTGAGATCGAGCGCCTCGAAATCGACGCCGCGCGGCAAAAATACGCCGTGCTCGATGGCGAGCTTTTCGAGCGGATTTTGCAAACCGTCGTAGACCTCCCCGAGCAGGCCCGGCCCCAGCACCACCGACAGCAGCTCGCTGGTCTGGCGCACCGGATCGCCGATGGTGACGCCTCGGGTGTCCTCAAACACCTGGATGTCCGCCAGATCGCCGCGCACCCGCAGCACCTCGGCTTTGAGTTCCTCATGGCGACCGTCGGCGCCGATGCGTCGCTGCTGGATGAAAACCACCTCGTTTTTCATCAGTGACAGACGTGCCCCATTGCTCCATCCCGCCTCGATCGTCGCGAGGCTCTCCTGCACCGATATCACCTTGGCCAGGCTGTCGGGCGGCTGTGTGCTGGTGTCGTCGTTGGTCATTGAATGGGTGCCTTCAGTCGATACTCGGCAAGGTCGTGGCGCCTGGATACTGTCCTGGTCGCAAACCTGGCCATAGCGGTTGTTCGGCAGGCCGCTCTATGCGCGAGCGCCTGGCCGATCAGCGATCTTTTTCTGCGAATTGAATCCGCCCGCTTCGAAAGCGCGCCAAGTCAGGGCAAGTCGCGGATCGCGTCGAGCATCTTAGTATAGCGTTCACGCAATTGCTCAGGCAGTTCGGAGTCCTTGGCGCCTGGACATCCGCCTGCCTCGCGCAGGCGCAGCAGGAAGTCCGCCTCAAGGCGCTGTTGGGCGCGGCGATAACTGCCCTCGGGAAAGAAGTCGTCCAGGACCGACAGCACGGTCGTGCGCAGCTTGCCGACCATGAGTTTGCTTAAGTTGTCGGTGCTTCGCCCGGAGACATCGCCCCGACAGCGCGTGTTGTAGAGATCCAGATCGGCCGCGGCCTCGACTGCGTTGACGAGTAAACTGCGCGTTGCGTCGTCCATATCTGGGGCGGCCTGTAGCGGATAGGCGAGGGCGCTCAGGATCAGTCCGGCCAGGACGCTGCGTCTGAGCGTGCCGAGCCAGGGCGGTGCTGTATGGGGGTGTGTCATGGTGCTATGTACTCAGCTACGACGCCGCGCCCATGATGGCACGGTTCTATGGTGTGTCGGGGAGTGCACGGTTGATCAGCGCCAAGGGCGCACATGCCGAGGCGGGCGATCGTCCGTTCGAGATTTCCAGCGACGTCCGTGATGATGGCGACTCCGCCTTTCAGATCATACATACCTTTAGCTCCTTGGTTATGACGCGCTCGTGCGTTTGCGCAACACCGCGTCTGGGGCTTTAACCGTTCGCCATGCTACAGGGTTCTCCCAACAGTGGGGGTTTGCGGCTTGATCGGCAAACTTCGGCTAACGCGTGGGGCGCAGTTCCCGGTCATGCGAGGCGTTGCGCTTGTCTGTATGATTTATCGGGTGACCTCAGATTTTAGATCTCCCAGCCCTCTGCCGTGCACCCAACGATCACGCACGGGTCGCCCAGGCCAGCCTTGCTGCGTGCCTGTCGTTTGCGCATGCGTTCGCCGCTTCCAACTGGGCGCGGGTCGGGCCTCTGGTGCGTCCTTGTGATCGAGGCGCTCTTTTTCCTTCTCCCGGTCGCTGCCGCTTCGGGTTGGTGGCTGGCGCGACGGGAGATGCGCTCCAAGCGCGACGTGATCGGTCCGGCGCATCCGGATTTCCTGCGCGGGCTCAATTATCTGCTCGAAGAGCAGCCAGACAAGGCCATCGACACCTTCCTGAAGCTCGCCGAGGTCGACGGTGAGACAGTGGAGACGCATCTGGCGCTCGGCACGCTGTTTCGGCGTCGCGGTGAAGTCGATCGTGCCATCCGTATCCACCAAAATCTCATGGAGCGCGGTAATCTCAGCGACGAGCTGCGCGGCTTTGCCCTGTTCGAGCTGGGTGAGGACTTCATGCGCGCCGGGCTGCTGGACCGGGCCGAAGGGCTTTTCCTCGAGCTGGTAGAATTGGGTCTGCATCGCCAGCGCGCGCTTGAGTCGTTGTGTGAGATCTATCAGCAGGAGCGCGACTGGAGCCGCTGTCTGGAAGTGGCCGAGCAGCTCAGGCCACTGTCGGATCACTCGATGACGGTGGAAATCGCCCAATATCATTGCGAATTGGCTGAAGACGCCCGGCGCAAGGGTGATACTCGGGGCGCGCAACGGCAGTTGCGTCTGGCCCAAGAGGTCGAGCCCAAGTGTGTGCGCGCGGTGATGCTTGCGGGCTTCATGGCGCTGGAAGCGGGCGATGCCCGCGAAGCCGTGACGCTTTTTCGCCGTGTTGCCGATCGCGGCGCGGCCTATGTGCCAGAAATTCTGCCAGCCTTGATTGATGCGATGGACCAGCTCGGCCATGAGGACGTTTTGGAGCAGCTCGAAACGCTGGCCCATCAACATGCAAGTCCGCACCTAATGCTGAGCCTCAGCGCACGCATGGCGCGCACGCGCGGAAACGCAGCGGCCATTGAGCTATTGACCGATTATCTCGCGCGCTATGCCGACCTTGCCGCCTTGGAGCGCGTTCTCGCTCTGATGGCGCAAGAACACCCCCTGGCCGAGCGCGGCCTGTGCGTGGCGCACGCCGTCGCTCACCAACTGCTGGTGCGTCAACCGGTCTATCAATGCGGGAGGTGCGGCTTTCAGGCCCGCGCCTTGCATTGGCTGTGCCCAAGCTGCAAGTGCTGGGGGAGCGTGCTGCCGGTACTGCCCGAACCCCTGGATAGGTCCAAACCACTGCTTGAGCAGCCCTAATCCGAAACCAAAATCAAAACCAACAAATCGAGCTATGTCCGTGCCAGATCCCAAACCCATCATCGTCGCCCTTGACTATGCCGCCGAGACGCCCGCTCTGGCGCTCGTCGAGCAGCTCGATCCTCGCCATTGCCGTCTGAAAGTCGGCAAAGAACTCTTCACCCGCTGCGGTCCGGCCTTCGTCGAGACGCTCCATCAGCGCGGCTTCGAGGTCTTTCTGGATTTGAAGTTTCACGATATTCCCAATACGGTCGCTGCCGCCTGTGCCGCGGCGGCCGATCTCGGAGTATGGATGGTCAATATCCATGTCTCGGGTGGCCTTAGAATGATGGAGGCGGCGCGCGCGCGCTTGAGTGGGCTGGACAATCCGCCGCTGTTGATTGGGGTGACTGTGCTGACCAGTTTTGACGCGCAAGATCTGGCCGCCATCGGTTGCGCGGGAGACCCGCGCGAGCGGGTCGTGACATTAGCGCGGTTGGCGGCTCGGGCCGGTCTTGCTGGAGTCGTGTGCTCGCCGCTGGAGGCGGCATTGGTGAGAGCGGAGCTGGGTGCCGACTGCGTGCTCGTGACACCTGGTGTCAGACCGCTCGGCGCTGCAGTTGACGATCAAAAGCGCGTCATGACTCCGGCGCGGGCCTTGGCGGCCGGCGCCGATTATCTGGTGATCGGTCGACCGATCACTCAGGCGCCTGATCCAGGCGCGGCCTTGCTCGACATCGAGCAGTCATTGCAGGGTCTCTGATTGAACCTCCCCACGGATAAATCCTGGGGATTCCAGACGCCACCTTACGGTGGCCCTCGTGGCCCGTTCCGGGCCCGCAAACCAGTCGTCCTTGCTGACTCTCGACTGGCTTGCTTACCTAAACCCACGTCCTGTCGGCTGTCAGCCGTTTTGATTCTCTACAGGTGCTGCAACAAAGTCAAAGGTACGGCTTAACCTCATCGCTAAAGCGAGGGGATTGCGCCGCAATTTCGTTCAAGAGGATAACCATGGCCAAAATCCGTAAGGCAGTATTCCCCGTCGCCGGTCTGGGCACGCGCTTCCTGCCCGCGACCAAGGCGAGTCCCAAGGAGATGATGTCGATCGTTGACAAACCGCTGATCCAATATGCCGCTGAGGAGGCCAAGTCGGGCGGCGTGGATCAACTGATCTTTATCACGGGCCGCAACAAGCGCTCGATCGAAGACCATTTTGATACGGCCTACGAGCTGGAGGCGGAACTGGAAGGCTCGGGCAAGCATGACCTGCTCGCGATGGTTCGCAACGTACTGCCAAGCTCGGCCTCCTGCATCTACGTCAGACAAGCCGTGGCGCTTGGTCTCGGGCACGCGGTGCTTTGTGCCAAGCCGGTGGTCGGCAACGAGGCCTTTGCGGTCATCCTCGCCGACGACCTCATCCGTACCGAAGGCAAGGGTGTGGTCGAACAAATGGCGGATGTTCACGAGCGTTTTGGTTGCAGTGTGCTGAGCGTCCAGGAAGTCGCGCGGGAGGAAACCAACAAATACGGCATCGTCGAGGTCGAGGAGGGTCCGGATGGCGAGTTGCGTGTGGTCTCAATCGTCGAAAAGCCTGATCCCAAGGATGCGCCATCCAATCTCGCCGTGGTCGGGCGCTATCTGCTCACGCCAAAGATCTTCGAGAAGCTCGAAGCCACCTCGGCTGGCGCGGGCGGCGAGATCCAGCTCACCGATGGCATCTCGGCATTGCTCGAAGACGAGCCGGTGATCGCCTATCCCTTTGAAGGCAAGCGCTACGATTGCGGCAGCAAGCTTGGTTTTCTGGAGGCGAACGTTGAGTATGGCCTGGCCCATCCTGAGCTTGGCGAGCGTTTTGCGGCCTATCTGAGAAAATTCAGCGCAGAGCATTTCTAGCCGCGCGTCAGATACTGGCGCACTTGGGTATGCGCTCGATGCGCCAGTGCGCGAGCGCCTGCTTCCAGAAGGCTGGGGGCGATCCGGCATGCCTGATCGGGATCTGCCCCAGACCCTGCCAGGCCCGGTGCATGGCCGGCAGCGGATCGGCTGGATCGACCGGCGCCGAGGCGAGCGCTTTGCTCAACTTACGCCCTTGTGCATCGAGCATCAGCGGGATGTGAGCATAGCTCGGCCGAGGCAGTCCCAGATAGTCTTGAAGCAGTATCTGACGCGGTGTCGAGGACAGTAGATCGGCGCCGCGCACGATATGCGTCACCCCCTGCCAGGCGTCATCGACGACCACGGCGAGCTGATAGGCGTGAATCCCATCGGCGCGGCGCAGCACGAAGTCGCCGATCGTCTTGGCGACGCGTTGTTTCTGATCGCCCTGAATGCGATCGTGAAAACACACTGAGCGTGCGGTGGTTTTCAGCCGCACACTGCGTGGTTTTCGTCCTTTTGGGAGTCCCGTTCGACAGGTGCCCGGATAGATCGGACCCTCGACCCCGACGCGACTCAGCGCGGCGACCTCAGCGCGAGTGCAGCCACAGGGGTAGGTGAGGGCGTGTGAATCGAGCTGGGCGAGTGCTGCCGCATAGGCCACGGTTCGATCGCGCTGATACAGCGGCGGCTCGTCCCACGTCAATCCAAACCGCTCGAGCGTGTCGAGCATACGCTTGGCCGCTCCCGCGACCTCACGCGCCCGGTCGAGATCCTCGATGCGCACCAGCCACACGCCCCCATGGGCACGCGCATCGGCGTAGCTGGCCATTGCGGCGAACAGCGAGCCGAAGTGCAGCGGGCCAGTCGGCGAAGGGGCGAATCGCCCCCGATAGCCGCGCGTGCGCCCACGCATTGGACGTCTCGATGAGAAAATGCCTAATGCTCATCCACGCTGTTTCTCGCGTATTTCGTCGAGCGTCTTACAGTCGATGCAGAGCGTTGCCGTTGGACGCGCCTCGAGACGACGAATACCGATCTCCACGCCGCAGGCCTCGCAGTAACCGTAGTCATGCTCATCAAGGCTGGTCAGCGCCTCGTCGATCTTCTTGATCAACTTGCGTTCGCGATCGCGGGTGCGCAGCTCGAGACTGAACTCGGATTCCTGTGTTGCGCGGTCGTTGGGATCAGGGAAGTTGGTCGCCTCATCCTGCATATGATTTACGGTGCGGTCGACCTCTTCCATCAGAGACCGCTTCCAGGCCAGCAGAATCTCGCGAAAATGCGTCTCCTGCTCCAGACTCATATATTCTTCGTTACTTCCGGTCTCATAGGGTTCGAAAGTGAACGACTCGGCTTCGTGTGCTTGTGCTCCGGCCATTATTATCTCCCGAAGGCGCTAACCGTTGAATGCGCGCGGCGCGGATCAGAAGGTTACAAGTGATCCGCTCCACGAAAGCGTGTTTAAGTACCAGATCGCGACATTCTGAGCAACTATCATGCACAAATTAAGCAGAAGCGTGTAGCTCGGGGTTTGGGTAACCTGAGAGTTCGGGTTGTCGCTGTCTAACCACTATCACGCGGAGTTTTGTCATGTTTGGATTCAAGGCTTTGATCTTTGATGTTGACGGCACGACTGCCGACACCGAACGCGATGGGCATCGCCCCGCCTTCAACGCCGCCTTTGCCGAGGCCGGACTCGACTGGCAGTGGGATGCACGTCGTTACGGTGAGTTGCTCAGCGTCGCCGGTGGCAAGGAGCGCATTAAGTATTTTATCGACAGCGAGGGGATCACGCTGGAACCCGGCCAGGATCTCGACACCTTCATCGCCGATCTCCATGAGCGCAAGACACGCCACTATCTGTCGCTGCTCAGTGAGGGCGCGGTTGCCCTGCGCCCCGGTGTGCTGCGATTGTGGCGCGCGGCGCGTGCGGCCGGAATCCGATTGGCGATCGCCACGACCACGACTCCGGATAACGTCTTTGCGTTGTTGGCGCACGCCGGAGAACCCGGCCTGGTCGATTGGTTCGAGGTCATCGCCGCTGGCGATGTCGTCCCCAACAAAAAGCCGGCTGCGGATATTTTCGTGCTCGCCCTGGCCGAGCTGGGGCTGGAGCCCGACGACTGCATCGCCTTTGAGGACTCTGACAACGGCGCGCGCGCGGCCCTGGATGCGGGTCTGCGCTCACTGGTGATCACGGTCAATGACTACACGGCGGGGCAGGACTTCGGTGCGGCGCCACTGATCGTCGATCAGCTCGGCGAACCCGGTGCGCCATCAAGGGTGCTCGTCGGCGATCTGCAAGACAGCTCCTGCGTCGATCTAGCCGCGCTCGATCGACTCCATGCACGCGTGCATGCGCACTCGCAGGGCTTGCGGTGACTGCCAGCGCACTGAGTGAACGCGCGCGGCAAGTCGCGCCATTCCATGTCATGCGTCTGCTTGCGCGGGCGCGTGAACTCGAAGCCGTGGGGCGCTCCATCATCCATCTGGAGATCGGCGAACCCGATTTTCCGACACCCGAGCCGATCATGGCGGCGGGACACGCGGCACTGACGGCCGGTCACACCCATTACACTGCAGCGGCCGGTCTTCCCGCGCTGCGGCGCGCGATTGCCGACTATTACGCCGAGCGTTATCAGGTGGACCTATCGCCAAGCCGGGTGCTGGTGACGCCGGGCGCCTCCGGCGCCTTGCAGCTGGTTTTCGCGGCGCTGCTCGAACCGGGCGATGCCGTGCTCCTCGGCGATCCGTCCTATCCCTGCTATCGCCAGATGTTGCGGCTGATGGACTGTGAGTGCGTTGTCGTACCACTCCAAGCGCAGACCGATTACCGTCTGACGCTCGAGCAGGTCGAGGCGGCTTGGAGTCCAGGGATTCGGGCGATCGTGGTGGCCTCGCCGTCCAATCCGACCGGCACGGTGTTGAGCCTCGCCGAGCTTACGCGCCTGCACGCCTTCTGCCGCGCACGCGGGGCGTCACTGATCGTCGATGAGATCTACCAGGGCTTGACCTACGATGTCCCAGACACAACCGCGTTGGGTGCCGACGGCGAAAGGCTGTATGTCATCAATAGTTTCTCGAAGTACTTTGGCATGACCGGCTGGCGGCTCGGGTGGCTCGTCGGTCCCGAAGACGCCGTCGAGGTGATGGAGCGGCTTGCTCAGAACCTGTTCATCGCCGCCAATACCCCGGCGCAGCATGCGGCGCTAGCGGCCTTCGATGAGACGACCGGGACAATCCTTGAGGCCCGCCGCGAGATGTTCAGACAGCGTCGCGACCGTTTGCTTCCAGGCTTGCAATCACTCGGGTTCGAGATTGCGCACAGTCCCAGCGGGGCGTTTTATCTGTATGCCGGATTGCCCGCGCAGCTCGCCGTGGACTCGATGACGTTCGCCACCCAATTGCTTGAGAAGGCCGGGGTTGCGGTGACACCGGGCCAGGATTTCGGCGACCACCAGGCGGCGCGTCATGTGCGTTTCGCCTACACCCGCGATCTGGCGCTGCTAGATGAGGCGATCAGCCGTATTGGCGGCTATCTCGGCGCTTAAGGAAAATCTTGCGGGTGATTGGCGGAGAGGGAGGGATTCGAACCCCCGGACCCTTGCGAGTCAACGGTTTTCAAGACCGCCGCTTTCGACCGCTCAGCCACCTCTCCAGTCGTGCCGAGGGTGAGGTCATGCTAGATTGACCGCAGTCCCCGTGCGCGAACCCCTAATCATAGCGCATGTCGTCGTTTTGCCCAACACTCACCGAGCTTGCATCAGGGCGAGCGCGTTTAAACATTCCGTTTTCCAGGGAGTTGACGGATGCTAGCGAGAAACAACCGTTGGAGTTTCTCATGTCAGCAAGCATTCTTGAGCATTTCACGTCCCTGGTAGACCCCCG
>JARIBS010000108.1 GCA_029257385.1 Thiorhodococcus sp.
TATGAATCTATTCGAACAGGAGGGTTCAGCGTTCAGTCTGCCCAAGAAGCGCCGCAAGGCCGCGTGGAATGACGACTACCGCGCCAAGGTCGTGTTTGGCTGAGAATTTAAACGCGCTCGCCCTGGGATCAGTCGTGGATTGCCTGTGCGATCGTGCGCCAACTGTTAAACTAGGCGGCGCGCAGAATAGCGCGTTCGCCATCGCATCAACTCACCGAGGAATTACTATGTCCAGCTCGAAGTATCTGTTTGCCGGCCTCTTGCTGGCCGCGAGCACGACTCCCGTCTTTGCCGATAATCCGCAGGTCGCCATCGATGTGAGTATCGGCGGTGAGCCAGCCGGAACCATCACCATCGAACTCTTCAGCGACGTCGTGCCTAAGACGGCGGAGAACTTTCGCGTGCTCTGCACCGGCGAACAGGGTGATGACCTGAAATTCGCTGGAAGCCCGTTTCATCGCATTATCCCCCGCTTCATGATCCAGGGCGGCGACATCACCAAAGGCAATGGCACGGGCGGACAGTCGATCTACGGCAACAAGTTCCCCGACGAGAATTTCACGCTCAAGCACAACGAGCCGGGCATGCTGTCGATGGCCAACTCCGGTCCCAACAGCAATGGCTCGCAGTTCTTCATCACGGTCGTTCCGACATCCTGGCTGGACGGCAAGCATGTCGTCTTCGGCAAGGTCGTCGACGGCATGAAGGTCGTGTACGCGATGGAAGAGCAAGGCTCGCCATCTGGGCGTCCCGCGATGGATGTCACATTAGAGGCTTGCCGCCAGCTCTGAGCCTCCGAGACGCTCGCATCTGGCCTACTGCGGCGCACAAATGGGACGCGGTGCGCGGACCCAGGCCCAGTCAGGTGCAACACTGCATCTGACGGGCAGCAGCCGGTTTGGCACCGGGTTGCGGCGACCAACCTTGACTGCCGACTGCCTTGAATTTGGCGACATCCGACAGAACCTTGGCTCAAGCTAAAGACTGAACGAACGTTTCAGCCATCACGAGGATACGACATGCATCATCACGATTTAGACTCAATCCTGACCGAAGCCGAACGCTTGCGGTCAGCTCAACACTATCCGACTCAATCGCCCGAGCTGCGCCTTCAGCCTTGGCTAGAGTCTCCCGAGCATGACCGCTTCGGCGGATATGCTCGTCAGATCGAGTCCGAAGTGCTGCACAGCCTGCACCGCATCGGCGGCTGATGATTGCGCGCCCCGCGCGACTGGAGCCAGGATGGCTCCATGGCCTCTGGCTACTCCTGCTGCCGCACGCGCAGAAAGCTCGCGAAACGCGGTATGCCCCGTCCAGTGCGGCCCTGATACTTGAACGTCACAACACTGCCAATCGGGGGCGGATTGAGCCGCTGTAAATCGGTGAAACCCGTTCCGATCTTGAAACGAAGTCCGTTTGCTTCTTCCACCAGTAGCGCTCCCAGCATGTTCTCCAGCCGACCCTTGCCGGGAAGGTGTGCAATCACGCGCGCTTCGGCATCGAAATAGGGCTTGAGCTTGAGCAGCGCATCGGTGCGCCCACCGCGATAGCGGGCATCATCGCGGTGTAGCATTAGCCCCTCGCCTCCAGCATCAACAATCGTCTGGAGCAGACGTTGCAACTCGGCATGATCGCGCACCCGAAGCTGCTCAACGGCTTGGAGAGCGTCGTTTGATGAGGCCGCGACAAGACGCTGGAGCCTGTCCAGACGTACGCCAAAAGGCGCAGCGACGCCCGGCAAGTCGAACACCTTGTAGCGGATCTCGCGCCACACATCCGCATCCGGCTTCAGACGCCGCACCGCACCCGAGACCCGCTCGAACTCACCGCGCCCAATCCACAGCTCGCCATCGAGCGGCAGGTTTGGAAAATCTGCGATGAACCAATCGGGCGCCTGAATCCACACCCCGCCACGACTGATCAAGCGCGCGCCATCCCAGTACGCGCGCACACCGTCGAGCTTTTCGCTCACCCAATAGCCGGATAGATCGATGCCTTCCTGATAGACATCGCCGCGCATGAGATCTGGAATCTGTCTTGACGCATCCAATGCCGGGTCGATGGATGCAGACGCGGCCTCGGCACTGGCGCCGGGCGCCCGCGTCATCTGCGGTGCATCCGCGCCCATGACGATGGGTGCGATAAAAAAAAGCAGCAAAACGCGTATCGAGCAGCAACGGCGGGGTGTTTGGGTGCTGGTCATGGCGGGCCTCCAGAGTCTCGCACGGATAACTGGGAAGGCTAGTCGAACAGGCAATTGGCAACAACTTTTCGTGTATTAAAGGGGCGTCTGAGCGACCAGTGATCGTCGCAACCTATCGCGCTCTGATCGAGCGGTAGTGCTGCATATCCTAGTCGCTGGGGGATTTGGAGCGGGCGATGGGAATCGAACCCACATTAGAAGCTTGGGAAGCTCCTGTTCTACCATTGAACTACGCCCGCAATCAGGGCTTGAGTGTAGGCAGCCCCTAGGAGGATGGCAAGCCTCATCCATTGATGGCATACAGGGCCTGGATCTTGTCGTGGTAGCGCTCCACGACGCTGTTGCGCTTGACCTTGAGCGTGGGCGTGAGCAGACCGTTATCGATTGACCAAGGCTCAAGCGTGAGGGCGACCCGGCGGACCTTAGTGTAGCCGGGGAAGCCGCTGAGCGCGAGACGAATGCGCCTGATGATATCTCTGTGCAAGCGCGTGTCCTCCAGGCTCTCCGCCCGATCGGGATCGAGTCCATACTCACGGGCGAGTCCGACCCACAGATCCGCGTTCAAAACCAAGAGCGCCGAGAGATGCGACTGCCCCTCGCCAAGCACCAAGACCTGCTCGAACAGCGGGTCCAACCCCATGGTCATTTCGAGATCGGAGGGCGGAACTTTCTCGCCATTGGACAGCACCAGGATGTCTTTTAGACGTCCGGTGATGTAGATGTGTCCAGTGGCTGCGATCCGGGCTTGATCGCCCGTGCGCAACCAGCCGTCATGGCTTAAGACCTTGGTCGTGGCGGCGTGATTGTTCCAATAGCCCTGCATGACCGCATCGCCTTTAACCAGTAGCTCGTCATTGGGACCAACACGCACCTGGATACCGCGAACAGGTGTTCCGACGCTCTCGGGGATGTTGTCTTCGAGTCGGTTGAAGCTGACCACCGGACTCGTCTCGGTCAATCCATAGCCCTGAATCAGCGGCAGTCCGAGTCCGACAAACGTACGCGCTACACCAACCGGTATCGCAGCACCACCGCTGACGGCCGCGCGCAGGCGCCCACCGAGTTTCTCCAACACCGGGGCGCCGACCTTGCGCCGCAACAGCGGCCACAGGATGAGCAGCGGATGCCAGCGTGCGCGGCCCTGCTGCTTGAGAAAGGCGCGCCACCCCGCGGCAACTGCCAGTCTGAACAGCCAGCGCACCGGCGCGGGGCGGGTCTGGAGCTGATCGGCGATACGTCGATAGACACGCTCGAAGACCCGCGGCACGGCGATGATCACGGTTGGACGGATGGTCTGCAGGTCTTCGGCCAACTGCCCCACAGAGCGCGCATAGGCGACGGTCGAACCCGACATGAGCGGCAGATAGTACCCCCCTGTTCGCTCGAGCATATGTGAAAGCGGCAGGAAGGAGAGGAACAGATCCTCGCCGTAGACGTTGATCAGCGTCAGGACCGCGTGGGCATTCGTGAGGATATTGTGATGGCTGAGCATGACGCCCTTCGGGCGCCCGGTCGTGCCGGAGGTGTAGACGATGGTCGCCAGGGCGTGTGGATCGCCGTCGCGTTGAGTCAGATCCGGCGCGGTTGACGGCAGCCAGTGCTCAGCGACGACGACCCGAGGATCTTGTGCCGCCAGCGCATGAGCCGCGGGACTCGGCTCCAGAATGATGACGCGTAGCGGCCAA
The DNA here is from genome assembly GCA_029257385.1 of Thiorhodococcus sp. Classification (GTDB taxonomy): domain Bacteria; phylum Pseudomonadota; class Gammaproteobacteria; order Chromatiales; family Chromatiaceae; genus Thiorhodococcus. Next base: position 3,889 of record JARIBS010000108.1, read on the forward strand.
GGTGCATCGCCAAGCACCTCGGCAAGCCGCCGCCAGCGTCCGGCGTCTTGGATCAGCAGCACCTTGACCGCCGCATCCTGCAGGATATAGACGGCATTCTCGACACGATCATCGGTGTAGAGCGGCACCGTGACGAGTCCCAGCGAAAAAGCCGCCTGATCGAACATCACCCAGCTTGGACAGTTGCGCAACAGCATGGCGACACGGTCGCCCTCGTCCAGCGTCTCGCCGGCAAGCGCGGCACGCCAGCGAGCGACCCACTGGCCCATCTCGCCCCAAGTCAGTTGCTGCCAGCCAGCGCTCTTTTCATGATACTGATAGGCGACACGCTCGGGCGATCGCGCGACCCGGCGCACGAACAAACCGTCCAGCGTTTTGGCGTGGTCTATTGCGATCAAGTCCTCGGACCATTGATTCACCAGGCTGTCCTCTCGAATTAAGACTTGATCGCCATTGAGGCATCGTCGTTTCCGCCAACATCATTCCTGATACTGAGCGCCGCGGCGCTGTCTCGACAGTGATCCTTCGGCATCGAGGGATGCAAACGTTATAAAGGCTGACATCGATTTGCAATCCTGAGTGCCACATCAGTATCGGCACAGATTGATAGTTTTTCTTTGATTTTCTCGCGTAGAATGAAATATTAGAGAAGTCTAATACTTAAGGGCACGCAACTTATGGCCATGTTCAGACTGACTGGAGCCATCTCCATCGTGCTGGCGCTCTGCGTACAGACTGCACAGAGCGCTGCACTGGAGACGGCCAATGTCGCATATCAGCAGCTGCCGCGCGAGTATCGCCTCGACGGGATCGTCGAGGCGATCAACCGCACGACGGTCTCCGCCCAAACTCGGGGACAGGTGCAGGAGATCCTCTACGATGTCGACGACTTCGTCGAGAAGAACGCCGTCTTTGTCCGTCTGAAAGACACCGAGCACCGTGCGCGCTTGGGTCAGGCCACAGCCGATCTGAAATCGGCCACTGCCAGACTGCAACAGGTCAAGGAAGAGAACGAGCGCATTGTCGGACTCTATCGCAAGAAAAACGTTTCGCAATCGGCGATGGACAAGGCGACGGCCGATCTGGCCAGCGCCCAGGCCGAGCTGGAGGCCGCGACCGCCCGGCTGGAAGAGGCCCAGGAGCAGCTCGCCTACACGCAGATTCGCGCGCCCTATTCAGGCATCGTCACCCAGCGTCATGTCTCACTCGGAGAGATCGCAAGCCCCGGATCGCCGATCATGAGCGGCGTCTCGCTTGATGCGCTTCGCGTCACCGTCGACGTTCCGCAGAGCATCATCCCGGCGGTGCGCGGCAGAATGCAATCCGCCGCGCGCGCACGCGTCCATCTACCCGACGGTGAGGTGATCGAGACCAGCAAGATCACGGTCTTCCCGTTTGCCGATCTCGGCTCCAACACGTTCAAGGTCCGTCTCGATTTACCGG
>JARIBS010000117.1 GCA_029257385.1 Thiorhodococcus sp.
CGGCTCGACACCACCCAGATCATGAACTGCTCGCGACTGGTCTCGGGCATCACCGGCTTCGCGGTCCAGCCCAATAAAGCTGTAGTCGGCGTCAACGCCTTCGCCCACGAGTCCGGCATCCACCAGGACGGTGTACTCAAAAACCGCGAGACTTACGAGATCATGCGCGCCCAGGATGTAGGCTGGAGCGAGAACCGCATAGTGCTCGGCAAACACTCGGGGCGCAACGCCTTCCGCGCGCGTCTCCAGGAGCTGGACGTGATGATGGGATCGGAGGAAGAGCTCGATGCCGCTTTCGCACGCTTTAAGGATCTCGCCGACAAAAAGCACGAGATCTTCGACGAGGATCTGCAGGCGCTGATCACCGATGCGACTCTGGAAACCGCCAACGAACGCGTCAAGCTGGTCTCGATGCGGGTCTGCTCGGAGACCGGCGAGACCCCGAGCGCCGATCTGGTCCTGACCTTCGACGGCAAGGAGCGCTCGGGCACAGCCAGCGGCGGCGGTCCGGTCGATGCGACCTTCAAGGCCATCGAGTCCATCGTCCATAGCCAGACCACGCTCAAGCTCTATTCGGTCAACGCCATCACCAGCGGCACAGACGCCCAGGGCGAGGTGACAGTGCGGCTAGAAAAGGGCGGGCGTATCGTCAACGGTCAGGGGGCCGATACCGACATCCTCATCGCCTCGGTCAAAGCCTATATCAATGCCTGCAACAAGATCCTGCAACCGGCCGAGCGCGCCCATCCACAGACCGGCGATGTCTGAGACGCGTTCGATGGACGAGCGCCGCCGTCGCGGCTACCTGAAGGCGATGGGGGTGACGGTGTGGGAGCCGCGCGTGCCGCAGAGCGTCAAGTCCGTACCGGACTCCAGACCGGTCACTGCCGCACACCCTGCCGAGCCGATGGCCCCGAGCGCGACGGCGCAAGAGGATGCTGCAGTGCAGCCACTCGAAGATCTGCGCGAGCCAGGCTTGACCGTGGCGCAGATGGACTGGGACGCGCTAGGCGCTGAGGTTGCAAGCTGTCGCGCCTGCGGGCTGTGCGAGACGCGCACCCAAACCGTCTTCGGTGTCGGCAGCCGCACCGCCGACCTCATGATCATCGGCGAGGCGCCTGGGGCCGAAGAGGACCGTGCGGGCGAGCCTTTCGTCGGTCGGGCGGGACAGTTGCTCGACCTCATGCTGGCGGCCATCGACTGCCCGCGCGAGCAGGTCTATATCGCCAATCTGCTCAAGTGCCGTCCGCCGGGCAATCGCGATCCGAAGCCGCAAGAGGCGCTGCGCTGTCGAGACTATCTGAACCGCCAGATGGAGCTGATCCGTCCGCGGCTGATCCTCTCGGTTGGACGCATCTCTGCACAGCACTTGCTAGGCACGGATAGCCCCCTGGGACAGTTGCGTGGACGTTGGTTTGATTTCGGCCAAGACCCGATTCCACTGCGCGTGACCTATCATCCGGCGTATCTGCTGCGCTCCCCTGACCAAAAAGCCAAGAGCTGGGCGGATTTGACGGAGATCAGGCGGCGGCTGGATGTGCTGCAAAAAGGCGCTGAGAGAGGCTGAATAAATTTGGGAGCGGGCCGGTGGACTGGATAACCTTGCCATTATGCGATTCCCAACAGAGCATCCTATCAATAAAAATAAGATCTAATTTGATATTTAATCAATTTCTAATACAATCTCCACCCAGTGGCCACTGGAAATAAGATGGCTACGCTTGCTGCCAACGACAAATAATCTGGAGACAACTGATGAACAAGTTTGCTACTGCTGCCGCTATCGCAGCGCTGCTGGGCGCTTCCGCCTCCGCTTCCGCTTGGTGGGGCGGCCCTGGTTACGGTGGTCCTGGCTACGGCTCCGGCGGCCCTGGCTACGGCTCCGGTTTTGGGGACATGATGAGCGACTTCATGGGCGATGGCTACGGCGACTTCAACATAGGCATGGGCGCAGGTGGTCGCGGTTACGGTCGTGGTACTGGCCGCGGCTATGGTCGTGGCCATGGCTATGGTCGTGGCCACGGCTATGGTAATAACTATGGCTATGGTCAACCTTACGGCGGCGGTTACGGGTACCCCTACGCCTACGGCGGCGGTTACGGTTACTCCTCCGGCAGCAGCGGCAACTGCGGCGCCTATCCCCAAGCAATGCCCTATGGTATGACTTGCGTCCCTGTAGCTCCAATGGTCCCGGTAGCACCCGCACAGTCCGAATCGAAGTAAGCGGCGGCTCTTTAGCTAGCAAAAAGCCAGGCAATTGCCTGGCTTTTTTGTGCGTGTCACCCAAGCCTGCATCAACAGCGCCCAGCGAAACGATCAGGCATGCAGCGACAGGATCGGCCATCCGCGCGCGCGCGCGATCTCGTGAAGCTGGGTGTCGGGATTGACAGCCACCGGGTGTTCCACCTGCTCCAGGAGTGGGAGATCGTTGTGCGAGTCGCTGTAGAAGGTGCTGCCCACAAGATCCAGCGCGTGCTCGGCGAGCCATGCGCGTAGCCGGATCACTTTGCCCTCGCGAAACGCGGGTACACCCGCGACTTCGCCGGTGTATTCGCCGTCAAGCTCTTCCGGTAAGGTAGCGATCAGATGCGGGATGGAAAATCGCGCGGCAATCGGCGCGGCGACGAAGGCATTGGTGGCAGTGATGATGAGCAGGGTGTCGCCACGCGCTCGATGTGTCGCGACGAGTTCGCGCGCGGCGGGCAGTATAATGGGATCGATGCACTCGACTAGGAACTGTTCGCGTAGCGCCTCCATGTGCCGCTTGGAGTGATCGCGCAGTGGTCGCAGCGAGAATCGCAGAAAGGCGTCGATATCGAGCGTACCGGCCTGATAGTCACGATAGAAACGTTCATTCTCGCGTTCGTAGTGCTCGCCATCGAGGATGCCGCAGGTGGCCAGGAAACGGCCCCAGAGATAGTCCGAGTCTCCAGCGAGCAAGGTGTCGTCGAGATCAAATAGAGCGAGTGGCATAGACGTATTCCTGCGATTTAAAGCGCGCACGGTGCACGGCACCAAATGGTTGAGGCGGATCTGCATCCACGCGGATGCTCCTGGATTGCAGCGAGGCTTTCAAGGCGAGGCGCTGGCACCTGAGCCGAGTTGGCGTGTGAACCAGTGAGCAAGTTACTGATTGAAAATTGCTTATATGTAGTCCTGCTTGCCCGTGGCGAGCGGTCTATGGAAAAATGACGAAGGACATGACAAGGGGATGTGCATCCTTGATCGATCACGACGGCTTTAGACCCAATGTCGGCATCATCCTGAGCAATCGGGACCGTCGCCTGTTCTGGGGGCGCCGCGTCGGTCAGAACGCATGGCAGTTTCCACAGGGCGGCATCAACCCAAACGAGACGCCCGAGCAGGCGATGTTTCGCGAACTCGAGGAAGAAGTCGGCCTTGAGCAAACGCAGGTGACCATTCTCGGCGCGACGCGAGGCTGGTTACGCTACCACCTGCCCAAGCGCTACATCCGCCGTCATTGCGGTCCCACCTGTATCGGACAGAAGCAAATCTGGTTCATGCTGCGTGTCGACTGTGCCGAGGACGCCTTTTGCCTCGACCGAACGGATAAGCCAGAGTTCGATGCCTGGCGCTGGGTGCGATACTGGCAGCCCCTGCACGAGGTGGTCTACTTTAAGCGTCACGTCTATCAACAAGCGCTCGAGGAACTAGCACCGAGCCTCTACCCGGACGGTGCTCCCAAACGCTCGCTGATGCCTCCGGGGACGCCCAGACTAATGCGCCAAAGACTTCCTTGAGCGGCCCGCATCTAAGGTTGTGCTGAACCAACGCGGTCTCGCGGCCGACGGCCGCAGGCACTCTAATGAACTTTCCAGATCCCTAAATCAACCATTCAGGCACCAGATTGTCCGATCTCCATCCGATCCCAATTGACGGCCCATCGCTCGGCATACTCGAGTCGTTGCGGCGTATCGTTCAGGAAGTCAATAACGCGCAGCATCTTGAGGAAGCGCTCAATATCATTGTACGTCGGGTCAAGCTGGCGATCGGTGCTGATGTGTGCTCGGTCTATCTCAACGATTTTGACAACCACCGCCACGTCCTGCATGCCAGCGATGGTCTGCGCAAAAATGCCGTGGGGCGTGTCCGCCTGGAACTCGGGCGGGGACTCATCGGCCTGGTGAGCGAGCGCGCCGAACCCATCAATCTGGACAATGCGGCCTCGCATCCGCGCTACGAGAACATCATCGATACGGGCGAGGAGCTTTATTACGGCTTTCTGGGCGCACCCATCATCCAGAATCGCAAGGTGCTCGGTGTGCTGGTGTTGCGCCAGCGCGAGCGGCGTCACTTCGCCGAGAACGAAGTCACGTTCGTCATGACGCTGGCCTCTCAACTGGCCGGTGCCATCACCTTCGCGCGCACCAGCGGCGAGCTGGCGCGCCTGCAACAGGACGGCATTCCGCAGCGATTTCTGCCCGGCCTGGCCGCTTCACCAGGCATCGGCATCGGGGTGGCGGTGGTGGTCTATCCATCGGCGGATCTGGATGCCGTGCCCGATCGGCGCGCGGACGATCAGGGCGTGGAAACCGCTGATTTCAGGCGCGCGGTCCAAGACGTCGCCAATGATCTCGACCGTTTCGCGCTGCGCACCCAAGCCCATCTGAGCACGGAGGATATGGCGCTGTTTGATGCTTGGCGTCTGATGCTCGAAAGCGACACCCTGATCGACGGGACGCTCTCGCGCATTCGTGCCGGCAATTGGGCACCCGGGGCCTTGCGCGACACCATCACCGAGCACGCCAAAGTCTTCGACAACATGGATGACGCCTACCTGCGCGAGCGCGCCTCCGACGTCCGCGACCTGGGACGCTGCATCCTCATGCATTTGCAGAACCAGACCGCCGCGCCGATCCAGTATCCGGACCAGACCATTTTGGTCGGCGATGAGATCAGCGCCATGCAGATCGCCGATGTGCCGCTCGAGAAGTTCGCGGGTCTGGTCTCGACCAGCGGCTCGGGTTCCTCGCATGTGGGCATCCTGGCGCGCGGGATGGGTATTCCGGCGGCCATGGGCGTTTCCGATCTGCCGGTCGGGCGCATCGAGGGCCGCGAGATGGTGGTAGACGGCTATCGTGGCCGCGTCTATGTCTCGCCGGGGCCTGCGGTGCACTCGGAGTATCAGCGTCTCGCCGCCGATGACGTAGCCCTGACCACGGAACTCCAGACGCTGCGCAATGTGCCCGCTGAGACCACCGACGGCTACCTGATTCCACTCTATCTCAACACGGGCCTAGTCTCGGAATCACGCCCCATGGGCATTGAAGAATCAGCCGGTGTCGGACTCTACCGCACCGAGCTGCCGTTCATCGTGCGCGACAGCTTTCCCGGCGAGGCGGCCCAGATGGCCAACTACCGCCAAGTGTTGGAGCTGTTCGCACCGCGCCCGGTGACCATCCGCACGCTCGACATCGGCGGAGACAAGCCTCTGCCGTATTTTCCGATCCATGAGGCCAACCCTTTCCTGGGCTGGCGCGGCATTCGCGTCACGCTTGATCAGCCAGAAATCTTCATCACTCAGATCCGCGCAATCTTGAGGGCGGCGATTGGACTCGATAACCTCCAGTTGCTCCTACCCATGGTGAGCGCGGTCACCGAGGTCGACGATGCCCTGCTGCTTATTCGTCGCGCCCATGATGAGCTGCTCGAGGAAGGCTATCAGGTACGCATGCCTCCGGTTGGTGTGATGATCGAGGTACCAGCGGCGGTGTATCAGTCCGAGGCACTGGCACAGCGCGTCGACTTCCTCTCGGTCGGGACCAACGATCTCACGCAGTATCTGCTGGCGGTCGATCGCAACAATCCACATGTCGCCAAGCTCTACGACGAGTATCATCCGGCGGTGTTGCGCGCGCTGCTGCAAATCCTCGCCGGGGCCAGACTCCATGGCAAAGAAGTGAGCGTGTGTGGCGAAATGGCCGGTGATCCGCTGGCCACTTTACTGCTGATCGGCATGGGGGTGCATAGCCTGAGCATGGGGGCTGGCAGCCTGCTGCGGGTCAAAAAGGTGATTCGCAGCGTCAGCAGACCGCGCGCGCGCGAAGTGCTACAGATCGCGCTCCAATGCGAGGATTCCGGCGCTGTGCGCCGGCTGCTCATGGAAACGCTCGAAGCGATGGGGTTGGGCGCACTCGTGCGACCTGGAAAGTAGCGCTACCACTGGCGTTTTCGCACTGCTCACGCAAGCGCATATTTTAGCACCCGTGGCGAACACGCAGAGGCTGCGTGGTTGTAAAGATCGCCCGCCGCTGCAATCTAGCCTGCTGCAGAATTCATTATGTTGCAGTGCCGCATCAGCTTGCGTAGCATCTATCTTCAACTAGTTGTAATTTTATGAGGCTTTTAAGGTGGCAGTTCCAGCAGTCGTAGTACTCGAATCCATTCAAGGTCAACCCTTCAACGATGTTCTCAATGAGTTGCACGCGCATACCTTCTCCGGCGCACCAGGGGAGTCTGACCCCTTTACGCTGAGCGAACTCGAACGCGAGTACAGCGCCTATGCGCTGGGGCTTTATTATCAATGCGAGCATTGTCACCAGCACCACGCACGGGTGATCGATCGGTTGCGCATAAAGCTTGGTGCTCCAGACTGGGCCTGGAAAGAAGAGCTACTCAAGGTCGTGCTCTTCCTGCGCACCAACCGCGCCAACGTTTCCACGATGGAGTGGGATGGCTGGATGGTGGCCTGGAAACGCTTTGCAAACCGGCTCGATCGCTACGAGCATGGGCTTGCGTGCGTCATTGCTTACGCGATCGGCATCGCGCGCGCCGACGAACACCTGATGGACATCGCGTTCGAGTCACTGAAAAGTCACCACGATGACAATGCGACGCTCCTGGGCGTGATCCGCGACATCGACCGCGTGGTGGTTTTTATGAAGGCCGCAACTTCGAAAAACCGGACCGATTCTATCGTTCGGCGGCAACTGGTCACACGCGGTATTCACGTGTGAGTCGCGCCCGAGCTTAAAGCATGTCGGCGCGCTTGTGCGCGCCTTCTAGTCGTTCTTGAGCGAAGCGCCCGTCTCTATGATGCAGCGAGGATTCTGGTAGTTTCCTGATTGATCAGAATCCACTTCACGCAACCGAGCATCGAACCATGACCGAACCCAACGCGCGGACACGCCGCACGTTTCGCGAAACCCTCGGCTATCTCAACTGGGTCTTTAACCCCTTCCAGCGGTTGGATGCCGTCGGCGTCTACGACCTACTCTCGACCAGTTCGCCTACCAAGCACGGTCTCTATCTCAATCTCGGCTATTGGCTTGATGCCACCGACATCGACGCGGCCAGTCAGGCACTGGCGATGCTGGTGGGCGAGCGCGCCGATCTCGCTCCAGGCGACACACTGCTCGACGTGGGTTTCGGCTTCGGCGATCAGGACATTCTCTGGGCCGAGAAGCTGCGCCCGGAGCGCATCATCGGACTCAATATCACCGCATCTCAAGTCGCGATCGCGCGCCAGCGCGTCGCCGACCTGGGACTCACCGAGCGTATCGATCTGCGGCATGGCTCGGCCACGGACATGGCGCTTGCGGATGCGTCAGTGGATAAAATCATCGCGCTTGAATGCGCCTTCCATTTCCGCGATCGGGAGCGTTTTTTCCAGGAGGCCTGGCGGGTACTCAAGCCCGGCGGGCGTCTGGTGATGGCCGACATCATCCCCATGCCACGCGTCAGCGGCCGAATCGGGCGCCTGCAGCAGCGCTTGTCCTGGTGGCTGGTGGCGAGCAAGTTCGCAATCCCGCCCGAAAACGCCTACACCCGTCCCACCTACCATGCCATGCTCGCCGTGCGGGGCTTCGAGGACATCGGCATCGAATCCATTCGCGAGGCAGTCTATCCGCCACTGCACCAGTATCTGGCACGGCATCCAGAAACCCTGTCGCGGCTCCACCCGCTCGCTCGACTACCCGCGTGGCTCGCCCTCAGGTTCGATGCCGCAAGCGTCTATCGCGGTCTCGATTACGTGCTGGCGACGGCAAGCAAACCGGCTTAAACCATCAGTATCATCCCGGCTGAGCGCTGGAGCAGACGATACGCTCCAAGCAGTCGTCAGGCTCACCGGCCTATTACCTGTCCCATAATGGACTGAATGGCGGGGTTGGTCATAAGTTGCCGGAAACGGGGATCGGCGCTCAGTCGCTTGACGTCGCCGGAGAGGACCATCCGGACAAACTCGGGATCGGATAGCGCGGACTGGATGCCGGGATCTTGCTGGAGCGCGCTGACCTGGTCCATGAGTCCTTGATCCGTTGCTAAGCGTTTCTGGATGGACGCAATCTCGGCGGCATGACTCAGTGCACTGGCGGAATTCGCAGCACCCGGCGCACGCCCGTTCAGGGGCTGTAGCACGCTGACGCTCGACTCCGGTATCCACAGCTCGCCGAGGGTGGCCGAGCGGATGCGATAGCGCCCGTCCTCGATCCCGACCAATTCGCCCGTGATGACGCTACCATCGCTGAGTTCGATACGGCTCTCGCCGGCCTGGCCCGAACCGGGCTGGTAGAGAACGAGCGCCAGGATCAAGCCAGACAGCATTCGACTGAGTGGTATTGCAGGATACATCTCAACAC
>JARIBS010000005.1 GCA_029257385.1 Thiorhodococcus sp.
TCCAGCGTATCGCCCACCACATGGCGGCGCGACTGCCGGCATCGGTGCAGGTGGAGGATCTGGTGCAGTCGGGCATGATCGGATTGATCGAGGCATCGCGTCAGTTCCAGTCCGGGCAGGGCGCGACCTTCGCCACCTATGCCGGGATTCGCATTCGCGGCGCGATGATCGACGAGCTGCGCCGCGCCGACTGGACACCGCGCTCAGTCCATCGCAACACCCGCCGCATCAGCGAGGCGATGCGTCACATAGAAAGCCGCGCGGGACGCGCTGCCAGCGATCGCGAGACGGCCAATGAGCTTGGTGTCTCGCTCGATGCGTATTACGCGATGCTCCAGGATACGGCCAGCTCGCAGATCCTGGGCCTGCATGATCTGTTCGGCGAGGACGCCGACAGCGATCGCTTAATCCCCGGAGAGCAGGCGGCGCCGAGCGATCAGCTCGAGCAGGATCAGTTCCGTCAGGCGTTGGCCGAGGCACTGGCAGACCTGCCCGAGCGAGAGCGCCTGGTGCTGGCGCTCTATTACGATGAAGAACTCAACCTGCGCGAGATCGGCGCCGTCATGGAGGTCAGCGAATCGCGCGTGAGCCAGATTCGCGCCCAAGCCCTGCACCGGGTGCGCGCACGATTGAGCACATGGATCGAATCGGACGCCAGCGCATGAGCGTCTCAAACCAAACAATGCCATTGGGAGTTTTGCGTGGATAAAGGCATGAAAATCCTCATCGTGGACGACTTCTCCACGATGCGGCGCATCATTAAAAACCTGCTGCGTGAGCTGGGCTTCAGCAACACCATGGAAGCCGACGACGGCAGCACCGCGCTGCCCATGCTCAAAAACGGCGGATTCGACTTCCTGGTGACGGACTGGAATATGCCGAACATGGAAGGCATCGACCTGCTCAAGGCGGTGCGTGCCGACCCGATGCTCAAGTCGCTACCGGTGCTCATGGTCACCGCCGAGGCCAAGCGCGATCAGATTGTCGAGGCGGCTCAGGCCGGGGTGAATGGCTATATCGTCAAGCCGTTTACCGCCGAAACCTTGAAAGAGAAGATCGACAAGATCTTCGAGCGTATTCAGGCGTAGTCAGCGCGCCAACCCCAGATACGGACAGCGGGTCCAGGGACGTTGGGTCCAGGACCATCAATTAGGGTCCGCCAAGGAACAATCGATGGACAATGACGAACAACGCAGGGCGCGCCAACTTGAGCTGGCACGATGCCTAGTCAAGCACCTGGAGTCCGGTGATGAGGAGGGCGCCGATGAGGTCCTTGGCAAGATCCGCCATTCTTACGAGCGGGAGCTTTTTGATGAGCTCGGCAAGCTCACCCGCGATCTGCACGAAGCGCTCAACAGCTTCCGTGGCGACTCGCGTCTGATCGAGTTGACTCGCGACGAGATCCCGGATGCCAAGGAGCGCCTGAACTACGTCGTCTCCATGACCGAGCAGGCGACACACCGCACCCTCAATGCACTCGACGAGGCGATGCCGTTGATGGAGTCGCTGCATGGGCGTTCGCTGGAACTGACCGAGCGCTGGACGCGGTTTCGCAAGCGCGAGCTGTCCGTGGAGGAGTTTCGCGTCTTCGCCCACGAACTCGACGCCTTCTTTATCGAGAGTGGGAAAGAGACCGACCACGTCAGATCGCTGATGTCGGAAATCCTAATGGCTCAGGATTTCCAGGATCTCACGGGCCAGATCATTCGCCGCGTCATCCGTCTGGTGCAGGAGGTCGAGGAGAATCTGGTTGGTCTGATCCGCCTGTCCAGCGCCAGGATGGAGCCGGAGAAGACCACCAGCCAGATGCCGGATGACGCACCGGGGAACGTCGCCGGGCAGGGTCCGGTCGTGCCCAACACACAAGATTCAGTCGCCGATGTCGTCAGCGGACAGGACGATGTGGATGCACTGCTTTCCAGCCTCGGCTTCTAGTGCGCTGATATCAGGGTGATCAACAATGGCAATTGATCCGCATGATGAGATCCTTCAGGATTTTCTGGTCGAGGCCGGTGAACTCCTTGAAGCGCTCAATGAGCAACTGATCGATCTCGAGCAGAATCCCGAGGACCGCGAACTGCTCAATGCGGTCTTCCGCAGCTTTCACACCATCAAGGGCGGTGCTGGTTTTCTGAGCCTGAATGCGCTCGTGGTGGTCTGTCACCACGCCGAGGACGTCTTCAATCTGCTGCGCAACGGCAAGCGCGAGATAGACTCAGCACTGATGGACACGATGCTGCGGGTGCTCGATGCCCTCAACGTGATGTTTGGCGATCTGAAGTCGGGCAAAGAGCCGACCCCCGCATCCGATGATCTGGTCGTCGAGCTGGCGCGACTGGCCGAGCCTGGCGCGGCATCGGCCACCGTGGCAACTCCCGAGGCGCCGATCTCGACTCCGGCCCTGTCCGAGCCGCCCTCGGCGGTGGTCGTGAATGCGCCCGTCGGCGACGACGAAATCACTCAGGCGGAGTTCGAGGCGCTACTCGATGCGCTCGACGGGCCACAAGGCCCTGCCACCGAGTCGCTGGAGCAGACGCTGACGACGTCGGCTTCCGGCGGCGGCTTTGACGGTTCCGAGCCGGGCGGCTCCAGCCCCAGCGACGATCTCATCTCCGACGACGAGTTCGAGGCGCTGCTCGATCAGTTCCACGGTCAAGGCCCGGTTGCTGCGGCGGAGTCGGCTCCCGTGGCGCCAGCGCTTCGGCAGTCCACTGAGCCTGCACCTTCGCTGGAACGCAAGACGCAGGCGCCATCGGCCAAGGCCCCGCGTGCAGCGCTCGGCGAGACCTCCGTCAGAGTCGATACCCAGCGTCTCGATGAGATCATGAATCTGGTCGGTGAGCTGGTGCTGGTGCGCAACCGCATGAGCATGCTGCGTGCGCGCACCGAAGACGACGAACTCGGCAAGGCGATCGGCTCGCTGGCATTGGTCACCGCTGATCTCCAGACCGCCGTCATGAAAACACGCATGCAGCCGATCAAGAAGGTGTTCAGCCGTTTTCCGCGCGTGGTGCGTGACCTGGCCCGCAATCTGGGCAAGGAGATCGACCTGGAGATTTTCGGCGAGGAGACCGACCTGGACAAGAACCTCGTCGAGGCGCTCGCCGACCCGCTGGTCCATCTGATTCGCAACGCGGTCGACCACGGCATTGAGATGCCGGATGTTCGCGCGGCTAGTGGCAAACCGCGCAATGGCACCGTGGTGCTCGGCGCCGCGCAGGAAGGCGATCACATCTCACTGCTCATCGAAGATGATGGGCGCGGGATGGACCCCGAGACACTGCGCACCAAGGCAATCGAGAAGGGGCTGATGGAGCCGGGCATGGCGCAGCGTCTGACGAATCGCGAGTGCTTTGATCTGATCTTCATGGCCGGTCTCTCCACCAAGGACGAGATCTCGGACGTGTCCGGACGGGGTGTCGGCATGGATGTGGTCAAGACCCGCATCGCTCAGCTCAACGGCACCATCGAGATCGACTCTCAGCTCGGCGTCGGCACCAAGCTCAACGTCAGGTTGCCGCTGACGCTGGCCATCCTGCCGGCCCTGATGGTGATCCTCGACGGGCGCCATTTTGCCGTGCCGCTGGCGTCGGTGTCGGAGATACTGGACCTTGATCTAACGCGCACCCATTTCATCGACGATCAGGAAGCCATCATCGTGCGCAGCCATGCCCTGCCACTCTACTACGCCTCGCGCTGGCTGCATCCGCACCGACTGATCGAGCCGAAGCAAGACGCGCATGTGGTCGTGGTCAAAGTCGCGCAGCGCAAAGTGGGCTTGGTGGTGGATGGTCTGGTCGGGCAGGAAGAGGTGGTGATCAAACCGCTCGGCTTCGGGCTGCATGGACTGCCGGGGCTGGCCGGCGCGACCATCACCGGCGACGGTGGCATCGCGCTCATCATTGATGTGCCGGCGCTGGTCAAGCTCATGGGTCGCCCAGGCTATGGCGGGCGTGCTTCACGTGCCGCAGAGTTGCTGGCCGAGGCGGGAGCCTGAGCCGATGGCCCTGCGTGTCGTGGTGGTCGATGATTCTGGATTCTTCAGGAGACGCATTGTCGAGATCCTCAGTGCCGATATCGGCATCGAGGTCGTGGGCACCGCCGCCAATGGCCTGGAGGCAATCGAGGTCGTCGAGCGTCTGGATCCGGATGTCGTCACCATGGATATCGAGATGCCCGTGATGGACGGCATCGCTGCGACCCGGCGCATCATGAGCGAGTCGCCGCGGCCGATCCTGATGTTCTCGACCCTGACCACCGAAGGCGCCAAAGCGACCCTGGACGCCCTGGATGCGGGCGCCATGGACTTCCTCCCCAAACGTTTCAGTGAGATGGCCAGGGACGAGGATGCTGCGAAAGTCATGCTGCGACGGCGGGTGCGCGCGCTCGGGCGTGTGCGTCTACAACGCTCTGGTCCGGCGGGTGCACGAACGCACGACCCACTGCGCACCGTACCGGTACGCCCGCCTTCGACCAACGTGCCGTTGCAGGCGCTACGCGCCTTGCTGATCGGAACCTCGACCGGGGGGCCGGTTGCGCTCCAAGAAGTGCTCAAGCCGCTGCCGCAGCACTTCCCCTTGCCGATCATCCTCATTCAGCATATGCCTGCGAGTTTTACGCCGGCGTTTGCCGAGCGTCTGAATGCCCTCTGCCAAATCACCGTCAAGGAGGCCGCCAGCGGTGACGTGCTCAAGCCTGGCTGCGCTTATCTGGCGCCCGGCGGCCAGCAGCTCGTACTGACCGCAGGTGCGCAAACCCGGATCAGGATCGAGGACAGTCCGCCCGGAACCATCTACAAACCGAGCGTCGATATCACTTTCGGCTCCGCCGTAACCGCTCTGCGCGCGCAAGTGCTCGCGCTCGTTCTCACTGGGATGGGCGCCGATGGACGCGAGGGCGCGCGCGCGCTCAAAGGTCAGGGCGCCCACGTCTGGGCGCAGGATGCCGCCAGCTCGGTGGTCTTTGGGATGCCTGCGGCGGTCATCGACGCGGGGCTTGCCGATCACATCCTGTCGCTCAAGGATGTCGCCCCGGCCTTAGTCAGGGGCTTTTGCTGAAATGGATATCCTGAGCCTGGCCGGCATTGTGCTGGGACTCGTGGCGATTCTGGGCGGCGCTATCGCCAAGGGCAGTTCATTAGGGGCGCTGTGGAACCTGGCCGCCTTCCTCATCGTGGTGGTCGGCACCCTGGCTGCGGCGCTGGTACAGGCACGCGCAGCCGTGTTCCTGCATGGCTTGAGAATTTTCCCCTGGGTGTTCTTTCCGCCCGGCCTGGACGCGGCACGCATGATCGAGCGTCTGGTGACATGGTCGCAGCTCTCACGCAAGGAGGGACTGCTAGGGCTTGAGAGCGCCTCAGATGAAGAATCAGACCCATTTGTTCGCAAGGGCTTACAGCTTTTGGTCGACGGTACCGAGCCGCAGATGCTGCGCCAAATCCTTGAGATGGACCTCGATAACCACGAGCTGTTTGATCTGCAGGGCGCCAAAGTCTTCGAGAGCATGGGTATCTACTCCCCGACCCTGGGGATCATCGGTGCCGTCATGGGGTTGATGGCGGTCATGCAGAATCTGGCCGACCCGGCCAAGCTTGGACAGGGAATCGCTGCGGCATTCGTTGCGACGATCTATGGCGTGGCTTTGGCGAATCTGTTCTTTTTGCCCTTAGCGAACAAATTGAAGGCCGTCATCCAAGACCGGGTAAATTACCAGGCCATGTTGATCGAGGGGCTGATTGCGATCGCCGAGGGCGAGAATCCCCGCACGATCGAAAACAAGCTCAGCGGCTTCATTCAGGGCTGAAGTATGCGCATGGCTCGCAGAAAACGCCACGAGGAGCATGTAAATCACGAAGCATGGGCGATCCCCTACGGTGATCTCGTCACGCTCTTGATGGCCTTTTTCGTCGTGATGTATGCGGTGTCTGTCGTCGACGCGGGCAAGTATCGTGTCATGTCCAACTCACTGATCGAGGCCTTCGGCGCCCAAGTCCCGGTCGATCCGATCCAGATTGGTGAGCCGAGCCTGGCGTCTAATCTCATCAGCGATGACGTGTATCGCTCGCTCGTCCCGAGCGGCGGAGCGTCAGCCGCAGACGCCCACCTGCTACCCGCACAGACTCTCTCTCCGGCCAAGGTCGCGATGGAGTCCAGGCTCGACACGGTCTCAGAGCATGAGCGCGCGCGCATACTAATTGAAATCAAAGAGTTATCTGATGAAATCGGCCACGCCATGGAGGCGCTGATCACGAGCGGTGACATTCAGGTCAAGCGCAATGCCTATTGGCTCGAACTCAACATCAACACCAATCTGCTGTTCTCCAGCGCATCGGCCACCATTGAGCAAGCGGCACGTCCGGTGCTTGCAGAGGTGGCCAAGATTCTCGGTAAACGCGACGTGCGCATCCACGTCGAAGGCCATACCGACGACCTGCCGATCAGCAATACCATCTATCCTTCCAACTGGGAGCTGTCGTCAGGGCGGGCCGCCACAGTCGTCAATCTCTTCGCTCAGAATGGTATCGATCCGGGACGGATGGTGGCCATCGGCTACGCTGAGTTCCAGCCGCTGGCCACGAACACAACCGAGGCGGGCAGGGCGCGCAATCGCCGCGTCGATGTCATCGTACTGCCCGAAGCGCAGGCGCTGCGCAGCGATCGCTCCGCGCCAGAGCGCTTGCGGGCCGATTTCAAAGCCGCTGAGGAGCAAGCTCAAAAGATCGATGATGGCGTTTTGGAAGCGCAATAGGTCTCACACTGATCCACGAGGAAACAATGACTGCACCAGAGCTACGAGACACCCCCCCTCTGCAACAAGACAATCACGCTATGGCATCGGCCTATGTGACGTTCAGTCTGGCCGATGAGACCTATGCCATCGACGTTCTTCAGGTGCAGGAAGTCCTGAAGATGACCGAGATTACACCGGTTCCAGGGGTTCCGGACTACATCTTGGGCATCATCAATCTACGCGGCGATGTGGTGACGGTGATCGACGCCCGTCGGCGCATGTCGCTGCCCGCACGCGAACCCGACGATGCCTCGCGGATCGTCGTCATTGATCTCGAGCGCCACAATGTCGGCATCCTCGTCGATGCGGTCGCCGAGGTTGTGCAGATCGCACCGGGCGCGATCGATCCGGCGCCCGCCGTCGGCAACGATCAGGCCAGCCGCTTCATTTTGGGCGTGACCAGCACCGCAGAGACGCTGACCATTCTGATCGACCTCAATAAGCTACTCTCAGATGAGGAGTGGGCGGCCATTCGCGATCTCTGATCGAGAACGCCTCAGCCCCGTGTCAACTCCGTCGCGCCCTGATGCAACAGACACTGTCGATGAGACGCCATGAGCGAGCCGATCAAGCCACCACAGCCCGTAAATGCGCAAACGCCGTCGCGCGCCCCGGCCGATGAGCACGATCGCACGTTCGAGCAGCAGCGTTTCCCGATAACGCGCAAACACAAGCGCGAGGAACGCCGCTCTGGGGAGCGGCGCGCGGGAGAGCGTCGGCAGCAGGAGCGGCGCTCCAAGGCGCGCCGCTGCGATGAGCGTCGCCAAGACGGCCGTTTGTCGGACGATCGTCGCAAGAGCGATCGTCGCAAGGGCGAGCGTCGCGCCGAGGAGCGCCGGGTCGCTGATCGACGCGTGGCGAAACCACCTGAAAGCTCGCGGGAAGACACAGAATCGATCGCGCCGAAGCCGCCCGGTCCAAGACGCAGGAGGGGCATCATTGATGACTATGCTTGAGACGACGATCGAAGCCGCTGTGTGGCACACATCAGGCCAGCGGTCTTGATGAGTCTGTTCGATGCACTGAGAACAGTACCGCAGAGCGCGTATCTTTGGTTCGCGCTCGCCAGTGTCTCGGTCGTGCTCGTTGCGACGATGTTCATAGCCATTCGCGCCCTGCGCCAATCGGCACGTCTCAGACGCCAGGTCGATGAACTCAGGCGCGACCAGCAGCGCCAGAGCACCAGCATTCTGGCGCTCCACGGCGCGATGAAGGTCATCTCTGAAGATGTCATCAACCATGGTCAACACCAATCGAGCGTCACCCGTACGCTGGAGCGCCTGACCGACCGTCAGAGCGAGCTGCGCCTGCGCGATGTCGACGAAGGGCTCTACAGTCAGGCCATCGCGCTGATTCGCCAGGGCAGAAGCCGACAAGAGGTTCGCAAGCTGTGCGCCCTGAGCGAATCCGAAACCGATCTGCTCTTCAGCCTCCATGGCCAGGGCGTTCGATCGTCGCAACTGCATCAGCCCTCGCGGCGCGATCGATAGGTACTAGATGCGTCCGCCGAAGGCTATTGGTTAGGATCCCGATGCGGATACCCTGATGCGCGTGCTCGATGCCGATGAAGCATGGGTTTTGCGAGGCGCAAGGCGATCGACCGCGCCTGATCCGGCGCTTGGCGATGCAGGGGGGGGCGATCACGGAGATTGCTTTATTCCTCATCTCCCGTCGCCCGATCCGCAGGAAGATAGGTCTGAGGACGCGGGTCGATTCCCTCCAGCATGAAGATGAAGGACAGCACTTCGGCGACCGCGACATAGAGCGTCTTGGGGATTTCGTCACCGACCGGGATCTGCGCCAGCGCCTCGACCAGGATCGGGTCGTTCTGGAGTGGGACTCCGTGCTCCTCGGCGACGTTGAGGATCTGCTCGGCGGTCAGGCCGGACCCGGATGCGGTGATGCGGGGCGCCCGCTGGTGGTCCCAGGAGAGCGCGACCGCCTTGGTGCCTGAGTGTGTCATGCCTTTTCTCGCACCAACGGCGCATCGAATGGCGGGGACGTCCGTTCGGCCGGGCGATAGCCAGCATGCAGGCTGGCGAGCTGTATCTCACGGGCCTCAAGCTGTTTGCGCAGCGTCTCCAGATGGTGTTTTAAGGTTGCCGCGCCCGTCTCGGTCTGCGCTTGGAGGCTCGCGCTCAGGCGCTCGGCGCGCAGGCTCAGCTTGATAGTGACTGGGCCGAGCTGGGGGAGATTCAGGTGCAGCCGCATGCTCCAGCCCGGATCGTCTGACGCATCTGCCGGGCGCTCGCGCCGGATGTCGGTTTCGAGCGCGATCAGACCGGCGGGCGTCTTGAAGGGCAGCTCCAGGACCCAGTGAGGCGCGTCTGGTGTCGAATCCAGCGCCTGCAACTGATGCGTCACGAGCTGTTTGAGCATGCCGTCGACATCCCGCGCCAGGGCGCTCGCGGCGGGCATCGACTGGCGCTCGGGGGCGGCCCCTTGCGCATGGAGCGAGGTCGACGCCAGACCTTCCGCGAGCTGCCGCTTGTTGAGACCAGCGGCCTTGCGGATCAGTTCGCCTGTCCAGCTTGACAGCAGTCGCTGGGCCGCGTTCGGCTGGCCGGGTGGCGGCGCCGTGCGTTCGGGCGTTGCGCCCGCCGCCGGTTCGGTCGTGCTGGATCGGGACGGGGAGGATTGCGCGCGTTGGCTTGACTCCGAGGTGGGCGCGCCGAGCGACCTGAGCTGCTGGGCCAGTGAGAGCAGCCGCGCCTTCAGATCGGAGTCGAAGCGCTGCGTCGGCGCGGGGATTGCGACGGACTGGGCCAGGTGCGCCTCAAGCCAGGGTCCGGCGCCTTTCAGCGCGGTCGCGAGACGCTCTGGATCGGTCAGATCCCGATGCGTGGAGAGTTGGCCCAAAAGGCTTTCGAGGCTGTGTTGAACGCGCGTCCCCAACGTCGGATCGGCCATGGGCAACAAGCGGGATGCCGGGTCTGTGTCGGCGATCCGACTGGCCAGACCCTCCAGTGTCGCCGCGAGCGGGCGCGACTCAGGCCAGTGCTGGCGCAGTTGCTGCCCGATCCACTCGCGCGACCCAGGCGCTGGCGCCGGGGTTGCCGACATGACGGGACGCATTTCCGGAGCGAGGATGCGCAGTACCAGCGCGGGACTCACCGAGACGACTTCGGCGCGCATGCGCGGCGTCGCGAGCGCGGCCGGTTGGCTATTCGCGGCGGACCCGAGTTGCCGCACAAGCTGATCCGGCAGCGGTTTGGCCAGTTGCACGCGTGTCGTCGCCGTCCATTGTTGATCACCGCCCATCGGGCGCATGCGTACATCCAGGACCATGGCCGAGACGTGCCTGCCTGGCTGGATCTCCAATTGCATGCCGACGGTGAGCTTGGTCGGCGAGGCGGGAGCGGTCGCTGCGAGATCGCGCGCTTGGGTGCGAGAGGCTGCAAGCGACGTTGATTGCGTGGTGATAACGGCGGGCAGGGACTCGCTCATAACTGGCGGCTCCCCGTCCGCGATGGGTGTTGGCGGTGAGGGTCAGGCGCCCGTCTTGCCTGCTTCACGCTGATAATAATAGAGTGCGGCGCGCATCAGCGAGCGTTCGGTGAGCGGGTCCATGTCCTCGATCGTGAAGCCGGCGTAGAGCATGTCGGGGTTCGGGGACGCTCTGAGATTGACGAGGGTGGCCACGCCGGAGAGCGCGGTCCTGTTCTCCGGCAGATAGAGATCCTGGTAGCGGCAGCGCTGGCCGATGCGGGTGTCGCCGAGCTCCGATGCCTTGGCCTCGAGACAGAAGCCCCTGACCGATAGGTCGATGAGCCGCGCGACGATGTCCTCGCCCTCGGCGCAGCGGATGCTGGCGGTGTGTTGAGCGTAGCGCGGCAGTTGGACGCGAAACAGATCGCGGCGTTGCAGATAGAGCATCTGCTCCGGATAGCTGCATGCGTAGAGGATGCCGTCGCGTTCATCGCTCAGGACGTCATCGACGCTGACGGCGAAACGCACCGCGATGCCGCGCATGGTCGCGAAGACGAAGAGATCCTGCCCCGGCGACAGGCACGGCACGGCTTCCGCCGGTTCGAGTCCGTCGAGAAATAGGCGCTGTCCCTCTTGGTCAATACGCACGACATGGGCGTCGTAGAGTGGTCCATCGGCATCCAGACGCACACTCACGAGAATCAGGTGACGGTTGATTTCGGCGAGCGCGCCAGCAATACGCACCGGATCCGAGATCAAATCGTAGTTCTCGAAATTGCCCTGTCGCCCGCTGTGATTTTGGTTCTGATTCAAGGGAGATCGGTCCTGTTCGAGTCGCTATGCTTGGCTGATGGTGCGGCGGTGTTGATGATCGGCCTCTGGTCGCCCTTGGGGATTATAGGTCGCGCCGACGCCGTCTTCGCCTCTGAGAATGCGCAGCGATAGGGCAATGCGCTTTCGGTCGCGCTCGATGAGACGAGCGTTCGCCTTGTTGAGCCGATCGCAGCGCGCGATGGATGCGCGAATGTCCGACCAACGCTGGGCAAGCCGATTATCTTGGTCGAAGGCAGCGATGAAGCCTGCGATGCCCTCGGGCGTGAAATCGTAGTTTTCCAACTCGACCCAGACTTTTTGCTGCGTCGTTTCGGTCTCAAGCTGGGTCACCAGCTCAAGCTTTTCGGAGACGATCTCCTGGAGCCGGTCCGGCTCATGGGACTGGATTGCGCGCATCTCCTCAAGCATGGTCGACTCCAGTCGGTGGATGAGTCCGATGGAGTGGTCGAGTGAGGCAGTAAATTGGCGTATGCGCTCCATAAAATCGTCAAGCTCTTGGTTGCGGCGTCTCTGGGATGTGTCGACTCTATGACAGCAGGCGCTCGGCGCTGAGCATGCGTTCGCTCAGACGCGCAGTGTCGATCGTGTAGCGGCCCTCGGCGATCGCGCTTTTGAGTTCGGCGACCTTGGCGTCGTTAAAGGGCGCCGTGCCCGCGCGCTCTTGAGCGGCCTTCATGCTCTTGGCCGTTTGCGTCAGCGTGACCGACTCGCCGAGCGTGCTGGCGCTCTTTGCGGTTGGCTGATCGGTTGGCGTCGATACGTCACGCGGTTTAGCGCCAGAGGTTGTCCCCTCGGGCCGCGGGTTGGAGCCAGTCAGCGTTTTGATATCCATGGGTCTGATCCGGGTCTATGGGTTCCCTTGGGATAACGGCCGCGTCTGGCCAAACTGTAGAGCAATTTAAACCCCGTGGCGACGTTGCAAGCCTATATCAAGCTTTATTAAAAGGCGACGCGCACCGCGCCGGAAGGTTCCACATGGCCTTCGACAATACGCTTGGATGAGCGATTGCGCACACGAATGCGTTGTCCTTCCGCGCCGCTCTCGAGCGCTTCGCCTTTCATCCGCACCGTCAGTCCCGGCCGGGCCGCATACAGGGTGACCGCCTGTCCGCGCTCAATGAGCTGACGCGGCGCGACATGGGCCGTGCCGAGGATCTGCCCCGGCATGAGTCGGCGCTTGACTTCCATTCCGACGATGTCGCTCGGATCGGAGAAATAGCCGCTGCTGAGTTGTCCAGTGTCCTGATGCTCAAGGCGGATATCCTCAGGACGAATGACCTGATGGCGCGTCAGTGCGCGCGCCGCCACAACGATCTGCGCATGACGCTCGATGCTTACTGGAACGAAGATCGACCAGCTAACAGGCTCGGCGCATTTGACGTTGACGGTCGTATTGCCCTGCGTGCGGGCGCCGGGAGCGAGCTGTGCCGACGGTGGTTGCGCGCAGCGCGCCAGGCGCAGACGGCTGTCAAGTCGACCGATCTCGATGTGTGTTTCGACACCGTTAGTGTGGGTGAGCGTTGCGCTCAGAAAGTCGCGCGCCGTCGTCAAAATGCGTTCCAGCGGTTCGTACTCCTCGCCGCAGGCGGTGCCCACTGCGATCACCAGTACCAGCCCGGTCAGCCCGCGCAGTAAACCAGGCTTGCGATCTCGCATGATCGATCCGTTTGATTTCATATCACGACATTCTCGCGCTTTTCTGAGTTGGCAAAGACTATGCATGAAGCGCGCCGCTCTATGTGTGACGGGGTATTGGCATCTCGATGATCTGGCTCAGCCTCGAGAAATGCCAATCGAGTCAATATTTCAAAAGCTGATTTATGGTGATCTTGAGTGGATTGTATTCAGGCACTCATCCGTGCGCGCGGTTCGATCCCTGTAACAGAATCTCAGCCACAGGGCGCCAACAGCCTTTAGGGCGACAACATTCGAGCGAGAGGCGGTAAGATGAGTCAGTTTATTGACGACATTGATCAACGAACACAGTTGGTCGGGCAGAACCGTATGGAACTGCTGCTGTTTCATCTCGGCGGCAAGCAGGCTTTCGGCATCAATGTTTTCAAGGTCCGCGAGGTCATCGCTAAGCCAAAGCTGCGACACATTCCGGGTTCCAGCCCGATCGTCTGCGGTGTCGCCAACATTCGCGGACGCACCGTCTCGATCATCGATCTTGCGCAGGCGATCGGATTTCCCTCGTTGCAGGTCGATCTCGACGAGGACGCCAAAGTCATCGTCACCGAGTTCAATCGCTCCGTGCAGGGTTTCTGGGTGTCGGCGGTGGATCGTATCGTCAACGTCAACTGGGAGACCGTAAAGCCTCCGCCGCACGGCACCGGACAGGACAGCTATTTGGTCGCCGTGACCGAGGTCGATGGCTGCTTGGTCGAGATTATCGACGTCGAGCGCGTCTTCGCCCAGATCAACCGGCTCAAGGAGGACATCTCGCCCGATGTGCAGAAGCAGGCCGAGGCGCTGGCGCACGATCGGCGCATCCTCATCGTCGACGACTCCCTGGTCGCGCGAAAACAGGTCGAGCGCGCGGTGACCGAGCTGGGTTTCCGCACCGAGACGCGCTCCGATGGTCGGGCCGCGCTCGATTATCTCGAAGAGCTGGCGGCGGCCGACATGGTGGACTCGACCATCGAGCTGGTGATCGCCGATATCGAGATGCCGCGCATGGACGGCTATACCCTGACCCGCAAGATCCGCGAGAACGACGCACTCAAGACGCTGCGCGTGCTATTGCACTCATCGCTCAGCGGGCAGTTCAATATTGATATGGTCAAACGCGCCGGTGCGGATGGCTTTCTGGCTAAATTCGACCCTGATGAGCTGGCTGCGGCTGTAGTCAAGCATGTGCGACGCGCTTAAGTATGGCGCAAGGCAATGTCACGGCCTTGGAGCGCTACATTGGTTGCGTTTGGAACAAGCGCCCGGAGTCTCTGTGACAATCGAAGCAACCCCAAGGATTTCGTCTTGATCGATGCACGGGATTACGCCGACTTCGCTCGGTTTCTGTCCGAGTGCTGCGGGCTGGTGCTGGGCGAGAACCGCCAGTATCTCGTCTCCAGCCGTCTCTCGCGCCTGCTCGACGAGTTCGGCTTCGCAAAGGTCGAGGATCTGCTGCGGACCTTGCGCCAGTCGTCGAATCCGACCCTGAAGTCGCGTGTCATTGATGCCATGACCACCAACGAAACCTCCTGGTTTCGCGACACCTATCCGTTTGAGATCCTGCGTCAGGTGCTGTTGCCGGAACTTGCGGCCAGGCAACGGCCCGTCAAAATCTGGTCGGCGGCCTGCTCAAGCGGTCAGGAGCCTTACAGCATCGCCATGGTGGTCGCTGAATGGGAAGCCGCCTTTCCACCCAAGACCACACCCGTGGGCATCATCGCAACCGACTTGTCCGAGACCGTGCTGAGCGAGGCGCGCGCCGGTCTCTACGACGGCCTGAGCATCGCGCGGGGACTCAGTGGCGAGCGGCGCCAGAAGTTCTTCGACAGCGTCGCCAACGGCCACCAGATCAAGCCAGAGATCCAGCGCCGGGTGCGTTTCCAGAAGCTCAACCTGCTTGATTCATACGCCTTGTTGGGCAAGTTCGACATCGTCTTCTGTCGCAATGTCTTGATCTATTTTTCTGCTGAGACCAAGCGACGTATTTTTGACGGCATTGCCCGTCAGATGAACCCCGGCGGCTATCTACTTGTCGGCGCCTCCGAAGCCGCCACCTCCTACACCGACGCCTTCGAGATCGTCCGCACCCCGCATGGCACCGTGCTCCGCCGACGTTGACGGCACTGCCAACTGAAAAAATGGCACATGGAATGCATTGGCTGATGTAACGCAGTTCATGCAACTCAGCTGACGGATCGATGCGCCATGAGCCTCTCTCTCGACAAAGCACTCGGAATTCTGCCCGCCTCGGTGAACTTGCAAGCCCGTCGCACCGAGCTGCTGGCGTCGAATATCGCCAATGCCGATACCCCGGACTACAAGTCCCGGGACTTCGACTTCAGCGCGACTCTGGCCCAAGCACAGGGCAAGGGCGGCGGGTTGGAGCTGGCCAGGACGAGCGCCAGTCATCTGACGCTCGCCGGTCAGGGCACGAGCCTCGATCCAGAGTTTCTCTATCGCATCCCCGCGCAGCCCTCGCTGGACGGCAATACCGTCGATCCGCAATTGGAGCGCGCGGCCTTTGCTGAGAGTGCCATGCGTTATCAGAGCACGCTCGAGTTCCTGAATCGCCGTGTTTCCGGCATCCGCTCCGCGCTACGCAGAGAGTAAACCAATGACCGATCTATTCCGTCTCTTCAATACCTCCGCATCGGCGCTGACGGCGCAATCCGTGCGCTTGAATACCGTGGCCTCCAACCTCGCCAATGCGAGCACGGCGGCATCGACGCCGGAGGAGACGTATAAGGCCAAACAAGTGCTGTTCCAGACGGTTCTGGACGCCGCAGACCCCGATGGCGCGGCTATGCCCGTGCGTGTCTCGGGAATCGTGGATTCCCGAGCCGAGGCCATTCCCACCTATGAGCCAAATCATCCACAGGCCAATGACGAAGGCTATATCTTCCGACCGGCGATCAGTGTGGTCGAGGAGATGGCTAACATGATGTCGGCCTCACGCAGTTACGAGGCCAATGTCGAGGTGATGAATACATCGCGACAATTGCTTCAACGCACACTTCAAGTTGGTCAGAGCTAAGGAAAACCACCATGGCTGAATTGACACAGGACTATGTGAACGGATTGGGCTTGAAGAGCTACGGCGCCAAGGCCGCCACGACCGACAAGAATGAGTTGGGTCAGAACGACTTTCTCAATCTGATGATCACCCAATTGAAGAATCAAGACCCTACCGACCCGGTCAAGAACGAGGATTTCGTCGCACAGTTGGCCCAATTCTCCACCGTCTCCGGCATTGAGAAACTCAGCAGCGCATTCGGCGAGCTGTCCAAGACCATGAGCCAGAATCAGACCCTTCAGGCGGCCTCGCTGGTGGGTAATAAGGTTTTGATTCCGGCACAGTCGGCCGAACTCGACGAAGGGCAGGGCGTCAGCGGTGCACTCAACCTCAAGTCATCGGTCGGCAGCGTCAATGTCGAGGTCTTGGGTCCGGGGGGCGATCTGGTGCGAACGATCAATCTGGGCAGCTTGAGTTCTGGTTTGCAGGAATTCAGTTGGGATGGATTGCTCGATGACGGAACGGCGGCCCCGGCTGGAGCCTACCAATTCAAGGTCACTGCGCAGACGGATGGCGCCACCGAGTCGCTCGAGACGCTGCTCGACGGAGAGGTACAGAGCGTGACCATGGACAAAAACGGCGGCGGATTGATGCTGAGTGTGCTGGGCATCGGTAGTGTCAGCTTCGCCGACGTTTATCGCATCGGCTGATCTCGGCTCGGGCGTTTCATCAGTAACATTGGAGAGAATATCATGCCTTTTCGCATTGGATTGAGTGGCCTGAACGCCGCGTCCGCAGACCTCGAGGTGACAGGCAACAACATCGCCAACACCGGCACGACCGGTTTCAAGCAATCGCGCGCTGAGTTCGCCGATGTCTTTGCCCAAGCCTATGGGGGCATCAGCAAGACTGCGATCGGATCGGGTGTGCGCTTGGCCGCGACGACCCAGCAGTTCTCGCAGGGCAACATCGAGTACACCGAGAACTCGCTGGATCTCGCCATCAATGGACAGGGGTTCTTCGTCTTGAGCGACGATGGCGGGCGGGTCTTCAGCCGTGCTGGAGAATTTCAGATCGATCGCAATGGCTATGTTGTCAATAGCAGTGGTCAGCGCCTTCAAGTGTATGAACCTGTCGACAAAGGGGTGACGGATACGAAGTTCAATTCGGGTGTGATGAGCGATCTGCAGTTGGAATTTGGAGACAGAGCGCCAGCGGCCACAACTTCTGTGGATGCGGTTATGAATCTGACGTCAGATGCCATGCCTCCGGTTGATTCGGCAGGTGCGTTAATAGCAGATATCGATATCAATGACCCTGATACATATAACTATTCGACATCCGTGGCGGTTTACGATTCTTTGGGCACGTCGCGCACAATGACGCTGTATTATCAAAAAACAGGTATTGCCGCAGTACCGCCTGATCCCGTTACATCAGATCCAGGAAAATGGAAAGTCTATGCGGAGTTAGATGGACTGATCGATGGATCAACACTAGATCCGTCGCAAACAATCGATATCGTTTTTGACTCGAATGGAAAAATCGATACCGCTGCAACCACTGGTCTGCCTTTCAAGCCAAAATTTGACTTGGAGAATAATTATTTACCAAGTAATGGCGCGACGATCGGTCCGGTCGATCTGACTGCAGCCCCCCCGGCAGCTACCAATGAGGTGACGATCGACATTTCCAGCTTGACCCAATACGGCACCAAATATTCAGTCAGCGACCTCTCCCAAGACGGCTTTACGACCGGCCGCTTGAGCGGCTTCGACGTCGACCAGACCGGCGTCGTATTCGCCCGCTACACCAGCGGCCAATCCGCCGCGCTCGGCAAGGTCGCACTGGCCAACTTCAAGAACCCGCAAGGCTTGCAGCAGCTCGGCAACAACAACTGGGCCGAGACGTTCGCAGCGGGCGATCCCATCTACGGCGATCCCGGCACCAGCAATCTGGGGCTGATCCAGTCCGGCGGTCTGGAGGCATCCAACGTCGATCTTGCCGCAGAGCTGGTCAATCTGATCACGGCGCAGCGCAATTTCCAGGCGAACGACCAGACCATCTCCACCGCCGATGAGATCACCCAGACCATCATCAATATCCGCTGATGCGGCGTCCGGCCAAGGGGTGAATTATGGACCGTTTTCTCTATCTCTCGATGTCCGGCGCGAAAGAGAACCTCTACGCGCAGGCCATCAACAACCACAACCTGGCCAACGCCACTACCCATGGCTTCCGGCAGGCGCTGGCGGATGCCTACACCGAACCGGTGAGCGGGCCGGTGTACGACTCGCGCGACTATGTGCAGGTCCGAGACCAGGCCATCGACTTCAGCCACGGCGCGCTGCAAAGCACCGGACGGGATCTGGACATCGCCATCCAGGGCGAGGGCTTCATCGCCGTTCAGGCGCCCGACGGTGGAGAGGCGTATACGCGGGCGGGCAACCTGCACATCGACGCGACCGGCATGTTATTGACGGATCGCGGTCTGCCGGTGCTCGGCGATGGCGGTCCAATCGCCATACCGCCCAACGAGAGCCTGCTGATCGGTCGGGATGGAACCATCACCATCCGCCCGCTCGGCTCCTCGCCGAACGCCCTGGCCGCCGTGGACCGCATCCGTCTGGTCGATCCGGATACCAAGGGGCTTAGGCGGACCGACGATGGCCTGATTCGTGCTGAGGATGGTCAGGCACCCGAGGCCGACGCCAATGTGCGGGTGGTCACGGGGATGCTGGAGACCAGCAACGTCAATACGGTGGCGGCCCTCACACGGATGATCGAACTCTCGCGGACCTACGAGACGCAGATCAAGATGATGAGTTCCGCCAACGACATCGAGAAGAGTCACAACCGCCTGCTTGCGATCAGCTAGCGGGCGATCAGCCGGGTCGGCATAGAAGAGGAATAGAGCATGAACCAAGCACTTTGGATCGCCAAGACCGGGCTGGATTCCCAGCAGACCCGCATGTCCGTGGTCTCCAACAACCTGGCCAACGTCAATACCAATGGTTTCAAGAAGGGCCGGGCGGTGTTCGAGGATCTGATCTACCAGACCATCCGCCAACCCGGCGCACAGGCCACGCAGGAGGCGCAGCTCCCCTCCGGGCTGACGCTCGGCACCGGCGTGCGCACCGTGGCGACCGAGAAGCTGTTCGGCCAGGGCAACATCGTCCAAACCGCCAACTCGCTCGACATCGCCATTCAGGGGCAGGGCTTCTTCCAGATTTTGATGCCGAACGGCGAGCTTGGCTACACCCGCGACGGCACCTTCCAGCTCAATGCCAATGGCGAGGTAGTCATGTCCAACGGCTATGCCTTGCAGCCCGGCCTTGTGGTCCCGGAGAACACGCTGACGATTTCCATCGGCAACGACGGCACCGTCAGCGCCCAGTTGCCCGGCGAGGCCGCGCCCGTCGAGTTGGGCGCCATCCAGCTCGCGGACTTCGTCAATCCGGCCGGTCTGCAGGCGGTCGGCGAGAACATCTATCTCGAAACCGCCGCCTCCGGCAACGCGCAGCAGTCCAACCCCGGCCAGAACGGCGTCGGAACCGTCACCCAAGGCGCCCTGGAGACCAGCAACGTCAACATGGCCGAGGAACTGGTGAACATGATCGAGACCCAGCGTGCCTACGAGGTCAACTCCAAGGCCATCTCCGCAGCCGACCAGATGCTCCAGTACGCCAACAACAACCTGGGCCGATAGCCAGCCATGAGGCCCAAAATCGCCATGTCCCATTCGATCGCGCGCATGCTCCTGATGCTGACGGCGGCGAGCCTGCTTGCCGCCTGCAGCACGCTCAACCCACCGAAGCCCGGCGATTCGGCCGAGTACCGACCGACCGCGCCAATCGCGCCCAAACCCGCCGTGGCGAACAATGGCGCCATCTTCCAGGCGGCGCGTGGGCCGGGGCTGTTCGAGGACGACAAGGCCGGGCGTGTCGGCGATCTGGTCACCGTGGTGCTGGCCGAGAAGACCAACGCCAAGAAGTCGTCGGCGACCTCGACCTCCAAGGACTCGGAGCTGGACATGAGCGTGGGCAATCTCAACGTGGCCGGCGAGACGCTGCTCGACGAGGGTTTGTCGCTCTTCGGCGCATCATCGACGGGTGGACGGACCTTCGACGGCTCGGGCGACTCCAGCCAGAGCAACCAGCTCAGCGGCGAGATCACCGTCACTGTCGCCGAGGTGTTGCCCAACGGCAACCTGGCCATCCAGGGCGAGAAGTGGCTCGGGATCAACCAGGGCAACGAGTTCGTGCGACTGCGCGGCATCATCCGCGCCAAGGACGTCACCACCAGCAACACCGTGCAATCGACACAAGTGGCCAATGCCCAGCTCTATTACGGCGGCACCGGCGCACTCCAGGACAGCAACGCCCAGGGCTGGCTGTCGCGTTTCTTCAACAGCCCGATTTGGCCCATTTGAGGTCGATGATAATGAACAGGATTGAGACATTCACCGGCGCGGCTCTGCTCGCAATGGGGCTTGCATACTTGCCCACGGTCGCGCTTGCCGGTAACCCACCCACGTTCGGCGACTATGGCGCCAGCGCCGACTGGAGCAGCGTCGGCGTGGAGCGCATCAAGGATCTGGCCACGATTGCCGGGGTGCGCGACAACCAGCTCATCGGCTACGGTCTGGTCGTAGGACTCGACGGCACTGGCGATCAGACCACACAGGCGCCCTTCACGGTTCAGAGCCTCAAGAACATGCTGACCCAGCTCGGCATCACCGTGCCGGACAACGTCAATCCCCAGACCAAGAACCTGGCGGCCGTCATGGTCACTGCCGACCTGCTGCCCTTCTCCAAGCCCGGTCAGCGAATGGATATCACCGTCTCCTCGCTCGGCAACGCCAAGAGTCTGCGCGGCGGCACCTTGCTGATGACGCCGCTCAAAGGGGCCGACGGCGAGGTCTACGCCATGGCTCAGGGCAACCTCACCGTCAGCGGCTTCGGCGCCGGCGGGGCCGATGGCAGCCGCATCACCGTCAACGTCCCGAGCGTCGGGCGCATCCCCAACGGCGCGACCGTCGAGCGTGCAGTCCCGAGCGGCTTCGCGCAGGGCGACTATGTGGTGCTGAACCTGCGCCGCCCTGACTTCACCACCGTCGATCGCATGACCGAGGTCATCAACCAGACGCTCGGCGAGGGGGTCGCACAGTCGCTGGATGGCTCCTCCATCCAGGTACGCGCGCCCGACGACCCTGGTCAGCGGGTCTCCTTCGTCTCGCTGCTTGAGAGTCTGCCCGTCGAGGCTGGGGTACCGTCGGCTCGGGTCATCATCAACGCGCGCACCGGCACCATCGTCATTGGCTCGGGTGTCACCGTGCTGCCAGCGGCCGTCTCCCACGGCAGCCTCACCGTCACCATCAGCGAGAATCCCCAGGTCACCCAGCCTGGTCCGATGGCGGGCGGGCAGACCGCCGTGACACCCCAGACCGATATCGCCATCGAGCAGGAGAACAATCGCATGTTCCTGTTCGCCCCCGGCACCGCGCTGGGCGACATCGTCCAAGCCGTCAACGAGGTGGGCGCCGCCCCCGGTGATCTGGTGGCCATTCTCGAAGCACTGCGCGAAGCCGGCGCCCTGCGCGCCGAGCTGGTCGTGATCTGAGTCGGCCATGCTCTCCTCCAACGCCACGCTCGCGCTTGAGGCCACCACGGCGGCACCGACCGGACTCGTCAGCGATCCGGCGTCCTACCAGTCGCTGGCGCGCTCGGCCCGCAGCGGCAGCGCCGAGGGTGTGGATGCCGCAGCCCGTGCCTTCGAGTCGCTGCTGGTCGGACAGATGCTCAGACAGATGCGCTCGGCAAGCCTGGGCGATGGGCTGCTCGACTCCGATCAGACCAAGCTCTATCAGGACATGTACGATCAGCAGGTCGCGACCGTCCTGAGCGAGGGCGATGGTCTGGGCATCCGCAAGGCGCTGCTGCAGCAGTTGGCGCCGGAGTCGAGCGAGGATCGGCCCGCACGCGATCCGGCCGATCTGATCGTCCCCGAGCGCAATCCCATGCTCCGAAGCATGAAGCGTCAGAAAGTCGACGCCGCCGTCGATGCCGTGACGACCCCTGCCAAGCCGGAGAGCGCCGCCAGCGTTGCGCCCAGCGCAGCGATCAAGGTCAGCACCCAGGGCAGATGGCCGCCGAGCAGCCCAGAGGAGTTCGTCGCCTTTCTCAAGCCCTATGCCGACCAGGCCGCGCAGACGCTGGGGATGGATACCAGCGTGCTGCTGGCGCAGAGCGCGCTGGAGACCGGCTGGGGCAAGCATGTGCCGCGCACCTCCGGCGGCGAGAGCAGCTTCAATCTGTTCGGCATCAAGGCCGACCGGAGCTGGAAGGGCGAGAAGGTTTCGGTCGGGACGCTGGAGTACCGTGGCGGTGTTGCGCGGCGCGAGCAGGCCAAGTTTCGCGCCTACGCCAGTCCCGCCGACTCGTTCGTCGACTATGTCGCATTTCTGCGGCGCAACCCGCGCTACGGTGATGCCCTGGAGAGCACCTCGGGCGAGGAGTTCATCCATGGTTTGCAGAAAGCCGGCTATGCTACCGATCCACGTTACGCTTCCAAAATCCTCAGCATTCGCGATCGGCTGTTGCACATCAGCGACGGACTGGAGCAGCAAGTGGCAACCGGGGCTCAAGATTCGGTCAAAGCGGCCGATAACACATCACAAGGGTGAGCGACGCCGCCGCGCGTTCTTGCGGGCGGACCAGGCGCAACGCATTCATCGCGAACGGATTGAGTCGATATGAGCATCATGGGCACGGCGGTTTCCGGTCTGCTCGCCTATCAGCGCGCACTGGCGACCACCAGTCACAACATCTCCAACGCCTCGACCGAGGGCTACAGCCGCCAGCGGGTGCAGCTGCAGACCCAGAATCCGCACATGCTCGGGGGCATGTTCATCGGCCAGGGCGTGCAGGTCTCGACTATCGAGCGCATCCAGAGCAATCTGGTCGATGCCCAACTGCGCACCAATCTCTCCAACAGCGCCAGCGCCGCCGTGCGCGCCGGATTTGCGGAGAACGTCGATAATTTCCTGGCCGACGACTCAACAGGACTCGCGCCGGTGCTCGAGAACTACTTCAACGCCATCCAGGATGTCGCCAGCGATCCGACCTCGCTGCCCGCCCGGATCGTCATGCTCAACGCGGCGGAGAACCTGACCGAGCGTTTCGGTCAGCTCAACGGTCTGTTCGAGGAGCAGCGCGGATTGGTCAACGGTCAGATCAAGACCACGGTCAATGAGATCAACCAGTATTCCAAGTCTCTAGCCGAACTCAACAATCGGATTGTCTCCGATTACTCCGCAGGTTCTGCTCCCAACGACGTTCTCGACGCGCGCGACAACATTCTCAACAAGCTCGCCGAGAAGATCGATGTGCGCACGGTCGAGCAGGATGATGGCTCGCTTTCGGTCTTTATCGGCAACGGCCAGACACTGGTGATGGGCGGCACCGCCAGCGAGCTGGTCACGGACAATCTCTCACTCGACCCGAAGAATGTGCAGATCGGCCTGAAGACGGGCAGTGGCAAGACGGCCGTCGATATCACGCGCTTCATGAGCGGCGGGGAGATCGGCGGATTGCTTGAGACTCGTGGGGAGATGCTCGATGGTCCCCAGAAACAGCTCGGGCTGATCGCGTTGAATCTCGCGACCGAGTTCAACGATCAGAACCGGCTTGGGCTGGATCTCAATGGCGAGCTGGGCCAGGATCTCTTTACCCTGCCGGAGATCGTGCCCAATAAGGAACCGTCCAATGATGAGGCATCCGGATCGCCCGCCGTTAGTATTTCCAATGTCTCGGAACTGACAGCGAGCGATTATCGCCTTTCCTTCAGCGGCGGCTACCAGATGTCACGCATCCCCTCGAATGAGTCGGTCGACTTGGAGGATCTCGGCGGCGGCATCTACGAGGCGGACGGGATGCGCATCGACATCTCGGCGATGAGCGCCACAGCGGGCGACAGTTGGACTATTCAGCCCACCCGTCTCGCCGCGAGCGGGATAGGGGTGGCGGCCTCCGATCCCGAGAAGATCGCCGCGGCAGGTGCGGTTTACGCCGAGCCGTCCGAGCTCAACCAGAGCGAAGGCAGGATCCTTAGCGTGCGTGCGGTCGATGCGGATCCCGCCGAGTTTCCTAACCTCATGACCCGCGCGATCGTCGAGCGGAACACTGCCTCGGCCTCTGGCTACAGGGTCGATGGCGTCGATCTTGATCCTGATTCCGTCGAAACCAACGATGGCATCACGACCATCCGTGCTAACGGTTGGGAGCTGAAGATCCAGGGAGACATCGAGACGGGCGACGAGTTCGTCGTCGACAGCAACGCGGGCAATAAAGGCGATAACCGCAACATGCTCGCGCTGGCCGGGATCCAGAACATGCCCACGGTCGACGACAAAACGACCATCCAGGACGCCTACAGCGGCATCCTCGCCGACGTTGGCAGCCAGACCCGGCAGGCCCAGATCGCCCGCGACTCAAGCGCCACGCTGCTGGAGGCCGCCCAGGCCCAGCGCGAGGCCATCTCCGGGGTCAACCTTGACGAAGAAGCAGCCAATCTGCTGCGTTTCCAACAGGCGTATCAGGCATCGGCCAAAGTCATCTCCGTCGCGGGCGAGATGTTCGACACCCTCATCAACGCCGTGCGCTGATCGGGAGACCTGAGCCATGCGTATTTCC
>JARIBS010000013.1 GCA_029257385.1 Thiorhodococcus sp.
AAGCCGGGCAAAACGCCCGGCTTTTTCATGCCCGCATAGCGGCCACGGCAGCGTGCGGAATCGACTATCCTGACTTCCACTAGATTGATTTCGGAACAACAGGCGGAAATCTCCCCCGTAACTCACACATCGAATGATTTCGAGGTTGAAGACCATGCGTTTGACCACGGCAATCCTTGCACCGCTGATATTGCTGGCGACAATCGCGACCAGCGTCCTCGCGGCCGACACGCACGCCGAGTGGCAACGGATCGAGGTTCCCACGCAGTTCGAGGACGATCAGGGCATACCACGCACGCCGAGCTGCTCAGGTGGTCCGCGACTGATCCAAACGGAAGGCGGACCGGTGTTGACGCCCGCAGAGACCCAATTTAGCTTCTTCATGCGCGCGGGCGACCCTGCCCGGCTCCTGATCAACTGGGACGGCGGCGGCGCTTGCTGGGATTCACACACCTGTATCGGCTCGGCGCTGACAGAAACCCCCGTCTACGACCTTGGTATCAATGAGACACCCGAGCGCCTTGCCGCACTCGGTGGGATCTCCGACCTCGACAACCCGCGCAATCCGCTGCGCGGCCATACCCAGGTCTTCATCCCCTACTGCACTGGGGATCTGCATTTCGGCTCTAGGGAGACGCTCTACGACCTGCCGAGCGGCGGTCAGTGGCCGATCCGCCATCACGGTCATGACAACGTCCTGGCAGTCCTGGATTCTCTGCGCGATTACTACGACGAGATTGGTCGAGAACCCGAGGAGATCATTCTGGTCGGCGTCAGCGCCGGCGGCTATGGGGTGCTCTACAACTATCGCGCCGTCAGCGAGACATTCCCCTGGACCCACAAGGTTCGCGTGCTCGTCGACTCCGCAAACGGCATCATCACCGACGACCTCTATCGACGTGCGCTGACGCCAAACGGCGTTTGGGGCCTATGGGAGAACATCGACCCAGTGCTCGAGAACGCCTTCGCCTCGGGACCGGAAACCTTGATGATCGAGACCTTCAGGGAGCTTGGCTGGCAGCATCCCAATGCCCGCTTCGGTCAATATTCGAGCGCCCTGGATAGTACGCAGATCCTCTTTTACAATCTCGCCAAGCACCTGAACGAGCCGACGCTTTGGGTCGATCCGAACGCCTTGTTCGTCTCGGGACTCGAGTGGACGTTCAAGGCACAGAGCACCATGTGGTGGACGGCCGTCACGACCTGGAATTACCGCTTCTATCTCGGTCAGGGCGTGGACCACACGCTCCTTGGCAACGCGCGCTTTTACGAGGAAAGCTCGGCGAGGGGCGTGCGATTCTCCGATTGGTTCTCTGATATGATCGACCAACGCTGGGTTTTCAGAAGCCAATGGAAAAACCTCAGTTGCGCACCTGACTGTGTCCGGGATCTCTGGCATTTCTAGTCGACGAATGTCATCGAAGATTGAGCCATGAACTCTGACCACACCCTCCCCACGGTGCATCCCTTTGCCACCAGGCGGAAGTGCCGACTCGACGGCCGCCATGCCTTGCTCGCGTACCGTCGCGGGCTTCGTCGTACACGCCCGGATTGCGCATCCCTGCCCAGACCATTAAGTTTTCACTCTTTCGCCACCATTCAGCGATCTCATCATGTCCATCCAAGCCCCCTTCAGGCTGCTCGGCATTCTCTGCGCCCTGCTGCTGCCATTGGTGCATGCCCAGGCCAGCCTGCCACCGGTCGTCGATGGTCAGCCACTGCCGACGCTGGCGCCGATGCTCGAGCGCGTCGTTACCGCAGTGGTGAATATCTCGACCATCACCCACATCAAGGCCGCCGATCACCCGCTGCTCAGAGATCCCTTCTTCCGGCACTTTTTCGACATTCCTCAGGGACGCGAGCGCCGCGAGAGCAACAGCCTCGGCTCGGGCATCATCGTCGATGCGCAGCGGGGCCTGGTGCTCTCCAATCATCATGTCATCGCCAAGGCCGACGAGATCCGAGTGACCCTGCACGATGGTCGAACGCTCGAGGCATCCCTGATCGGCGCGGACCCCGAGACCGATGTCGCCGTGCTGCGTATCCCAGCCGAGCGGCTCACGGCCCTGTCGTTTTCTGATTCAGACGCCCTGCGGGTCGGCGACTTCGTGGTCGCCATCGGCAACCCCTTCGGGCTGCGCCAGACGGTGACTTCTGGGATCGTCAGCGGCTTGGGTCGAACCGGGCTCGGCATCGAGGGGTATGAGAATTTCATCCAAACCGATGCATCCATCAATCCCGGAAACTCAGGCGGTCCCCTGGTGAACCTGCGCGGCGAGTTGGTGGGTATGAACACCGCGATCCTGGCGCCCGGCGGCGGCAATATCGGCATCGGCTTTGCCATCCCGGCCAACATGGCGCGCGCCATCATGGAGCAAATCACGGAATTCGGTACCGTCAGACGCGGTCTGTTCGGCATGAGCGTCCAGGATTTGACTGATGAGCTGGTGCGCGCGCTGGGCATCGAAAGCCGCGACGGAGCACTGGTGAGCGTGGTCGATCAAGACTCGGCGGCGGCTGACGCCGGTCTGCGCGAAGGCGATGTCATTCTGGCGCTCAACGGCAAGCCGGTACGCGGCTCATCGGATCTGCGCAACCAGTTCGGATTGCTGCGGGTGGGTGAGCAGGTAAAGCTCGATATCAGCCGCAATGGCCGCTCACGTCAACTGCGCGGCGAGATCGCCGATCCTTACCGCGCGTTTGCTCCTGGCAAGCGCATCTCGTCGAGCCTTACGGGTGCGCTGCTCGGCACGCTGAATCGAGGCGACGCCATACCCGCAGTCCCGGTCGGCACCGTCGAGCCGGACAGTCCGGCCTGGCATGCCGGATTGCGCGAAGGTGACCGCATCATCCAGGTCAACGGTCAGCGCATCGGCGGCTTGCGCGATATCGCCTCAGTGCTGCGCAAGTCCAAGGGGCTGTCGAGCCTGCGCATCCAACGCGGCGACGATCTGATCCTGCTGACGCGGCGCTGATTCAGCAGTGATTCAGGCTCGGGCGTGTAGGATGGTCACGACGATGGGAGATAGGCTCCCGTCCACGCACCGGACCGAGGAGGTCATCGGATGAAAACACACCGTTTGTTGACACTGGTTTCCGCCGCCGCCATCGCGGGAGCCTTGCTGGTGCCCGCCATGGCCTCCGCCCACGGAGGACGCCATGATCACCACCGGAGCCACGACAGGAGCGAGCGCTGGAGCACCCCGCCGCGCAAGCATGAAGACTGGCACCACCACCGTAAGCACGATAAATGGGAGCGGCGCCACGACCGATACGCAGCGCGCTCCAGGGTCTATGCTGATGGACCGCGGCGGCCGCGACGCGGCGACTATTACCGCGCTCCGCCGACCAAACTGCACCTGGGCAACGGAATGACCATCATCTATCGTTGAGCCGATCCCGCGATCGGACTCGGCCAGCAGACTGAGTCCAAGGACAGCGACCCGACCGCACCATGGGGCTTCTGGCGGACCATATCATGCGGTCGTCGGTCGCGCGGTCGACGAAAAATGCGACTGTGCTAGATTCCAGCGGGTCTTACCGAGCGAAGGGAGCCAATGCGACCATGAGACTTTCCAATATAACCCCGGTCGTCGCCATGCTGCTCGTGCTGCTGTCAGCGGCTTGGGCCACGCCCAGCCTGAGTGGCGACATGAGCGCGGCCCAAGCCGGCGAGATCGCGCGTCAACAGACCGGGGGCCGAGTCCTGGCGGTCAAGTCTGCCGATGGCGGTTTCCAGGTAAAGATCCTGACCCCGGACGGCAAGGTTCGCTACGTCTTCGTGCCCAATCGCTGAAGACTGACTCAAAGCGCGCATGCACATCCTCATCATCGAAGACGAACCCGAGCTGCGTCGCCAGATCATTGAACGCTTAACGCACGATGGGTGTGTCGCGAAAGGCACCGGAGACGGCCCAGAAGGGCTGTATCTGGCCTCCGAATACAGCTTCGACGCCGCAATTATCGATCTCGGACTCCCCGGCATGTCGGGGCTTGCCATCATCCGCGCGCTGCGACTCAAGGAGAGTCTGTTGCCCATCCTCATTCTGACCGCGCGCGATCGCTGGCAGGACAAGGTCGAGGGACTGGAGGCCGGCGCCGATGACTATCTGGTCAAGCCCTTTCACAACGAGGAGCTACTGGCGCGTCTGCGCGCACTGGTCAGGCGTGCTGCGGGGACGGCCTCGCGCGATCTGCGCATCGGGCCGCTGAGACTCGATCTCAACGCCGAGCAGGTGTGGATGCACGAGCGCGCGGTCGAGCTTACGGCCTATGAATACCGCCTGCTCGAACAGCTCGCGGCCAATCGCGGCAAGGTTCTCTCGAAACAGGCGCTCGCCGACCGGCTCTATCCCCACGACCAGGATCGCGAGAGCAATGTCATTGAGGTGCTGGTTGGACGGCTCAGACGCAAACTCGATCCCGACGGCCAGCTCAACCCCATCGAAACACTCCGGGGCCGAGGCTATCGGCTCGATCTGGCGGAAGCGCCCCCGGAGAGCCACGGCGAATGAGGTCGCTGCGCACGCGGGTGCTGCTCTCGGCCGCTGCAGTGCTGACCATCTTCGTTCTCCTGACCAGCTTGGCACTGGAGCAGGCCGTGCGCGATGCGGTGCTCGCCGCGCGCGAGGAGCGTCTGCAAGCACAGGTTTTCCTGCTCATGGCGGCCGGCGAGGAAGACCAGAGCGGTTTTGTCTTTCCGAATGCGCTCGCTGAGTCCCGACTCAGCCTGCCGGACTCGGGGCTCTATGCCCAGGTTCTGGACGCACTCGGCGACCCGGTCTGGAAATCTCTGTCCGCCATGGGTTTCGAAGCGCCGACCCCACTGCCGCAGGCACCAGGACGACGCAACTTCGAGCGGCTGCGCGGCGAGACCAACAGCGACTATCTCGTGCTCGCTTTCGGGGTGACTTGGGCGACTGGGCGCATTCCGCAGGACT
The DNA here is from genome assembly GCA_029257385.1 of Thiorhodococcus sp. GTDB lineage: Bacteria > Pseudomonadota > Gammaproteobacteria > Chromatiales > Chromatiaceae > Thiorhodococcus. Next base: position 4,941 of record JARIBS010000013.1, read on the forward strand.
ACACTTTTGTCGTCGCGGAGGAGGCCTCGGCCTTCGAGTCTGAGGTCGCTGAGTTTCGCGCCAGCCTCGCCCGATGGCTGGGCGCCATGACCCTGCTGATGCTCGTCGCGCTGGTGCTGGTTCTGCGCTGGGGTCTGAAACCACTACGCAAGGTCGCCGCCGAGCTGGCAGTAATCGAGACCGGCGGCCAGGCGCAGATCCAGAGGCGTTACCCCGAAGAAATCCAGGCTCTCACCGGCAACCTCAACGCGTTGCTCGCGCACGAACGCGCCAGGCAGTTGCGCCTGGACAACACGCTCGGCGATCTCGCGCACAGCCTCAAGACGCCGCTTGCGGTGATGCGGGGTGCCATCGACGAGGGGCGTGTCCCCTCGCCCACGCTCGAACTGCTACGCGAGCAACTGCTGCGCATGGGCCACATCGTGGAGTATCAGTTGCAGCGCGCGCGCGCGGGCAGCCAGCGGGCCGCGACACTGGCCCCGCCGATTCGGGTCGCACGCACCACCGAGCGCCTGATCGCTTCGCTGCGCAAGGTCCATCGCGACAAACAGGTCACGCTCGTCTCGCGCATCGATCAGACGATCCTGTTTCGGGGTGTCGAGGGCGATCTGATGGAGATGCTTGGAAATCTGCTCGACAACGCCTTTAAGTGGTGCCGGAGCGAAATCCACCTGAGCGCGCGATCCGATCGCTCGGAGCTGATCCTGCTGATTGAGGATGATGGTCCTGGGATCGCCACCAACGCGGTCGCGCGGCTGCTCGAACGGGGTACACGCGCCGACGAGTCGACCCCCGGACACGGCATCGGACTTGCCATGGTGCGTGAGATCAGCGAAGCCTACGGGGGCCGGATCGAGATTGAATCCAGCCCGCTCGGTGGCGCTAAGGTTCGACTGCGGTTACCGACTCAGTCGTAGCCATCGGGATTGGCACACTGTCAACACCAGGCATCCGAGACGATGTCATCGACACCGTGTTCGGCACACCACCCGAGTTGCTCGTTCGCCAGGGTCGGGTCGGCATAGCACACGGCGATATCATCGCATCGGCTGGCGGTCCGAAATTGCGTCCATGGTGCGAATTCGCAGTTGCTGACGCAAACGCCGAAGCTCCCCGGCATCGAGTGCATCCGAGAATAACGGTAAGGCGCGCCGATACCACCAGCCGCAGCGAAAGTTCAGCACCACCAGGGGCAGGGAAACGAATGTGGACGCTGATAGATGCGCGGGCAGTTGCCGCCCCGATGCCAGGATCAGCAGCCAGGTTCCATCCACCAGCCAGGTCGCCGAGCGGATGGACCAGGGTGCGCGCGCCAGCACATGGACATAACCGACATAGCCTGCGCTCGCGGCGACCAGCAGCATCAGCGCGACGCCATGGATGCCGAGCGGCAGCGCCCAGACGAGCGCGGACGCCAGGGCGTGATTAACCCCGGCGAACAACGCCAGACGTGGTGAGTAATGTGCTCGGATAACGAGCGGCGGGAAGTCCGCGTGCGAACCCATCGGCTACACCGGGCAATGCTCCCCGGCGACCACGCGGATGTGCTCTACCAGGTCGCGAAAGCGCGGATCAGGCTCCGAACGGAACATGAACCAGTCGCTCAAGCGCTGGTCCTGCTCGCACAGCAGACTCGAGAACAGACGCTGTCTCTCCAGGTCCAGATCGGCATAACCCAGATCGAGAAAGCGACTCAAGAGATGATCGAGTTCGAGCATGCCGCGCCGACATTGCCAGCGCAGCCGCCTGAACTCTCGTGCGTCATCCGGCGTGGAGCCATTCATTCACAGCCCCTTGTCTAACATCAGATCCTTGATATTACCGATAGCGCGTGTCGGATTCAGTCCTTTTGGACAGACCTCCACGCAATTCATGATGCTGTGACAGCGAAACAGCTTGTACGGGCCTTCCAGTGCATCCAACCGCTCCTCGGTTGCCTGATCGCGCGTATCGACAAGGAAACGCCAGGATTGCAGCAATGCGGCCGGTCCGTGGAACTTGTCCGGGTTCCACCAGAAGGACGGACAGGCCGTGGAACAGCAGCCACACAGGATGCACTCATAGAGACCGTCGAGCTTGTCGCGGTCGGCAGGTGTTTGCAGGATCTCCTGCTCGGGCAGTGGATCCTTGCGCATCAGATAGGGTTTGACCGCGCGATACTGCTCGTAGAATTGCGTCATGTCCACGACCAGATCACGAATGACCGGCCGCCCAGGCAGCGGACGCACCGCAATTGGCTGCTTGAGATCAGCGACCGCAGTGACGCAAGCGAGCACGTTGCGCCCATTGGCGTTGACGCCATCGGAACCACAAACACCCTCGCCGCAGGAATGGCGAAAATTAAACGACTCGTCCTGCTTCTTCACCTCGAGCAGAGCGTCGCGCAGCATCATGCCCTGGGAGACCTGGACTTCGTAGTCTTGCATACGCGGCTTGGCGTCGGTGTCGGGATCGAAGCGATACACACTGATCTTCATTAGTAAACGCGCTCCTTCGGCGGAAAGGATTCGACCGTCAAGGGTTTGGTGCGCACCGGTTTGTAGTCCATCCGGTCGCCCTCCTGGTAGTAGAGACTGTGCTTGAGCCAGGTTTGATCGTCGCGGTCGGGATAGTCTGGGCGCGAATGGGCGCCACGGCTCTCTTGGCGATGCAGTGCGGACACGGCGATGGAGATACCGACATCCATCATGTTTTGGAGCTCTAATGCCTCGATCCGCGCCGTGTTAAAGACCCTGGAGTGATCGCTCAAACGTACCTCGGGCAGGCGCTCGCGCAACTCGCACAGCTTGCGGTAACCCTCGGCCATGACGTCCTCAGTCCTGAACACGCCGGCATGGTCCTCCATGCACTTGCGCAGCTCGGCACGCATCTGCTGGACGCTGGTCCCCTCGCCCTTCTGGTCCCAGCGGGTGAGACGCGCCATCGCCTGGTCCACGCTCGCCGTGTCCGCCGTGCGCCGGTAGGGATTCTCGCGCACGAACTCGATGATGTCCTTACCAGCCAGACGGCCAAATACCAGGATATCCAGTAACGAGTTGCCGCCGAGACGATTGGCGCCATGCACCGATGCGCAGGCGCATTCGCCCGCGGCATAGAGTCCGGCCACGATCTCTTCAGCACCGTGACCCGCCGGCATGGCGACCCGCCCGAAACGGTCTGTCGGGATACCGCCCATGGCATAGTGCGCGGTCGGAAACACGGGTATCGGCTCAATGACCGGATCGACACCGGCGAAGATCCTGCTCGACTCGCGAATGCCCGGCAGACGCTTGGCAATGACCTCCTCGCCGAGATGGTCGAGCTTGAGCAAGACATGATCACCATGCTCACCGCAGCCGCGCCCCTCCTTGACCTCGGTGACGATGGCGCGCGAGACCACGTCACGGCTGGCGAGATCCTTGGCGCTGGGGGCATAGCGTTCCATGAAACGCTCGCCGTCCTTGTTGACCAGATAGCCACCCTCCCCACGCGTGCCCTCGGTGATGAGCATGCCCTTACCGGCGATGCCGGTCGGATGGAATTGGAAGAATTCCATATCCATGAGTGGGATGCCCGCGCGCAGCGCCATCGCCGTGCCGTCGCCGGTGTTGATGTGGGCGTTTGAGGTGGTACGAAACACTTGACCGAAACCGCCGGTGGCCAGCAGCGTCGCCTTAGACTCGATCAAAAGCGGCTCGCCGGTCTCAATCTCCAGCACCAGAGCACCGCAGATCACCCCTTCGGCGTCGCGCACTAGATCGAGCGCGAAAAACTCGTCGAAAAAATGGGTCCGCGCGCGAATATTCTGCTGATAGAGCGTGTGCAAAATAGCGTGACCGGTGCGATCTGCCGCTGCGCAGGTGCGCGCGGCCTGATCGCCGCCGAAATTCTGGCTCTGTCCGCCGAAGGCGCGCTGATAGATTTTGCCGTTGTCGAGCCGCGAGAACGGCACACCGGCGTGTTCGAGTTCGTAGACCGTCGGAATCGCCTCACGGCACATGAACTCGATGGCATCCTGGTCGCCCAGATAGTCCGAACCCTTGATGGTGTCGAACATGTGCCAGTGCCAGGAGTCGGGCAGCACATTGGCAAGCGCGGCGTTCACGCCGCCTTGCGCGGCTACGGTGTGCGAGCGGGTCGGATAGACCTTGGAGACGACGGCCACGCGCAGGTCGGCGCTGGCCAACTGGAGCGCCGCGTTCAGCCCGGCGCCTCCAGCGCCGATGATGAGGGCATCGAAATGACGTGTTGGAAGACTCATGCGGGACCTACCCTCCCAGACCAGCGGTAATGATCGCTTTCAAGGCCCATAGCCCGGATGCGACGAGAACGAATCCGAACAGCGTCATGAGCGTGACGCGCAGCACGACCTGATGGACATAATCGATGAGGACATTGCGAATGCCGACCCAAGCATGCGCCAGAACCACGGGCACAAACAGCATCAGTGCGACCGCAACCCAGGGCTGGTTGACCCAAGCCACCAACTCAGCATGCCGGGTTGGTGCATTGAAGATGAAATACACCACCAGATAGACTGAGAACAATGCCAGATAGACGGCCGTCGATCGCTGGATCAACCAGGCCATGATTCCGGATGCTTGACGACTCATCAGCTTATCCTCCCAAAACCACGACAAGCGCGAGCACCACCAACGTCCCGATCATCGAGATCCAGGCCGTTGCGCGCGCGACGGGCCGATCCAGCCCGAACCCCAGATCCAGCGCCAGATGCCGTACACCGACCGCCAAATGGTGGAGCAGGCTCCAGAGCATCACTAACAGAGCGAGCTTGACTGGCCAGGTATCCAGAAATGCCATCGTCGCCGCAAACCCCTGCGGCCCGGATAGGGCCTGATGAAAGAGGTGCGCCGCGCCTGGAATGGCCAACAGCATCAGAACGCCGCTCACGCGGTGGAGAATCGACACGGTCGCTGTAATGGGCAGTTTGATGCGCCACAGCTCCAGGAAAACGGGTCTGGATATTTGCATGCTCGAACCTTTGCTAAAACTGGCTACCTGAATCGAGTGACAGCGAAGCCATCGCGCACGGGCTGATTTCAGGAGCAGAGGTGCGGTGAAGGTATGGCGGAACGCTGTCTATTTGTGCAGCGCCACAGAATATAGGTTCTATATACCGTGGCATCAATGAATTTTATCAAACTCACGGCTCTACACAGGGCAGACCAGATGCCGACGCCGGTGGCTCAACGTGGCATATTGAGGCCAACCGAACTATTGAGCGTCTGCATGATCCCGGCCCCGAAGCTCACGCCCAGCCGCTTGACGAGCGACTCGAACAGGTCGCGCTTGCGCGTGTACTCGACGATCTTCTCGGCGCCGATAATCTCGCGCGCCACGTAGCTGGAGCTGCCCAGACCATCGGCAAGTCCCAGCTCGACGGCTTCCTGGCCGCTCCAGAACAGACCGCTGAAGAGCTCGTCACCACCCTTGAGCCGGTCGCCGCGACCCTGCTTGACCTCGGCGATGAACTGTTGGTGCAGGGTATCGAGCACGTTCAGGATGAAGTCGCGCTGGCCTTGGTCGAGCGGTGAGAAGGGGTCGAGAATGCCCTTGTTCGCGCCTGCCGTGAGCAGTCGGCGCTCGATGCCGAAATCCTCCATGGCCTTCTGGAATCCGAAGCTGTTGATGAGTACCCCGATCGAGCCGATCAGACTGCCCTTGTCGACATAGATCTCATCCGCGCCAACTGCGATGTAATAACCGCCCGAGGCGCACAGATCGACCGCGACGGCATAGACCGGCATGTCTTGGTCTTTTTCCTGCTTGTACTTGGCCTTGAGGCGCTCGATTTCGTCGTTGATATAGGCGGCCTGCACGGGGCTTCCGCCCGGACTGTTGATGCGCATGACGATGCCCTTGACCCGATCGGCCTTGAAGGCGGCGCGCAGTGCACTGATGACCCGGTCGGCACTGGCGTCGGTATCTGAGGCGATGACGCCCTTCACGTCGATCAGTGCGGTGTGCTGTTCGCCAGCGGACGTCATATCGCTCAGGCTGGGCAGATTGGCGATCATGAGCAGGGCGACCAGATAGAGCAAGACCAGCACTTTGAACAGATTGCCCCAGCGGCGCCGACTGCGTTGATCGCGCAGATACCCGGCAGCGAGCCGATTGAGCACGGCGCGTTCCCAATCGGGCTGATCGGGCGATGGCATGTCGTGTTCACGCCGTTTCCAGAATTTCCAGTTCATTCGCTGTCTCTCTCCTGCGGCACGTCGAGCGCCGTTAACCACCCTGGGATTGCATGCAGTGACTCCAGGCAACCCAGCGGGTTATGCAACCAGAGCCGCGCGGGTGCATGTACACCATGTCCAATGGCCAGGGCGTTCACCCCGGCGTTGCCTGCCATCTGCATATCGTATTCGGTATCGCCCACCATCAAGGTCTCGGCGGCAGTGACACCTAATTCATCCATCAACTCAAAGAGCATCTGAGGATTGGGCTTGGAAAAGGTTTCGTCGGCGCACCGGGTGGCATGAAAGTGGCCGCGCAGACCGGTCTCGGTGAGCGAGCTGTCGAGTCCGGCACGGCTCTTACCGGTGGCAACCGCCAGCAGACGACCCTGCCCAGCCAACCAGTCCAGCACCTCGCGCGCGCCGGAAAACAGCGCCGACGGCGTCTGATTGGTGATCAGGAAGTGACGCCGGTACTGCAGCACCAGACTGGCCCGAATCGCCGCATCTGACCCCGGCAGGAGTCGCAGCATCGCCTCATCGAGTCCCAGACCGATGATATCGCGCGCCGACTCGCGGGTCGGCGCACTGAGTCCCAGATCGGTAAAGGCGCGCTGGAGACAGGCGACGATACGCGCCTCTGAATCCATCAGAGTGCCATCCCAGTCGAAGACGATCAGCTCAAATCTCACTTCAGCGCCTCCAGGGCATCCAGAACCCGCTGCAGCTCATCGGGCAATGAAGACTCCACGCGCAGAGCCTGGGTCATGTCATCGAGCCGAAAGCTCAGGGCAGATGCGTGCAAGAACAAGCGTGTCAGCCCGACATCCTTGAGCGCTCGGTTGAGCGCACCGTCACCATACTTGGGATCGCCCGCCAGCGGCGCGCCCAAGTGCGCTGCGTGCACGCGGATCTGATGGGTCCGCCCGGTGATGAGTTCGGCCTCGACCAGCGTGATCGGCTGGCCGTGATGGACGAAGCGGGTCAACCGGCGAAAGCGTGTGCGCGAGGCCTTGCCTTCGGCTTGATCGACCGTTACCAGACGTTCTCCGCCGCGCAGCACGTTCTTTTTCAGCGCGACATCGACCAGCATCTCGGGTTGCGGCAACTCGCCGATCATGAGCGCCAGATAACGCTTGCGCATCGCGCCCTCGCGGATGATCCGGTGCAGCTCGCGCAACGCGCTACGCCGCTTGCTGATGACCAAGCAGCCGGAGGTCTCACGATCGAGACGGTGGACCAGTTCCAGCTCACACCCTGGGCGCAGTTGACGCAGCGCCTCAATCAACCCATAACTCAAACCGCTACCGCCATGCACCGCCATGCCTGCGGGCTTATCGAGCACCAGCAGACGGGCGTCCTCATGCAAGACGGCGCCATCGAGCCGTGCCAACTGACCTTGCGGGGCACGCGACGCGGGTGCGCTCTGGCTCATACGCATCGGCGGGATGCGCACCATGTCGCCCTCGCACAATCGCTGGCTGGCTTTTACCCGACCCTTGTTGACCCGAACCTCGCCGCGACGCAGGACGCGATAGACATGACTGCGCGGCACGCCCTTGACGAAACGCAGTAGAAAGTTGTCGATGCGTTGTCCGTGCGACTCTTGATCGACACGCACATATTGTGGCGCAGCCATGCGAACCCCATGATGCTTCTCTGAGGCGTGTGAAGATACCTTGGTTTCGGGGTCGCTGTGCGATCTTGGGGCGGAATGCGAATCTGGCGATTTCAATGGGTTCTGGACCTGGAGCCAAATGGCTCAATTGCTGCTAGAAAGTTTCACTGATAAGATTGGCGGCCTGCGCTGGCCGATGGATATAACTATTTTCCCGGAGCGGCTAGTGCATCCATGAGTGCTGCTATCCAACGCCCGGTAAACGGGTACCGCCAGCGACGCTCATGCTTAGTCCGGCATCCAACAGCTCACCATGCTGCCCGAGGGGTCGCGTGGTGCTACCGGCCAGCTTGCCACGTTGAGCGAAGCAGATTCTACACCCAGCGATTTCCCCCGTGTGGCTCGCGTCGAGTCAGACCAGCGCAGCCGGCGCCATCTTAGCCGCTCCAAAGCGGGCCTCACTCCCATACATTGGGATCGCCCGACCAACGCGGGTGCCCATTTGGGCCCGTAAACAATTATTCATGCGCGCGTGCCCGTTCAAGCCCCTTACGCTACGGCGATTGGCCGAACGGACAGTGCCGATGCCTTGGGCAGACCTCCTTATGATGCCTGAAGCGACGCGCCGAACCGACTGCGAGATCCTTACACAGATCCGTAGCGGGGCGCCCAACCACGGGTCACGCGCCGTGGTGTGTGAAAAAGGAACAACATGAAAAGAATGCTCATCAACGCAACTCAACCGGAAGAGTTGCGCGTCGCGACCGTCGACGGGCAGTTACTTTACAACCTGGACATCGAATCACCAGGGCGAGAGCAGAAAAAAGCCAATATCTATAAAGGCATCATTACACGCGTCGAGCCAAGCCTGGAGGCCGCGTTCGTCGAATACGGCTCCGAGCGCCATGGCTTTCTGCCGCTCAAGGAGATCTCGCGCGCCTATTTCGAGCCCGACACCACCAAGCCCGGTACCCGTACCACCATCAAGGAATCGGTGCGTGAAGGACGCGAGGTCATCGTCCAGATCGACAAAGAAGAGCGCGGCAACAAAGGCGCCGCCCTTACGACGTTCATCTCGCTGGCCGGACGCTATCTGGTTTTGATGCCGAACAACCCGCGCGCGGGCGGTGTCTCGCGGCGCATCGAGGGACAGGAGCGCAGCGAGCTGCGCGACGCCATGAGTCAGCTCGAAATCCCCGAGGACATGGGGCTGATCGTGCGCACCGCGGGCGTGGGCAAGAACGCCGAGGAGCTTCAGTGGGATCTCAACTATCTACACCAGCTCTGGAAGGCGATCGTCAGCTCCGGCGAAGGCCGCAAAGCGCCCTTCCTGATCTATCAGGAAAGCGATGTCATCATTCGTGCCATGCGTGATTATCTGCGCGCAGACATCGGCGAGATCGTAATCGATGACCGCGCCGTCTTCGAGCGTGCCGAGAATTTCACGCGGCAGGTGATGCCGCAGAATCTCAAAAAGCTGCGTCTCTATCAGGACGAGGTGCCGCTGTTCACTCGCTATCAGATCGAGAGTCAGATCGAATCGGCCTTTCAGCGCGAGGTGCGACTGCCCTCGGGCGGCTCGGTCGTCATCGACTACAATGAGGCGCTGACGTCGATCGACATCAACTCGGCACGCGCGACCAAAGGCGCTGATATTGAGGAGACCGCGCTCAACACCAACCTTGAGGCGTCCGACGAGATCGCTCGCCAACTGCGCTTGCGCGACCTCGGGGGGCTGTTCGTGATCGATTTCATCGACATGACTCCACCGAAAAACCAGCGTGAGGTCGAAAACCGTCTGCGCGAGGCCCTGAAACAAGATCGTGCACGCGTGCAGATTGCGCGGATTTCGCGTTTCGGTCTGCTGGAAATGTCGCGCCAACGGCTGCGCCCATCGCTCGGCGAATCGAGCCAGCAACTCTGTCCGCGCTGTAAGGGTCAGGGCGCAATCCGTGGGGTTGAATCACTCGCGCTGTCGATCCTGCGCATCGTCGAGGAAGAGGCGATGAAGGACAGCACGCAGCGCATTGTGGCGCAGCTCCCGGTCAGCGTGGCGACCTTCCTACTCAACGAAAAACGCCGCGCCATCCTCGAGATCGAAGCGCGGCAGGGCGTCGAGATTCTGCTGCTTCCCAACGAGCACATCCTCACGCCAGACTACACCATTGAGCGTGTGCGCGGTCAGGATGCCGACAAGGGCGAGAGCGAGGAGTTACTCAGCCATGAAATGGTCACCCCGCTGAAGGACGATGCCGTACCGCATTACGCCAAGCTCGGCGAGCCGGTTAAGTTCGAGGAGCCAGCAGTCAAGCAGGTTACCCCCAGCTCACCAGTACCACAGCAGTCGCAACGCACGAGCGTACCGACACCAGCCCCGGAGTCCGAGCGCAACGACTCCGACAGTCTGCTCAAACGCATCTGGACGAACCTGTTCCAGACACGCGCCCCGGATGCCGAAAACGCCGATGAGCCGCGCGAATCCACCAGCCAGACAGCGGATTCGCATCGCTCCGATGACGCACGTCCCAAGTCCACCAAAGCCCAACCGGCGACGCGTGCGCAGCGCAATGAACGATCCAGCGCAGGACGCAAGCCACAGACCCGTGATACGAGCGGGCATCGGCAGTCATCGGCACATCCACGACGCGACACCCAAGCAGCCGGGCGTCAAACCGACGCGGTGAATGAGGCCGGTGGCAGCGACGCTTCAGGCCACAATCAGACGCGCTCAACAGAATCGGGTAGTCGCCGCAGCAGCTCCAAAAGCCGCAGCCGACGCACTAGCGCACCGCGCACGGACGATCAGTCAATGCGCGACGAGGCCAATGCAACAGCGCCGCATCCCAGCGCCGCCGCAGCCGAGCGTGACGTCGTTCAATCGGCTTCTGAAAGCGCAAAAAGCGCACCCGAACGTGACTTGCCACAGACGTCACAGACCGATTCAGCCGCTCGCACAGACTCCGACCAAGGCCCCGTGCGTTCGTCTAAAGCGCGTGCGCGCCCCGTAGCCGAAGATGACAACGACAGATCGCGAAGCGATGTTGCGACTACGGAAAACGCGGCCTCCGACACCGACACCGCCAGCGATCAGGGCAATGACGGCGGTGCGCCAACACCCACGGAGCGTTCGCGCTCATCGCGCCGTCGGCGTGGCGGGCGCAACCGGCGCCGTCCAGCAGCGGCTGATGGATCGCAATCAGTCAGTTCCGAGCAGAGCGAATCGACCGAGCCACCTGCCGAGTCATCAGAAAACGTGAAAGCTGGCGCAGCGCAGCGCCCAAGACCATCAGCCGAGGCAACGCAGGCGAAGGCGGCTGTCGAGCCTGCGCCCTCAGCGCCAAGCAACACTCCAGCGCAACAGCCAGACGTCGAGCGCACGAGCGAGGCGCCCCAGCGCATGCTTCCAGCCCCTGAACCGTTGCGGGCCATTACGGGCGCATCGGGCGAGACCTCTCAGGCTTCGCGGCAAGCAGAACCAGCCGCGTCGACCAGCAGCGACAGCGAGCGGCCAGCCCCCAAGGTCGCAGCCTCTGCCCCCACCACAGATCCCGATCGGGACTCAGGTGTCGCCTAAGCTACAGAGCTGACGCGCGAGCGCTACCTCAGATGTTCAGCCGAACCCGGCCATGGGCCGGGTTCGCAGACCACTCAGAGGTGTCGGCTCGTCAGATCGGCCAGCAGCCCCCGCGACGCCGCCTCCACCATGTCGAAGACCTGATCGAATCCGAACTGTCCACCATAGTAGGGATCGGGCACCTCGCGAATCCCCTGGTCCGGCACGAAATCCATCAATAGCCTGAGCTTCGACTCTAGCCCCGGCGGACAGATAGCGGCGAGACACTCGACGTTGTAATGATCCATGGCCAGCACATAATCGTAGCGGTGGAAATCGCCCGCCGTCGCTTGCCGGGCGCGCAGATCGCCGATATCGACGCCCCGCTCGTGTGCGGTCTGCTGGGCGCGCTGATCCGGCGGCTTGCCAAGATGGTAGGCATGGGTTCCGGCCGAATCGATCTCGACGGCGTCTATCAAGCCCGCATCTATAACCAGCTTGCGAAAGACTCCGTGCGCGGTCGGCGACCTGCAAATATTGCCCATGCAGACAAAGAGCACGCTTGCTTGTGTTGGATTTTTCATCTGTTCCTCCGCGAGAAACCCCGCCGTTCAAGGCGAGAAGGGATAGCGGCTGCGAGAGGCAAGCCAGCGGAAATGAAATACGTGCAGGCTTTCCACCCACCGGGCCGTGAGGCTCTGCCCGTAAGGGCCTGGTGAGGGAGCTTTGCGGCCCGCTTCCTTCGCCAATCTCTACAACCGGCTCAAGCCTCGGCCCCTGCCCCGTTATCGCTCTTTGCGTCACTGGCCGTCGGCGTTCCATGCACCCGCTCGCGCAGTCGCTGGAAAACGACATAGAGCATGGGGATGAGAAACACGCCGATCAGCGAGGCCGCCAGCATGCCGCCAAACACCGCCGTACCCACACCACGCTGACTCGCCTCCCCCGCGCCGCTGGCGGTGATAAGCGGCACCAGCCCGAGGATGAAGGCGAAGCTGGTCATGAGTACCGCGCGGATTCTCAGACGCGCCGCGTTGGCTGCCGCCTCCAGGATGGGCTTTCCTTCCGCGCGCTGCTGCATCGCGAACTCGACGATGAGAATGGCGTTCTTGCTCGCCAAACCGATGAGCACGACGATACCGACCTGGGCATAGAGGTCGTTGGGTAGGTCGGCGATCGTCAGTGCGATCATCGAACCCAGCACACCCACGGTGACAGACAACAGCACCGCTGCCGGCATCGACCAGCTCTCATAGAGCGCGACCAGGAACAGATAGGCAAACAGCACCGCCAGCCCCAGCACGATCGGCGTCTTGCCCCCGGCCTCCTTCTCCTGGAAGGCGGTCCCGGTCCACTCGAAACCATAGCCGCTCGGCAGCGTCTTGTCCGAGATGGTCTCCATTGCGCTGAGCGCCTCCCCTGAGCTACTCCCAGAGGCTGGGCCGCCCTGCATGGTCACGCTGCGGTAATTGTTATAGCGTTGCAGCAACTGCGGACCGAGGATGAGTTCAGGCGACATGAGCGCGCGGATCGGAACCATCTCGCCCTTGTCGTTGCGGACATGGATCCGATAGACATCGTCGAACGCCTTGCGGTCCTCCTGCTCACCCTGGACCTTGACCTGCCAAACCCGTCCGAACTTATTGAAGTCGTTGACATAGTAGCCGCCGAGCGTGGCCTGGAGCGCGGTGAAGATATCGCTGACTCCAACCCCCAGCACCTGCGCCTTCTCACGGTCGAAGTCGAGAAAGACCTGCGGATTATCAGTGCCCCAAGTCGAGAAGACATTCGCCAGCGTGGGGTCCTGGTTCGCGCTCAGCACCATGGCGCGCATGACACCGGCCAGCTCTTGGGGTGAGCGGCCCTGGAGATCTTCAAGCTGATACTCGAAACCGCTGCCCGTGCCAAGTCCGCTGATCGGTGGCAGATTAAACGGCATGACTTGCGCGCTCGCAATCCCGGCGCTCTGGGCGGCGACCCGTTTGATGACCGCATCAACCTTGAGGTCTGACGTGTTGCGCTCATCAAAGGGCTTGAGTTTACCAATGAGGATCGCGCTATTGGACTGGATGCTGCCATCGAGGATGCTGTAACCCGGCACGGTGAGCACATGCTCAATGGCAGGATCGTCCATGACCAGCTTCTCGATCTGCTTGACCGCCTCCAGGGTGCGGTTGACCGAAGCACCCTCGGGCAACTGGATCTGCGCCATGAAGGCGCCCTGATCCTCTTCGGGAAGGAAGCCTGTCGGGGTGATTTTAAACAGCCAGCCGGTCGCGACACCCACGCCGAGGATCAAGACCAACACCAGGAGCGAGAATCGCACCAGGCGCCCGACGATCGCGGCATACCCATCGCGCACCCGGTCAATCCCGTTCAGGACATGGCGCATCAGACCCCGCTTGTGGGTCGTCGGTTTGAGCAAAATGGCACACAGCGCCGGCGCGAGGGTCAGCGCATTGAGCGCCGAGATCAACATCGAGAAAGACACCACCGCCGCAAACTGCTGAAACAATTGCCCGGTGATGCCGGGAATGAAGGCCACCGGCATAAAAACCGAGAGCAGCACCAGGGTAATAGCGATAATCGGTCCACTGATCTGGCCCATCGCCTTCTTGGCCGCAGCGCGCGGTGAGAGTCCTTCCTCCTCCATGATGCGCTCGACGTTCTCGACCACCACGATGGCGTCGTCGACCACGATCCCGATGGCCAGCACCACCGCGAGCAACGAGATGGTGTTGGCCGAAAAACCGATGGCGAGCAGAAAGGCGAAACTGCCAACCAGTGACACTGGCACGGCAACGAGCGGAATCAGCGTCGCGCGCCAACTGCCGAGAAAAATGAAGACTACCAGAATAACCAGGACGAAGGCTTCGAGCAGGGTATGCACGACCTTCTCCAGACTGGCCTTGACGAATTCCGTCGTGTCAAAAACAACGGTGTAGTCCATATCGTCCGGGAAGCGCTCAGAGAGTTCCTCCATCGCCTCCCTGATGCCGTCCCCAACCGCCACCGCGTTGGCACCCGGCGCCAGATAGATGGCCATGCCGGCGGTATCATTGCCATCAAGACGACTGACCGAATCGGACTGCTCGGAGCCCAGCTCCACCCGCCCGACGTCTTTCACCAAGACTGCCGAGCCGTCCAGGTTGGCACGCACCACGATGTTTTCGAACTGCTCGACGTCGCTCAACCGACCCTGTGTCTGGAGGGTGATCTGAAACTGTTGGTCCGGCGTCATGGGCTGGGCGCCGATACGGCCCACCGCAGCCTGAACGTTCTGGCTCTGGATCGCGGCGATGACGTCCGAGGGGGTCAGGCTCAGCGCGGTGAGCGTGTCGGAGTCGAGCCAGATACGCATGCTGTAGTCGAGCGGGCCGAACTGAAAGACCTCACCAACGCCAGACACGCGCGAGAGGGTGTCGATGACGTTGATGGTCGCATAGTTGCTCAGAAACAATGCGTCATAGGCGCCCTTGGGCGAATAGAGCGCCACCACCTGGAGCATGGCGGTGGATTTTTTCTTGACTGTAAGCCCCTGGCGCGTGACCTCTTCCGGGAGCTGCGCCATCGCCAGATTGGCGCGGTTTTGTACGTTGACCGTGTTGATGTCCGGGTCGGTGCCGAGCGCGAAAGTGACGTTGAGCGAGTAACTGCCATCGTTGGCGCTGGTCGATTTCATGTAGAGCATGTTATCGACGCCATTGACCTTGGACTCAATCGGCTGGGCGACGGTCGACTCTACCACCGAGGCGCTGGCGCCCGGATAGGCGGCGCTGACCGAGACCTGCGGCGGCACGATGTCCGGAAACTGCGCCACCGGGATCTGGGTAATGGCGACGATGCCGGCGATCAGGATAACCAGCGAGATGACGATCGACAGTCGCGGCCGGTCGATGAAGACATCGGAGATCATGGTAACTGACCTTCCTCGGCCTGCGTTTCTGGCGCGACCTTGACCTCCTGACCAGGACGCACCTTCTGCACGCCCTGGGTGATCACCAGCTCGCCCGACTCAAGGCCCTTGGCGATGACGACGTCCGCCCCCTTGTTCGGTCCGGTCTCGACGCGTCGAATCTGCGCCTTGCTCTCGGCGTCGATAATCAGCACGAACACGCCCTGCTGGTCGAGCTGCAGCCCCGATTGGGGAATGAGGATCGCCGACTCCCGCTCGCCGCTCTGGAGCACCACGCCGACATATTGACCATCGACCAAGACACCATCCGGATTGGGCAGTTCAGCGCGCATCGTCACTGAGTCGGTGCTCTGATTGGTGGTGACGTCGACGAAATCCAGACGTCCGTCATGATCGTAGAGCGTGCCGTCGGGCAGCCGCGCCTTGGTCAAGACGCTCTTGACGTCGCCACCCTTGGCTTTAATGGCGCGTCTGGCCGACAATAGCTCGCGCTGCGTCAACGGAAACTGCACATAGATCGGGTCACGACTGACGATGGTCGCCAGAATCCCTGAGGACGGCCCCACCAGGCTGCCGATGGTGATCTGCGCGAGTCCGATCCGCCCCTCAATCGGTGCCGTAATCCGGGTGTAGTCCAAATCCAGCCGGGCCGCCGTGAGCGCCGCTTGCGCCTGAGAGATGCTGGCCTCGGCCACCGAGGCCGCAGCCTCCAGCTCGTCGACTTTCGCCTGTGCGATATTGTTGGATTTGAGCAGGTCCATCGCGCGCGCCAATTGGGCTTCGGCATTGCCTGCATCCGCTTTCGCCTTCTCAATATCCGCCTGACGCTGCTCGACCACGGCCTCGTATTGATCCGGCTCGATCTTGAAGAGGACATCTCCTTCCGAGACCTGCTGCCCCTCCGTGAAGCGGCGCTCTTTGAGAAACCCCTCCACCCGCGCGAGCAGCTCCACACGGTTCACCGCGACGACCCGACCGACAAACTCAGACGCTTCCTCGATAGAGCGTGATTCGGCCTTGACCGCTGTCACAGTGGGTGGCGGCGCCTCGGGGGCCTCTGCCTGTTGCTGCTGCTGGCAACCGAAAAGCGTCAGCAGTGCGAGCAAACCGACTGCGCGCGAGAATCTGAATGCGCGCGCATGGGGGCTAGGGGGCAATGCGGGTGAAGCATTTTTACAAGGGGCCGACATGGCACAGTGCTTTTTCATCAGACTTGCGCGAGAAACCCCGCCGTTCAGAACGGAGAGGGAGCAAGTGCCGCGTACAAACGCGGTCAGGCTGCCCGTCTCGCTTCCTCCGTATGCGTTGAATTGAACGAATAGCCATCGCCATCAGTGCGTTGAACCACTGAGCAGTAACGTTGGGACAGACGCATAAATCCATGCGCAAGCGGCGTGCGCTCGCGGTGGCTGCAATCTGCCACATTCAGCGGGTAGGCTCACGGGTCTCGATCGATTCGGCAGCAAGCGCTTGGCGCAGATCGATCATTGCCTGTTCCAGCCCCACGCGGCCGCGAAACCCTAACAGAATATACGGATTCTCGCCCATATGCGGAAGACTGAAGAGACTGAGGCCGGGATGGGCCGCACCGAGACGGCGCATGAGCGGTATCAGACCGCTCTCAGGGATACCGCGCACTTCGATCGATGCCTCGCGCTGGAGCGCGCAGCGCTCGTAATGCGTATTGAGTACCCACTTGGCCATGGGCGAGGCCATCTTCGGAAATCCGGGCAGAAACCAGTGACCGGCGAGCGAGAAGCCGGGGATCTGGTTGACTGGGTTGGGGATCAACTCGGCCCCCTCTGGGAGATCCGCCATCAGGATGCGACCCGGATAGGCCGCGTCACCGAACTTGCCTTCAAGCAGCGCGCGGGCCTCGGGATGGCGAGTCAACGCGACACCGGCGGCGGCCGCAGCGCAGGCACGGGTATGGTCATCTGGGGTCGCGCCGATCCCACCGCAGACGAAAACCGGGTCGGTCCTCGCCATCGAGAAGGCGAGATGCACGCGTAGCGTCTCGGGATCGTCCGGCAGCAGCCAATGCCAGGCCAGCTCGTGGCCGTGCGCCTGAATCATGCGCTTGAAGCTCGCCAGGTGGCCGTCCACGCGCTGACCATTGAGCACCTCGTCACCGACGACGATGAGACCGAAGCGCATTGGAGCAGAAACAGATGATGGATTCATGGTCAGTGGTCAGTGGTCAGTGGTCAGTGGTCAGTGGTCAGTGGTCAGATAATGCTCGTAATATGCCTCGACGGTGTCAAGGCCGAACCGGCGCTCCGCCTCGCAGCCGATTGCGCTTGCGACACCGCTCTGCGGTGTCACGTCTTTCCCGGCGCTCTGCGCCCAGAGGTTCGCCGCCAGATATCCGTGTCGCGAAACGACACCCGTCAAATCGGGTCGGCGGTCTCGCGCAAGACGCGCAAGATCACTTGGCGCTCGACATCGTCGAGCAAACGCTTGAGCGCGGCCACATCGTCGCCCGCGCGTGCCTGTTGTCCCTGGGCGCTGTGCAGCGCCTCCACCAGCGCCTGACCGAGCGGTGAGTGGCGCGCCGCCGCCTGGCTCAGCCAGAGCATCCCGGCGGCCTCGTCGCGCGCCCCGCCCTGCCCTTCGAGCAGATCGCGCCCCAGATAGCACATGGCATCGGCATAGCCCGCGCGCGCCGCGCGGGTCAGCCACTCGCGCGCCGCTCCCGCTCGTCCGGCTTCCAGCAGCCACAGTGCCAAATCGCATTGCGCTGCGGGGTCGTCGCCATCGGCGGCCAGCACCAGCGCCTCGTCCTCGGGCGTGAGCGCCACATCGGCCAACGCCAGCACATCGGCGAGCGCGACATAGGTTCTCCCCCCCCCCCCCCCCGATTCACGATTTGTGTTCAATTTACCGTCGCGAATATAGCGCCACAGGGTGCGCTTGGTCAGGCCGCTGATGGCGGCGGCGGTGTTGAGGCTGATTGCTGGCATCGTCGTTCACTCCCCGGTTCGAGCTGCTGATCGCCAGTATAGAGCCGGGGCTACCCGCACGGCGAATCGCGTCCGGTCCTGCCGCCCTGTCAGTGGCGCGTGGTGTGACAGGGCATGCTTGTCACACCTCAGCAGGATGACAGACGGCCCTCGCGTCACGGCTGCGAGCTGTGACGCAGGTTGCAGCGTGATTTGCGCGAAAACGTATTTATTAATCTATTCAGAAGGTTATAGCGATTCTTCTGAATTGGCCCGGAAGTTGAACTACCCCAGTCAGGATCGGATGCATTCCATACCGATTCCGCCTCCACCGCGAGGCACGCTTATTCATTCAATGGAGAAGATTCATGAGAAAGCAGCAGGCTGGTTTTACGTTGATCGAGCTGATGATCGTTGTGGCGATCATTGGTATTTTGGCGGCGATTGCGATTCCGGCGTATCAAGACTATGTTATCCGTTCGCAGGCAGTATCTGCTTTGGCCGAGATTACTCCCGGAAAGGTTGGATTCGAGCAAGCAGTTAATGAAGGCAAAGCTCCTTCACTGGTTACAACTGACGCTGGCTTTATCGGGGTAATTGCCGACACTAGCTACTGCACTGTGTCACTGACTGGCACAACTGCGATTGCATGCGCAACGAAAGGTGGTAATGCCGACAATTTCAATGGCAAAACGCTTACCTGGACGCGCGATGCGACTACTGGACAATGGGCGTGCACAACCGATCTTGCCGACAAGTACAAGCCAGGCAAGTGTGGTACCTAATAAGTTCATTTAAGCAAGGCAGGATGGGTAGAACGGCCACGCGCTGATCTCGACCTTTGGCCATGGACGCCGACTGGCCGTGAAACCCATCGACCACCGCACCAACGCTTAACCAAAACGCCCCTGGGAAACCGGGGGCGTTTTGCGTTGTGTCATTCTGACGGGTCGGCGCGGGGTTCGATGGGTTTCGCTCCGCTCTACCCATCCTACGCCCCTTCGGCTTACAGCAGCTTGACCAGCGCCGCCATGGCGCCGACTTGCGCGAACATGAGCGGGATGAGCCACATCAGGAGACTGTTGCGACTGCGCTCGATGTCCGTTTTGACCTCACCGCGCAGTTGTTCGATGTCTGTTTTGACATCCCCGCGCAGTTGTTCGATTGCGGTCTTGACCTCACCGCGCAGTTGCTCAATCTGCAGGGTCAGGTTTGCACGCACCTGCTCGATCTCGCGCTGTAAACGCAACTCGGTCTCGCGCAGGTGCTGCTGGGTGGCAAGGTCAGGAAGGTGCGGATAGCGCTCGTCGAGCCGCTCGAATGCCGCGGCGATCACCCGCGCGCGGGCGCGATCATCCGGGGCGCTCGCCAAAGCCTCGTAGAGTTCGACAACGGAGGACATAGGGTTCAATGGTGCTCAGGGGTCTGGGTCAGCAGCCAGTATAGCAAGGTAGGATGGGTAGAACGGCCACACGCTGATCTCGACCTTTGGCACAGATGTCGATTGGCCGTGAAACCCATCAATCACCGCTGCAGCGCTTGACCGCGAAACGCCCCTGGGACACCGGGGGCGTTGTGCGGTGTGCCATGCTGACGGGTCGGCGTGGGGGTCAATGGGTTTCGCTGCGCTCTACCCATCTACGGTTTTGACAACTGACCGTTACGCAGCCCGCACGCCGGGGGCGGGTAGCGATATGGCGATCATCCCTCAGCGGACGGCGATGATATACTCTCGCTATGTCAATCACTATTTCGGGATGGCAATGTCTGATTCTCGCACTGAAGACCTCGTCCTGACGATCCTGAAGGATCTCCAAGCGCGGATGGGGCGTTTGGACGAGCGGATGGCCAATCTCGAATTGCGCATGACGGCGCAAGAACAGCATCTGGGGACGTTGGTGCTGTCGTTACCGTCCATCCACGATCGGGTCGATGCCCTGACTCGACGGCTTGAGCATGTCGAACGTCGCTTGGAGCTGAGGAATGCAGAGCCGTAGCGGTGATGATGGGTTTCGCTGCGCTCTACCCATCCTGCGCCCCTTCGGTTTACAGCAGTTTGACCAGCGCAGCGATGGCGCCGACTTGCGCGAACATCAGTGGGATGAGCCACGCCAGGAGACTGTTGCGACTGCGCTCGATGTCCGTTTTGACCTCACCGCGCAATTGCTCGATGTCCGCCTTGACATCACCACGTAGCTGCTCGATCTCGGCCTTGACCTCACCGCGCAATTGCTCGATCTGGGTCTTGACCTCACCGCGAAATTGCTCGATCTCGGTCTTGACGTCGCCGCGCAATTGCTCGATTGCCGTTGAGACTTCACCGCGCAATTGCTCGATCTGTAAGGTCAGATTGGCGCGCACCTGCTCAATCTCGCGCTGTAAACGCAACTCGGTCTCGCGCAGGTGCTGCTGAGTTGCAAGATCGGGCAGGTGCGGGTAGCGCTCTTCGAGCCGCTCGAATGCCTCGGCGATCACGCGCGCGCGGGCGCGATCATCCGGGGCGTTGGCCAAAGCCTCGTAGAGTTCGACAACGGAGGACATAAAATTCCAATGGTTCAGGGGGCTTATCAATCCATGAGTATAGCAAGGCGCTCTACCCATCTACGATTCTGACAACTGCCACTCATCCCAGCCCGTCGTGCTCTCGCACCAGCTCCCGCCAGGACGGATGCGCGGCGATCAGCTCCAGCGCTTGAGCCAGCAGGGCTCGGCCCGGCTCCATCTTGAACCAGGTCGAGGCGCCGGAGGAATGCGGAAGCGGGATGATGTCGGCCTCCCAGCCCTCCCCCGAGGGACAAGGCTCGGGGCGATACCGCCATTGCTGGCCGACCACCTCGCTGAGACGCTCGCAGTCCATGAGCTGGGAGATGGCGAGCTTGCCGATCGGCAGGATCAGGCGCGGGCGCAGCAGCGCCAGCTCGCCCCGCCACCAGCCGGCGCAGCGCGCGATCTCGTCGCGATCGGGCACCCGGTCGCCGCCCTTGGGATTCTTGCCTGGAAAGCAGCGACAGACCGCGCTGATGAGGGTCAGACGCCGACAGGCCGCCTCGTCGAGTCCGATGCGCTCGAACCAACCAAAGAGGGTCTTGCCGGCGGTCCAGCAGAAGGGCCGCAACTGTTCAATCTCGCGCGTTCCCGGTGCCTGTCCGATCATCATGACCGGCGAGAGTACGGCCAGACTGTGCACCGGCGGGCCGAACATCGCGGGACAGCGTCGGCAGGCTTCCAGGTCGCGATGCAGACGCTCAAGCTGGTCTTGATGCTGCTGCGCCCGCGCGACGTCTTGAATGCATCTCTCCGACATGGCCTCAATCCAACTGGCGAATGATCTTCTCGATCTGTATGCGATGCATGCGATTGTGCAACGCGGCCAGGGCATGCCACTGACGCGCTGTCAGTGGACCGAACCAGGGGTGTGGATGCGGTGCACGCGCGTGCAAGGCGCCGAGACGCTCGATCTGATGCGAATAACGCTCGATCAGGGTTTCCAGCGCCGTGACGCGGTCCGCTCCGGCATCGGCATGGGGCTTAACGTCCTCGATCTGGATCTCGACCCCGTGAGTGTGTCCAGAACAGAGCGCGTGGATGAGCGCGATGATGGCCGTGTTCATCATCACCAGGTGGTCCAGCGTCATGTAGACGGACCAATCCCGGCTGTCGTTCTCGATACCCGGAAACCGCCGGATGCGCACCGCCCTGGCACCGACGTCCTCGGGGATCTGGCGGGTCAGCGCGAGCGCACGATCGGCCTCGGCGCGAAAGTGGCGCAGGATGACGGTCGGCGGCGTCAAGGAGGCGTAGAGCCTGACCCCGGCGTTGGCGACGAGTCGCTCATGCAGCGGGATTCCCGCGCCATCGCGCTGGGGAGCCTTCATCGCTGACTCTTGCCCCAGGTATCACGCAGACCGACGGTGAGATTGAGCACCGGGCGCGCGGGTGTGGAGTCTGGATCGACGATGAAATATCCCTCGCGCTCGAACTGGAAGCGCTCGCCGGGGCGCACCTCGCGCAAGGCCGGTTCGAGCACGCAACCATCAAGCACCTGGAACGAGTCGGGGTTGATCTGGTCGCGATAATCCGCCCCGCCAGAGCCTGGCGCGGGCACGCTGAACAAACGGTCGTAGAGCCTGACCTCAGCGGCAACGCCCTGTTGGGCGTCGACCCAGTGGATGACGCCCTTGACCTTACGCCCCTCGGGATTTTTGCCCAGGGTCTCGCGGTCGATTGATGCGCGCAGTTCTAAGACCGCGCCGGTGGCGTCGCGGATGACCTCGTCGCAGCGCATCACATAGGCGTTGCGCAGACGCACCTCGCCGCCCGGAACCAGGCGTTTGAAGCCCTTGGGCGGATGCTCCTCGAAATCATTGCGATCGATGTAAATCTCGCGACCAAACGGCAGCAGCCGGGTTCCAAGCGTCTCGTCCTTGGGATGATTGCGCGCCTCCAACTGCTCAGTGTGTCCGTGCGCGACATTGGTGAGCACGACCTTGAGCGGGCGCAGCACGGCCATGCGCCGTAGCGCGCTCGCGTCCAAGTCATCGCGGATGGCGCTCTCGAGCATGGCCATCTCGACCAGGTTCTCGGCCTTGGTGATACCGATACGCTCGCAGAAGCTGCGCACAGCACCCGGCGTATAACCGCGTCGGCGCAGACCGGCGATGGTCGGCATGCGCGGATCATCCCAGCCCTGGACGTGCGACTCGCTGACAAGCTCGGTCAGGCGCCGCTTGCTCATCAGGGTGTATTCGAGATTGAGTCGACTGAACTCGATCTGGCGCGGCTTGCACGGCACCGAGACGTTGTCGATGCACCAGTCGTACAAGGGGCGGTGATCCTCGAACTCCAGGGTGCACAGCGAGTGGGTGATGCCCTCGAGCGCGTCCGAGATCGGATGGGTATAATCGTAGGTCGGATAGAGACACCAGGCCAAACCCGTCTGATGATGCACGACACCGTGCTTGACCCGATAGAGCACCGGATCGCGCAGGTTGATGTTGGGCGAGGCCATGTCGATGCGCGCGCGCAGGGTGCGCACGCCGTCCTCGAACTCGCCCGCGCGCATGCGTGCGAAGAGATCCAAATTCTCATCCACAGAGCGGTTGCGATAGGGGCTCTCACGGCCCGGCTCGGTGAGTGTGCCGCGATGTGTGCGCACCTCCTCGGCCGTCAGGTCGCAGACGTAGGCGAGTCCTTTCCCGATCAGCTCAACTGCAAAACCGTAGAGCTGCTCAAAATAGTCTGAGGCGAAATAGAGCCGATCGTTCCAGTCGAAGCCGAGCCAGTGCACGTCGTCTTGAATAGATTCGACGAACTCGACGTTCTCCTTGTGCGGATTGGTATCGTCGAAGCGCAGATTGCAGGTGCCGCCGAAGGCTTGCGCCAGACCGAAGTTGAGCACGATCGACTTGGCGTGACCGATGTGCAGATAACCATTCGGCTCGGGGGGAAAGCGCGTGGCGATCTGCGTATGCTTTCCAGAGGCCAGATCCGCCTCGATGATCTGGCGGATGAAATTCGTGCGTGGCGGCTCGGCGGCGTCGGTCATGATCTCTCGGCGGGATGAAGAATCGATGGGCTTTGCATTCTAGCCGTTACCCAGGCAATTGTAAGTCGCGGTTACAGGATGACCCGATCATCCAGGCCCCATGCCCTCGATAAGGCAATTCATTGTAGACGGCCAGGCGAGGCGTGCGCCGTCCCATCACGAGACCAGGAGACACTCTTATGCTGATCACATTTCAAACCAAGGCGTATGCGCCGATTACCATGTTCGGCGACGTGGCCATCACGCTCATCAAGTTGATGGGACACAGCGGCAGCGTACCCAGCGCCCTGCTCGCCGAGGACGTGCCCGGCGCGCTCAAACGTCTGCAGGCGGCCGTCATTGAGCATCCGGACGAACCGCTGGGTCCGCAAAACGGCGACTCGGACAGAAACGACAAGGCGCAACACGTCAGCCTCGCCCATCGCGCCCTGCCGCTGATCGAGCTGCTGAAAGCCGCAGCGGCGGACGAGGTGGATGTGATGTGGAGAGAGTGACGCTGGGGCACTCTGCGCCCTCCTCCAGCGCCTCAGGTTGAGGCGCGCGCATCAATGTAGGCCAGCGCCTTGTCGATGCGGCGCAGCGTCGCCTCCTTACCCACCAGCATCAGCGTCTCGTCGATGCCGGGCGAGGCGGCGCGACCGACGATGGCCACCCGCAACGGCTGGGCGATCTTGCCCATGTTGACCTCTAGCTCTCCGGCAACGCGCTCGACCACATATTCGAGCTGCTCGGGGGTCCAGTCCTCGAAGGCCATCAGCTCGAAGGCGGTGCGCAGCTTCTCCAGTCCTTCGCGCGCGACCGGGCGCAGGTGCTTTTTGGCTGCAGCCGCCTCGTAGTCGTCGAAGTCCTGGTAGCAGAACGCGCTGATCTCAGCCAGCTCGGTGAGGGTCTTGGCGCGGGCGGCTTGGATCTTGACGACCTCGGCCAAGTCCGGGCCAGCCGATGGATCCACGCCCAAATGCCCCATGTGCGAACTCAGCAAGCGGGCGACGCGCGCCGGATCGGCATACTGGAGATACTGCTGATTGAGCCAATCGAGCTTGTCGGTATTGAACGCCGAAGGGGACTTGTTGACGTCGCCGATGTCAAAAAGCTCAATCATCTGCTCGATTGAGAAGATCTCCTGATCGCCATGCGACCAGCCCAGACGCACCAGATAGTTCAGCAGCGCCTCCGGGAGATAGCCCTGATCCCGGTAGGAGATTACGCTCACCGCGCCATGGCGCTTGGACAGGCGCGCACCGTCCTCGCCGAGAATCATCGGGACATGGCCATAGCGTGGCGGCTCATGACCGAGCGCGCGCAGAATGTTGATCTGACGCGGGGCGTTGGTCAGATGATCGTCGCCACGAATGACATGGGTAATGCGCATGTCCGCGTCGTCGACGACCACCGTCAGATTATAGGTCGGCGTGCCATCGCTGCGGCGGATGACGAGGTCATCGAGCTCCTCGTTGTTGAAGGGAACGCGGCCACGGATCAGATCGTCGACGATCACTACGCCATCGGGTGGATTGCGGAAACGAATGACGTGCGGCGCGTCCGGATCGATCTGGCGATGGCTGCAATGTCCGTCGTAGCGCGGCTTGGCCTTGCGCGCCATCTGGTCGACGCGCAGCTTCTCCAGGCGCTCTCTGGAGCAGTCACAGCGATACGCCAGTCCCTTATTCAGCAACTCATCGATAACGGCGTTGTAGCGCTCAAAGCGCTGTGTCTGGTAGAAGGGCCCCTCGTCATAATCCAGACCGAGCCAGGTCATCCCCTCCAGGATCGCGTTCACGGATTCGGTCGTCGAGCGCTCCAGGTCGGTGTCCTCGATGCGCAGAATGAACTGGCCGCCACGCTTGCGGGCGTAGAGATAGCAGAAAAGCGCCGTGCGGGCGCCGCCCACGTGCAAAAAGCCGGTTGGCGAGGGAGCAAATCTGGTGCGAACTGTCATGATGTATCGGTCAGGTTGTGTGAATCGATGGATCAAATTCTACACAGAGCCTCGCTTGCCTGCCCGCTTGTTCGCTCAAAAGGCATCGGGTATGTTGAGCGGATGAGATTCGCTGAGACAGATAATTCAAGCGGCCATCTGATCGAGGGCTATGATGCGCAGAGCGTGCACATCGATGGGCACCGCTATCACGCGAGCCTGATCCTGACCCCTTCGCAGATCATCCAGCCGTGGGAACCAGCGCGCGCAGCAGACCTGACCCGCGAGCATCTGGACGCGATTCTGACACTCGACCCGCGCATCATCATTCTTGGAACGGGCGTGACACAGATCTTTCCCGATCCTGACATCTATTTTTGGCTCCTGGAGCGCGGGGTCGGGGTCGAGGTCATGGACACCGGCGCTGCGTGCCGAACCTACAACATCCTCATGTCCGAAGACCGTCGCGTCGCGGCGGGGCTGATCCTCGGCTAAGCCGCCCCGTACGCTGGAGTTCGCACCACCATGGATCGAACGATGATCCTGTCCATCCTTGCAGCGGCAGTGCTCGGCTTCGTCGGGATGCTGCTCCTGATGCCAGAACCCACCGACGACGGCATTATCCGGCTGCCCTGGCAGATCCACCAGGACACGGACGGCCGCACCCAGGTGTTCGGACTCACGCTCGGACAAACGACGCTCGCACAGGTGCGCGAAGTCTTCGAGGAACCAGGTGAGGTGAGCCTGTTCAAGACCGCCGACGAGCCATCGCGCTTCGCCGCCGAGGCCTATTTCGAGCGGATCTATCTGCAACGCCTCCGCGCCAATTTTGTCATCAGCCTGGACGCTGATCAGACGTTGCTGGAAGGGATGTACGATCGCGGATTGCGCATCAGCCAACTCGGCGGCGGTGGGGGCAAGAAAATCAAGCTCCATCCGGCAGACGCCGATGCCCTGGCCAACCGCCCCATCCGCGCCATCAGCTATCTGCCCAAGGCGAAACTCGACGAGGCATTGATCGAGCAACGCTTCGGCGCGCCATCAAGCCGACTTGGCGAACCGAAAACCGGCATCGTCCATTGGCTCTACCCCGAGCGCGGTGTCGATCTTGGCCGCGATCGACAAGGCCATGTCGTCATCCAGTATGTCAATCCGGCCGATTTCGGGGAGCTGATGGCGCCGCTTGCGGGACTGGCGCCGCCGCGCGCCGACTAAGGCGCGCTGTCGACATAACGGTCCCGAGCGGACTTGGCCCGCTCGAAAATCTCTAGCAGGTGCACGCCATCGCCACGGCGGATGCTCTCGGCCAGCCCCGTCATTTCCACGCCAAAGCGCGCTAGCATGGCGCTGAGCGCCTCGCGATTGGCGATACAGATGTCGCGCCACATGACCGGATCGCTTGAGGCGATGCGGGTGAAGTCACGAAAACCGCCAGCGGCATAGCGGAAGATCTCGTCGTTCTCGCGCATCTGCGCCAGCGCATCCACCAGACTAAAGGCCAGCATGTGCGGGAGATGACTGGTCGCGGCGAGCACTTCGTCGTGATGGGCGACGGCCATGGTGGTCACCTCCGCCCCGCAGGTTTCCCACATGCGGGTCACGCGGTTGAGGGCATCCGGGTCGGTCTCCGGCAGGGGCGTTAAGATCACACGCCGCTGCGCATAGAGCTCGGCGAAAGATGCCTCCACCCCGCTACACTCGGTCCCCGCGATGGGATGACCTGGCACCAGGCGCGGTGGCATCGCGCCGAAGACAGCCAGGGCATCGGCGACCACGCTGCCCTTGACGCTGCCGCCGTCGGTGATTACTGCGGCGGTGTCGAGGCGCTGTCTGATAGCCGCCATCACCGTGCGCATGGCCCCCAGCGGCACGGCGAGAAAGATCATGTCGGCACCGGCGACGGCCTCGCCCGGATCATGGGTGAAGCGGTCGATCACACCCAGTTCGTGCGCCTTCTCCAGGTTGTCTAGTGAGCGCCCGCAGCCGACCACCTCCCCTACCGCATTGGCCGCGCGCAATGCGCGCGCGAGCGAGCCGCCGATCAGACCAACACCGATGATCGCCAGCCGCTCGATCACTGGGCGAGCACCTCTTCGAGTGCCGCGATGAACCGGGCGTTCTCGTCTGCGAGTCCGATGCTGATGCGCAAGTGATTCGGCAGGCCGTAGTTGCCGACGGGCCGCACGATGACTCCGCGCCGCAGCAAGGCGTCATTGATCGGGCTGGCGGACCGACCCAGATCGACCGTCACGAAATTGCCCACCGAGGGGATATAGGCCAGCCCCAGCCGCTCGAAGGCCCCGGTAAGTTGCCGCATACCGGCGCGATTGAGTTCGACCGAGGCGCGCACATGCTCACGATCGGAGATGGCAGCGATGGCAGCGACCTGGGCCAAGGCGTTGACATTGAAGGGCTGGCGTACCCGGTTGAGCAGATCGGCGACGCGCGCATCGCTGATGCCGTAGCCGATGCGCAGGGCCGCCAGACCGTGTGCCTTGGAGAACGTACGGGTCACGATCAGGTTGGGGAACGCCTCGATCCAATGAGTCGTGTTCGGAAAGTCCGGCTCTGAGACATAATCGGTATAGGCCTCATCGACCACGACCATACAGGCGCGCGGCAGCGCACCGATGAAGGACTTGAGCGCATCGGCGGGCAGCCAGGTCCCGGTCGGATTGTTCGGGTTGGCGATCCAGACGACACGGGTCTGATCGTTGACTAGGCTGGCCATGGCGTCCAGATCGTGACCGTAGTCGCGCGCTTTGGCGATCCGCGCGGTGGCGCCGACGCATTGAGTCGCTATCGAATAGACCGTAAAGGCGTGCTCGGAGAAGACCGACTCAGCGCCCGGCTGCAGGAAGACCCGCGCGATCAGGTCGAGGACGTCATTGGACCCGTTACCGAGCGTGATCGCCGTTGGCGAGACGATGTGATAGTCGGCCAGCACGCGGCGCAGCTCGAAACCGCTGCCATCGGGGTAGCGCCCGAGTTCGGCGAGCAGGGTCGCGATCGCATCCTGGGCGCGCGAACCTGGACCGAGCGGATTTTCGTTCGAGGCGAGTTTAACCGCGTCGCGGATGCCCAGATCGCGTTCGAGTTCCGAGACCGGCTTGCCGGGGACGTAGGGCGTCAACCCGGTGGCCCAGGGGGCTGCGATGGAGAGAAAGGGGTTGTCGGTTTGGCTCATTGTGACGTCACGCTCTCATTAGAACTGAATTTTGGTGGGCGCGGATGGGAATGGTTCAGACGCCCATTATGGACAGACTGTACGATCACAGCACGGCCAGCGGATAGGAACCCAGTACCTTGAACAGAAGCGCGTCCTTTTCCAGTTGATTGAGCACGGGCGCCACTTGCGCCTCTTGTCGATGACCCAGGATGTCGACAAAAAAGACATAGTCCCAGACACCACGGCGCGAGGGCCGGGACTCGATCCGGGTCATGCTCAGACCGTTCGCGGCCAGCGGTTCCAAAAGGCTGTGCAACCCGCCCGCCTTGTTCTTGCACGAGAGCAGCAGGCTGGTCTTGTCCTGACCGCTGGGCAACGAATCCTGCTTGCCGATGACGAGGAAACGCGTCGTGTTGCAGGGTTCGTCCTCAATGCGCTCGACGAGCACTTCGAGGTGGTAGATCTCGGCGGCCTGGATGCCAGCGACCGCTGCGGCGTCTGACTCTTTGGCCGCAAGACGCGCGGCCTCGGCGTTGCTGCCGACGGCGACCCGTTCTGCGGAAGGCAGGTAGCGATCGAGCCACGCGCGGCATTGCGCCAGCGACTGCTGATGAGAGTAGACCGTGCGGATGGCGCCCAGATCGGCGGCGCGGCTGAGCAAGTGATGATGGATGCGTAGACTGACCTCGCCGGTGATCATCAGCGACGAACTCATAAAGAGATCCAGGGTGTGGCTGACGACGCCCTCGGTCGAGTTCTCCACCGGCACCACGCCGAAGTCGCAGGCGCCCGACTCGACCTCGCGAAAGATCTCGTCGGTGGTCCCCATGGCCTTGGTGATCACCGAATGACCGAAGTGCTTGATGGCCGCAGCCTGGGTGAAGGTGCCCTCCGGCCCAAGGAAAGCCGCTTTGAGCGGGCGCTCCAGCGCCAGGCAGGCGGACATGATCTCGCGAAACAGACGCGCCACCTCTTCGCTGTCGAGCGGACCCTGGTTGGCGTCCTTGACGCCGCGCAGGACTGCCGCTTCGCGCTCTGGACGATAGAACTGAACGGCGCTGCCCGTGGCTTCCGTCTTGATGTGTCCGACACGCTGGGCGCAGCGCGCGCGCTCGCTGATCAATTGGAGCAACTCCTGATCGATCGCATCGATGCGGTTGCGCACGATTTCGAGCTCACTGTCGTCGTTGCTGCCAGTCGTCATGGTATTGATTACCCTCTGCTCAACCGCTGAGACAACGCACCGAGAGCACCCCCTCAATGGCCTTGAGCCGCGCCAGGGTGTCCTCGGAGCAGCGCTTATCGATGTCGATGAGCGTCACCGCCACATCGTCGCGCGAGCGGTTGAGCATGTCGACGATATTGAGTCCGGCATTGGCAAGCTCGGTCGAGATTTGTCCCAGCATGTTCGGCACGTTGCTGTTGACGACAGCAATGCGTAGACCGCCATTGCGCGGGAGTACGATCTTGGGAAAGTTGACCGAGTTGATCACGTTGCCGCTTTCGAGATACTCCCGAACCTGATCCGCCACCATGATGGCGCAGTTGTCCTCGGCCTCCTTGGTCGAGGCGCCCAGGTGGGGCAAGGCCACCACGCGCGGATGATCTTTGAGCAGATTGCTCGGGAAATCACAGCAATAGGCGTAGAGATGACCCTGATCCAAGGCCGTGACCACGGCATCGTCGTCGATGATGCCCGAACGCGAAAAGTTCAGCAGCACCGCCCCCTTGGGCAGGATGTGGATACGCTCAGCGTTGATCATGTGCCGAGTCTGATCGGTCAGCGGCACATGGAAGGTCACGAAGTCCGAGCGTGCGAGCAGATCGTCAATGCTCACGGCGGCCTGCACCTCGCTCGAAAGCTGCCAGGCGCGACCGACGGTGATGCTCGGGTCGTATCCGACCACCTTCATACCGAGTCCGCGCGCGGCATTGGCGACCTGCACGCCGATCGCCCCGAGTCCGATAACTCCGAGTGTCCGCCCGGGCAGCTCAAAGCCGGAGAACTGCTTCTTTCCGGCCTCGACCGCTTCGTTGATCGCGGCATCGTCGCCGCTCAGCTCACGCGCGTACCGCCAGGCTTGGGCAATATTGCGCGCCGACAGCAGCATGCCCGCAATCACCAGCTCTTTGACGGCGTTGGCATTGGCGCCCGGCGCGTTGAATACAGGAATGCCGCGTGCGGTCATGGCCGGTACCGGGACATTGTTGGTGCCCGCGCCGGCACGGCCAATGGCCAGAACCGTTTCCGGGATGACCATGTCGTGCATCTTGGCCGAACGCACCAGGATGGCATCCGGATGGGCGATTTCCGAGGCGACCTCGTAGCGATCGCGCGGGAGCCGCTCCAGGCCGGCTAGGGAGATGTTATTGAGTGTCTGAATCTTGAACATAAATAAATGGTCAGTGAACGGTGGTCGATTGTCAGGGCTTCTCGCCCCGCGCTGAGCGGTTTTCAGTGGCAAGCGGCTAGATACCAGCAGACGGAGTGCATCACAACCGACGACCGACTACTGACGACTGTCTCAGCCGTGCTTGCGCTCGAACTCCTTCATAAAGTTTGCTAGGGCCTCGACACCCGCCTCTGGCATTGCATTGTAGATGCTCGCGCGCATTCCGCCGACTGATCTGTGACCTTTGAGCGTCGTCAGGCCAATGGCCTTGGCCTCTTTAAGGAAGTTCTCGTCGAGATCCGCGCTGGCCAGGGTGAAGGGCACATTCATCCAGGAGCGCGCCGGTGGATCGACTGGGTTGTGGTAGAAATCCGAGGCATCGATGGTGTCGTAGAGCAGTGTTGCCTTGCGCTGGTTGACGGCGGCCATGGCGGCGAGACCGCCCTTGCCCTTCAGCCACTTGAACACCAGCCCGGTCACATACCAGGCATAGGTGGGCGGCGTGTTGTACATGGAGTCGCTGTCGGCCTGAACCTTGTAGTCGAACATGGTCGGCGTGCACTCAAGCGGCTGGCCGATCAGGTCATCACGCACGATGACGATAGTCAGCCCGGCGGGACCGATGTTTTTCTGCGCCCCGGCATAGATCAACCCGAAGCGCGACACATCGATTGGGCGCGACAGGAGGGTCGAGGACATATCGGCGACCAGTGGCCGTGCGCCCGTCTCGGGGATGTAAGGAAACTCGACCCCCTCGATGGTCTCATTGGGCGTGTAGTGCACATAGGCCGCATCGGCGCTGAGCTTGAGTTCATCCTGGGCGGGCGCGCGCGTGAACTTGGTCTCTTGCGTGGTCGCGGCCACGTTGACCGAGCAATAACGGCGCGCCTCGGCGATCGCCTTCTTCGACCAGGAGCCGGTGTTGAGATAGTCTGCGCTCTCAGCCCCGCACAGCAAATTCATGGGGACGGCCGCGAACTGACTCGATGCACCGCCCTGCAGAAACAGCACCTTGTAATTGCTCGGGATACTCAACAGCTCGCGCAGGTCGGCCTCGGCCTGAGCGGCGATGGACATGAACTCTTTGCTGCGATGGCTCATCTCGGCCACGCACATACCGCTTTGCTGCCAGTCGAGCATTTCGTCGCGGGCCTGTGCCAGAACCGGCTCAGGCAGCATGGCGGGACCGGCGCTGAAATTATAGACGCGAGTCATTCTCAGTTTCCCCATTTTAATGATCTGTTTCGATGTCGGGATCGGCGTCACCCTCGCCGTCACCGTCCTCAGTGTCACTGTCGCCATCAAGGGCCACGATACGCTCAACGTAGACCAGGCGCTCGCCTTCGGCGAGGTTGATGAGCTTCACGCCCTGCGCGCTACGGCCAACGATCGGAATGCCATCGACCGAGGTGCGGATCAGATGGCCGCCCTCGGTAATCAGCATGATCTCATCGCCCGGGCGCACCAGCACGGCACCGACCTGCACACCGTTGCGCTCGGAGGTTCTGATCCCGATGACGCCTTGTGTGCCGCGCCCCTTGGTCGGGAACTGATCGACGGCGGTGCGCTTGCCGTAGCCGTGCTCGGTCACGCTAAGCACGGTGCCCGGCTCGGGCACGACCAGCGAGATGACGCACTGGCCTTCTTGTAGCCTGACGCCGCGCACACCACGGGCGGTACGCCCCATAGCGCGTACATGCGATTCGGAAAATCGAACGGCCTTGCCGGCGGACGTAAACAGCATGAGATCCTGGTTGCCGTCCGTGACCGCCACACCGATGAGGAACTCGTCCTCGAGCAGATTGATGGCGATGATGCCGCGCGAGAGCGGGCGTGAGAACGCCTTGAGCGGGGTTTTCTTGACCGTTCCCGCACTGGTGGCCATGAAGACGAAATAGCCTTCCTCATACGCGCGAACCGGCAGCAGGGCGTTGATGCGCTCGTTGGGTTCCAGCGGCAGGAGGTTGACCATGGGGCGCCCACGCGCCCCGCGCCCAGCCTGGGGCAGCTCGTAGACCTTGAGCCAGTAGACCCGCCCGCGACTGGAAAAACACAGCACGGTGTCGAGCGAGTTGGCGACGAAGATGCGGTCGATGAAGTCCTCTTCGCGGAAGGAGGTCGCGCTCTTGCCCTTGCCGCCGCGGCGCTGCGCCTGATAGTCGCTAATCGGCTGCGCCTTGACATAGCCTTGGTGCGACAGCGTTACGACGACCTCCTCGGGGGCGATGAGGTCTTCCAGGGTCAGGTCCGTCTGATCGATCTGGATCTCGGTGCGCCGCTCGTCGCCGAACTGTTCACGAACGGCGTTGAGTTCCGCGCGGATGACTTCCATCAGGTGGTCGGGGTCGGAGAGAATGCGCAGCAGTGCGGCGATCGCCTCCAGAATCTCCCCGAACTCAGTGAGGATCTTCTCCTGCTCCAGACCGGTTAGACGGTTCAATTGCAGCTCCAGGATCGACCTGGCCTGGCGCTCGCTGAGTTTATAGCCCGTCTCGGTGAGCCCGAAGCGCTGCTCGAGCTCCTCCGGGCGGGTGTGCTCGGCCCCTGCCCGCTCCAGCATCCCGGTGACCGCGCCCGGCGGCCAAGCGCGTGTCATCAGACGTTCGCGGGCCTCGGCTGGATTGGCCGAGTTTTTAATTGTCTCGATGACCTCATCGATATTGGCCAGGGCGATGGCGTAGCCTTCCAACACGTGCGCCCGGTCACGCGCCTTGCGCAGCAGATAAAGCGTGCGGCGGGTCACGACGTCGCGGCGGTGGCGCAGGAAGTACTCCAGCACCTGCTTGAGATTGAGGGTCTGCGGCTGACCATCGACCAGGGCGACGGTGTTGATCCCAAACACCTGCTGCATCTGAGTGTGCTGATAGAGGTTGTTGAGCAGCACCTCGGGATAGGTATCGCGCTTGAGCTCGATGACGACCCGCATACCGTCCTTGTCGGACTCGTCGCGCAGACCGTCCTGGGCGATGCCCTCGATCTTCTTGTCTTTGACCAGCTCGGCGATGCGCTCGAGCAGCCGCGCCTTGTTGACCTGGTAGGGCAGCTCGGTGACGACGATGGCCTCGCGTCCGCTGCGCTTCTGCACCTCGTTGATGGTACGCGCGCGCATCACCACGCGCCCACGCCCGGTGCGATATGCCTCGCGGATGCCACGGATGCCGTTGATCAGCCCGGCGGTCGGGAAGTCCGGCCCCGGCACGATCTCCATCAGCGTCTCGATGGTGATGAACGGATCCTCGATGATCGCCAGACAGGCGTCGATGACCTCGCGCAGATTGTGCGGCGGGATGTTGGTGGCCATGCCAACCGCGATGCCCGAGGAGCCATTGACGAGCAGATTCGGAAACCGTGCGGGCAGGACCGACGGTTCATGTTCGGTGTTGTCGTAGTTCGGGGTGAAGTCGACGGTATCCTTGTCCAGATCGTCGAGCAGCGCATCGGCGATGCGCTTCATGCGCACCTCGGTGTAGCGCATGGCCGCGGGCGGATCGCCGTCGACTGAGCCGAAGTTGCCCTGGCCGTCGACCAGCAGATAGCGCAGCGAGAAGGGCTGCGCCATACGCACCATGGTGTCGTAGATGGCCGAGTCGCCGTGGGGATGGTATTTACCCATCACATCACCGACCACGCGCGCGGACTTACGATAGCTACGATTCCAGACGTTGCCTTGCTCGTGCATGGAAAACAGCACCCGTCGATGCACGGGTTTGAGGCCGTCTCTGACATCCGGCAGCGCCCGCCCGACGATCACGCTCATGGCGTAATCGAGGTAAGACTGGCGCATCTCGTCTTCGAGATTGATGGACAGAACTTCTTTAGCGAAATCTGGCATGGGTGTGATCAACCAACTCTTTGGCATACGGCGCGCGCCCCGGACGGGGACCGCATCAGGCACGTTATTTAACCTAGTGATTCTAACATGACGGCGGCTCGATCGCTTCTGTGTCTAGACTTTGAGCTGGCCAAGCGCCACCGCCTGAGCGACATCGGACATCACTCGCCCTGCAGTGCGTCCACGCGTTGAAAACCACGCGGAAGCAGCCGGCCGCGTCTACCGCGCTCGCCCCGATACGTCGCCAGATCGGCGGCACGCAGGGTGAAGTGGCGTTTGCCCGAGAACACCACCAGAGTGCCGCCCTCGGGCACCACGGCCACGGCGACCATGCGCTCTTCCCCCGAGCGCGCCCTGGCCGCCGGAATCCCGATGATCTTGTTGCCCTTGCCGCGCGACATCTCCGGTAGCTCCGAGAGCGGAAAGACGAGGAGATGTCCGCTACTGGTTGCAGCGGCCAGCAGTGCCGGGGAGGTCTCCCCGATCGGCAGCGGGTTGAGCACTAGCGCCCCGGACGGCAGCGTCAGAATGGCCTTGCCGCCTTTGGGCTTGGCGACCAGATCCTCGAACCGGACGATGAAGCCGTATCCCGCATCGCTGGCAAGCAGATAGCGTGCCTCAGGCGCCCCACCCAGCACGCTGACAAAGCGCGCCTCGCGCGGCGGGTCGAGCCGCCCGGTGAGTGGCTCGCCCTGCCCACGCGCCGACGGCAGTGTATGCACCTGAAGGGCATAGCTGCGCCCGGTGGAGTCGAGAAAGACAACAGTCTGATTGCTCTTCAGCCGCGCCGCGTCGAGAAACCCGTCGCCTGCGCGATAGCTCAGGCCGGTGGGGTCGACCTCATGGCCCTTGGCGGCCCGCACCCAGCCCTTGTCCGAGAGCACCACGGTCATCGGCTCGCTCGGCGCCAGCTCGGTCTCGTCGATGGCGGTGGCAGCGCCCCGCACGACCAACGGTGAGCGGCGCGCGTCGCCGTATTGCTTGGCATCAGCGGTGATTTCGTCGCGGATCAGCCGCTTGAGCTTGCGCTCGTTGCCCAGCAGGCGCTGCAATCCATCGCGCTCTGTGGCCAGTTCGGCCTGCTCGGCGCGGATCTTCATTTCCTCGAGCCGCGCCAACTGGCGCAGCCGGGTGTTGAGCACATAGTCCGCTTGGGTGTCGGTCAGCTTAAAACGGGCCATGAGTACCGCCTTTGGCTCGTCCTCACTGCGGACGATGGCGATGACTTCATCGAGATTGAGGAAGGCGATCAGCAGGCCATCCAGAAGATGCAAACGCTCGAGCACCTTCTCCAAGCGATGGCGCAAGCGCCGACGTACGGTCTCGGTGCGGTAGCTCAGCCATTCGACCAGCATCTCGCGCAGACCCATCACGCGTGGACGACCGTTGAGGGCGATTACATTCATGTTGACCCGATAGCTGCGCTCCAGATCGGTGGTGGCGAACAGATGCGACATGAGCCGTTCGACGTCGATCCGGTTGGAGCGCGGCACGATCACCAGGCGGGTCGGAAACTCATGATCGGACTCGTCGCGGAAGTCCTCAATCATCGGCAGTTTCTTGGCGTTGAACTGGGCCGCGATCTGCTCCATCAACCGGCTGCCGGAGACCTGATAGGGCAAGGCGGTGATGACGATATCGCCGCGCTCGACGACATAGCGGGCGCGCTGTTTCACGCTGCCGTTGCCGCTGATGTAGAGCTTGAGCAGCTCCTCCGGCGCGGTCACGATCTCCCCGGCGGTCGGAAAATCCGGCCCTGGGATGAAGCCGATCAGGTCTTCCAGGCTCGCCTCGGGGTGTTCGAGCAGATGGATACAGGCGCGCGCCACCTCGCGCAGATTGTGCGGGAGGATATCGGTGGCCATCCCGACCGCGATCCCGGTCGTGCCATTGAGCAGCAAATTGGGCAGACGCGCCGGGAGCAGACGTGGCTCCTCCAGGGTGCCGTCGAAATTCGCCTGCCAGTCCACAGTCCCCTGATCGACTTCGCCGAGCAGCAACTCAGCATAGGACGTGAGACGCGACTCGGTGTAGCGCATGGCGGCGAAGGACTTGGGATCGTCCGGCGAGCCCCAGTTGCCCTGCCCGTCCACCAGCGGATAGCGGTAGCTGAAGGATTGGGCCATCAGCACCATCGCCTCGTAGCAGGCCGAATCGCCATGCGGATGGAACTTGCCCAACACATCGCCGACGGTGCGTGCGGACTTCTTGAACTTGGCCGTCGCCGAAAGCCCCAGCTCCGACATGGCGTAGAGAATACGCCGCTGCACCGGTTTGAGACCGTCGCCGATATGCGGCAGTGCGCGGTCGAGGATGACGTACATGGAATAGTCCAGATACGCCTTTTCGGCGAAGTCTTTCAAGGGCTGGCGCTCCAGCCCCTCGGTGTTGTAAATCAGGGTTTCCGACATCTGTTTTTTCTGGATTTGTTCGCGGTGAAGACGGGCATGATGCGACAAGGCGCGGCGCGGGACAAACTGCAACACCTGACCTAGCTGGTTGGGAAAGTCCCTCAGGAGATGTCGCGACGGGCTGTCTTGAGCGCTGCGATGCGGGCCGCGCGAATGTACTCGGGGATGAGACGCGGCTCGCCTGCCTGGCGTGCGATCGCCCCGACATCGAGTGCGGCAACGGCATCGAGCAGATCGAGCAGGATCGCCGCTTGCGGATAGGGCCGCTCGGCATGGCCGGTACGCCCGCGCGAGTCGGCCTCGCAGGCGATCAGCATTTGGCGGAAGCGATCGGGTCGACGGATGGCATCGGTCTTTTCGAGCAGATCAAGGATCGTCGCCGAGCGCAGCTCCGCGACCTTGTGCACCAGACCGTGATAGCCGGCGGTGATACGTGCGAGTTCGCGACAGCGGATCGGTATTTTGAAGCGCGCGCACACCGCATCCACCAAGCCTATTCCGCGCGCCTCGTGGCCATGATGGCGTGGCAGAATCTCAGCGGGCGTCGTGCCCTTGCCCAGATCGTGACAGAGCGCGGCAAAACGGACCTCAAGATCCGGCGAGAGTCGCGCGGCCATGTCCACCACCATCATCACATGCACGCCGGTATCGATCTCTGGATGCCACTGCTCGGGTTGCGGCACGCCCCACAGCCGGTCCAGCTCGGGCAGCAGCCGGGCCAGCGCACCGCACTCGCGCAGCACCTCAAAGAAGCGCGACGGGCGATCCTCGCACAGTGCGCGCGCCATCTCGGCCCAGACACGCTCGGGAACCAGTGCATCGACCTCGCCTGCGGCGACCATGGTCTGCATCAGCGCCAGGGTCTCTTCGGCGATGGTGAAATCCAAATCGGCATAGCGGGCAGCGAAGCGCGCCAGACGCAGAATGCGCACCGGGTCTTCCGCGAAGGCCGGGGAGACATGGCGCAGCACCCGCGCGGTGAGATCGGCGAGTCCGCCGTGATGGTCGATCACGCGGCCCTGGGCATCGAGCGCCAGCGCATTGACGGTGAGATCGCGACGCAGCAGATCCTGCTCCAGCGTCACCTCGGGCGCGGCATGGACACTAAAGCCATGATAGCCGGGGGCGGTCTTGCGCTCGGTGCGCGCCAAGGCGTATTCGTCCTTGGTCTCGGGATGCAGGAAGACGGGGAAATCCTTGCCGACCTGCTGAAAGCCGCGCCTGAGCATCTCCTCGGCACTCGCGCCGACCACAACGAAGTCGCGCTCGCGCACCGAACGGCCCAAGAGCTGGTCGCGCACGGCGCCGCCGACCAGATAGGTCTCAAGGCCCTGCGTCACGCAGATACCCTGACTCTTCGCCTCAGGGGATGTCGTTCTCGTCTCGTGCATAAATCCCTGACAGCGATGGGTTAGAATCGATGACGATCAGGATCGCCCGCTCAGTCTGAGGACATGGGTGCGAGCGATCCGCTTCTCCACGACAGCCTACGAGACGATAACGATGCGATTTATCGGATACTTGATCCTGCTGGCACTGATCGGTTACGGCCTCTGGCCCTATGCCAGCGTTTACCGTTTAGATGGTGCCATCAACCAGCAGGATACCAGCGAGCTTGCGGGGATGGTGGATCTCCCAGCGATTCGGGCCCACTACAAGCAGCGCGTCGCGGCGGGCGTCAAAGGCGTGCTCCCGTCAGGCGACCCTGAGAGCGCGGTCAATTGGATCCGTCAGAACCTTGAGCGGCTCGGCGACTCGGCCCTGGAGCAGGCGATTACCATCGATTGGGCGCGCGAGACGTTGCGCGAGGCGGTGACGCAGGCCACCGGCCAGAGTCCGCCCTATCTGTTCGCCGGGATCGACTTCGCCTTCTTCGAATCCCACAACCGCTTTCTGGTGCGCATCGGCCAGCTTGGGACCGGCGCCACCCATGTGCGCTTCTCCCGAGTCGGGAGCGAATGGAAGATCACCGACATCATTCCGTAGAGACGAACCGCTCATGACCAGCCACGATCAAGGCCGTGGCTGGCGGCTCGGTCATGTCGGCGGTCTCGCTGTCAACGCGGGAGTCCAGAAGATATTCTCTCCAACAATCTCTGACTTTCTTGTACCTGATTCAATTTCGTTAACTTTCGTCAACGCGCACCCTGTAACAAGGCGGGCGAATCCACCAAAGATCGGAGGAAGATTCCCCTGGCCGCGTTCATGTCGCCATCTGCGACAATGGTCCCTGACTTGATGGTTTTAGCGCCACCAAGATTGTGCTTCACTTCACCTGTCCAGCTAACCGTCTTGCTGGTGTAGGCCTCGCACACCCTGATCAGCTTCTTGCCTCTTTCGAAGCACTTCTGCTCCAGACGTTGCGAGAATTTGTAATGACTGAGCGAGAGCATGGATCGCACCGACGTCTTGCGCAGCTTCCGTGCAGCCTTCGACACCATCTGCTTGGTCTCGAAGGTCGGGAGCAGAATGACGTCGAAGTTGTCAGTCAAGAACCGAGCGATTTTCCAGTGCAGTTCATCAATCAGGTTCTGCACCTTCTGGCGGATCTTGAGGCTTGCCCGCTGCAACGCGGCACGCGGGCGTTTCGATTTGGACAGGTCACGACGAGACAGCATGTTGTCCAGATGCACCGCCAAGCGCACGATGCGTTGGATGTCTTGTTGACCCAAAGCCCCTGCGAACTGGTCGCTGAAGAAGGTCTGGAACGTTCTGACCCCTGGGTCCAGGGCGACGAGGCGGCCTTGGTTCTCGGCCATGCTTCGGCTTTTTGACTCAGGAAGTGCAACGTACCAGTGAGTACCGTACTTCACGACGCGACCATCACGCAGGTGCTTCGGTCGTTCCTCGGAGAAGTGCATTGCACCCAAGGATCGAACTAGGTCTTCGACAAGTTCTTGCTCGGGTTCTCGAACAGTGTCGTCGAGAACCAGGAGTTGCGAGCCGCACTGCGCGATAATCCACTGATAGCGTTCAAAGCCGAAGCGGGAAAATCGGTCTTTGTGGGCAACCACAATTGTGAGCTTCTCTCGGCGCAAGACGCGTCCCAGTAAGGATTTAAGCCCTTGCGCTGAGTGTCGAGTCCACTGGCGATGTCGCGGACGATTTCGGCCTCGGGGATCTTTCCAGCATCTGTCCAGCGCCGGAGCCTGTTTGGATGGACGCCAAGACGCCCACAGGCTTCGCGGGTTGTGACAAACATAGGCTGTTAGGGTTGGTGGTCATTGTTAGCTAAGGCTGACAAATAATAGGCTAGGCGTCATCTCCCGGCTCCAGCCGGAGGCATCAATACAAAACCGCCGTGTCCCGCGCAAAAGAAAAGCGGCTAGCCAATTTCTCAGCTAACCGCTTGTTCTATTTGGCGCGCCCGGAAGGATTCGAACCTCCGACCACCTGGTTCGTAGCCAGGTACTCTATCCAGCTGAGCTACGGGCGCTAATTGATCAGTAGCGGCTGAAAGTATGCCATGCGTTGGATGGCTTCAGCAACCACTGAGCTGGTAATTATTTCAGCGAGCGGGGCTGTTGTCAATCATTTCGCATTGATCATACGCCATCCGGGTTGAGTTAAGCTGGCGATCAGCTCGCTGACTTGGAGTTTAGCTAGAGCCGATTGTCCAGAATCAGGAACCAAGGTCGGCGCGAGAGGCGCTGGAGTCTGCCCTGGGCGTCCAGCTCCAGGCTGCTTCTGGAGACTGAGTTGCGGACGTTGCCGCCAATGACTTCGAGCGTCCGGCCGGTTTTGGCGACGACGAGGTCGCAGTGGGCGCTGACGCCGTAGAGCATTGAGGCGGTGGTGTAGCCGCCGATGGTGACGATACGCGAGGGGCTGCGGTAAGCGCAGATCAGGTCGCCTGGCTCTGGACTGTAATCGCTGATACGTCTGGGGACGAAATAACGCCCTGGCAGGCTCGCATTCTCGATGGTGCTGGCGAGATAGGTCCAATGTGCCTGGGAGCGTCTAAACTGGCTCTCGGGGACGCCGCTTGAGTCCATGATCCAACTGATAAAGGCCGCTGACCAGGGCTTATCGCAGTCCATACCGGTCAGTCCGGGCTTATCCACCGCGCGCCAGTAGTTGTTGACGCGACGACTATAGCGCTGACTGTCGTCCTCCCAGTGGCCGACATGCGGAATGCTCTCCTCATCTCCCTTGAAGACGATGGTCTGGCTATCGAAGTAACGCCACTCCTGAACCGCCTTGGCAATGATTGCGCGTTTCAGCGAGGGTCTGGGTGCAGGGGGTGCGCCGATCGGTCGTCCGGCCCAGATGCCATCGGTGCGCGATGTGCGCGCGCCCTCCTGTGGGCTTGTGCAGGACATCAGAACCAAGCCGATCAGTGCGGCCCAGACCACTCTGAGGCTGCACTCGGCAATACTCGGGATCGACACGCGACGAACTCCTGTTGACGGTTACCGGGTAGCGGCGCGCCGCCCGAAGTGGCCCAATCGCTAGCGCGGTGGCCGGGTGGTTTCACGAAACCAGGTGCGATAGCGCTCCATCCGGGTACGCTGCTCGCGCGGGGCATGGCGACCGCAGGTAGCGGCATCGGGGCTGTTGGGCGTGGCGCCCCAGCGGGTTTCGACACAGTCGTTGGGATTGTAGGCGACCTCGAGCGCTTGGCGTCGGGCGTAGAGATCTGCCAGGCTCAGACGCGCGGTGCTCGCATCGCTGCGTTGGTAGGTGATGGAGCGCTCGCTCAAACGTTGCGCGTGCAATTGCTCGATGCGACTGGCGGCGCCCGCCGCGCTCTCGCCGTGCAGGACATAGAGTTGCGGAAAGCGCAGGATACGCTGCGGCAGTGCTTCGAGCACCTTCATCGCGATCAGCAAACGCATATCGCGCGAGGGCGTGGCGTAGTCCTCCCAGGCGCCGGTCGTCTCGAAGATCGCCGGGCCGCTGGGCATGGCAACGACCGTATTAGGGTGCGCGCGCATGTACGCCTCGCCAGTGTCGACCGAGGCCACACGGGTTTCGAGCTGCTCCATGAGTGCGTTGAGGGTGGACTCATAGGCGGCGGCCGGTTCCAGCCCCTGAGGGTTGATGAGTTGCTCCATCCGGGCATAGAAGGCGTCGGGGTCCATGGCGCCCTGCTCGGTGGAGTAGCGCGGCAGTCCAGAGCGGCCATCCAGCGCCGAGTTGGGTAACTGACGCCAGCCGGATGCGCCGCTGCGCACCAGCGGTCGAAAGGCCTTGAATCCGGCCCCCGCGCTGGGGGTTTGAGCAAAGAGAAAATTCCCCTCCCAATAGCGCTTGCGCGTCACCGAGTTGTCCGGCTGCGCGTCCACCGCAAGCAGCAGTCCGCTGCGCTGGCCGCTCTGCGGAACCCATTTGACGATGACCATGGTGTGACCATAAGGGTCGGCGTAAAGGGTGCCGGGCCAGAGCGAGGCGCGCTCTAGCGGAACGGGGTAGAAGTCGGTGTCGTCGTCGCGCAGCGCGGTGCGACCGCTGCCGGAGTGGACGATGTTCATGATCGCGCGGCTCTCGTCGTTGAAAGCACTGAGCGGAACCAGGGCGTCCACGAAGCGCGTCTTTACCGTCGGTGACTGGCAGCTCGGCGGGCTGTTGCTGCTACCACGGTCGCAGCTTCGATAGGCAAAGGGCAAACCCAGTTTCCAGGCGAAGTAGGCGCGCAGGATATAGGGCAGGTCGGCGCAATCGGGCTGCGCGGGCAGGCGGTTGTCCTCGCCCGCGCCGAGATAGTTGAACAGAAAATTCTGAGTCGGATCGCGCAGCACCGGTCCCAGCGACTCAAAG
Organism: Thiorhodococcus sp.; assembly: GCA_029257385.1. Lineage (GTDB taxonomy): Bacteria > Pseudomonadota > Gammaproteobacteria > Chromatiales > Chromatiaceae > Thiorhodococcus. Next base: position 48,174 of record JARIBS010000013.1, read on the forward strand.
CGCATCGACTGCTCTGGCGGGGCGTTAAACAGATGCTCGATCCAGGCCGAATAGAGCGCCTCGGTCGCCAGATCCCACTCGCCGCTGCCCCGATCGCTCATGCCGCCGCCCACCCGGACCTCAGAGCATGCGACGATTTGGCCGCGCCGCATGGCTTCGAGTCGGTAGGTTCCCTGGCTGGGGCGAAAGACCGTCCCATACTGGCTCCAGGGCGGGCCGCCGCTGCTCAGACTGCGCAGTCTGGCCGTTTGGCCCGCAGGGTCGGTCACGATGACACCATCCAGGCCGCTGTCTGTTGCGACCGCAAAGACCTCCAGCGGATCACCCGGCTGTGGGGCAAGCGGCGCGGTCCAGACGCGTGCCTCGTCGCCCTGATTGCAGCCGGTCATCGCCGCCGTGGGGCTAGACATCACGCATGCGGCTGAGAACAGCATGATGGACGCAAATCCGAGTGGGCGGTTTGGTGTCATCGAGATCGCGCTCCGCTGAGGTCGACAGAGTCGCAGTGTATCGCGAGCCTTTGGCCGGATGCGACCGCTAGGCCGGGCGAGTCTTGATTCACATACGCCGCTTTTCGCTCGAAACAAACGTCCGATACTATGAAAAATACCATTTACTGTACCGAAACTGGGCTGATGCGTAGCCTAGTAGCCTGTTGGGCTTTCAGCAGCAACAGACTGCCAGAAGACGCCATCACCCCATCGCCTTAAGCACATCGCCAAACGACGTCGCCACGAGATAGCGGGCAGGATTTTCGCCAACTCCCAATGCTGCAAAATGTGCCTTGCCGCACTCGATCTTGGCGTCTTCTTTGCTGCGCAGGTCATCGCTGAACAGGCTGCTCTTGGTCTCCACGACGAAATACAACCGTTGCGTGCCATCCTGGTCGAACAGGATGGCCCAATCCGGGTTGTAAGGTCCCAATGGGGTCGGCACCTTGAACCAGCCTGGCAGCTTGGCGTAGAGCACCACACCATCGTTGATTTCCAGCGCTTCGGCGAATTGACGTTCGGTGTCCGAGTCGTAGACGACGTGCTCATAGATGGAGCGTTTCGTGTCCAGCAGCATGTTGCGCAGGTAGCCCGTCAGCTCGTCCTTGGCAAACAGCTCCTGGGCGTAAAAATGCGCGTCGCCGATCTTTTGGTACTTGATGCCGTCCACCAGCGCTAGGCGCTTGCAGCGATTGATGATCTGCGCTGTCTGCTCGATGAACTGTTGCGGGTTGCGCTTGAAATCGTCCAGGCGGCCACTGCCGATCAGGATTGTAATGATGCTGCGGCGCGTGAGCTGGGTGCGATCTTGCAGGTCGGTCAGTAGGTCCGGCAGCTCGATGTCGGTCTCGTCCAGCACAATGGTGCTTGCACCTTGCCTCTCGGTGGCCTGTACGCCGGCCTGGCCGATCGCAATGTCGGCTTTGCGCCACTGTAGCCGTGCCTTGGCGATGGCTGGGGCCTTCTGCAGATTAGCGATGCAGTCTTGCAGGAGCTTGGCGTTATCGAACTGAACGCGGTAGGTGGTCTGGTGCTTGATGCGGTCCCACAGCGCCTTGAACGTATCGGATAAATAGACGGCCTTGCCGTTCGTGTCCTTGCGCAGCGGTAGGGTTCGGCGATCGTCGGCATTCTTCACTTCCAGTCGACCGGACACCTTGCGCAGCACTTCGGTGATCTGACCACGCTGGGCCTCGAAGGCTGCTGGCAACGCCAGGGTGCCGTCTTTGAGGGCCAGCGTTAGCGAGTCCTGCACCTTGCCTTTGATATCGACATGCCCGGCCGCTTTCAGGTGATCCCACAAAGCCTTGGATTGATCCACGCCGAGTGGTGTCAGCGTGCCGTCCGTCGCCTGAACGGCGATGGCCGCGAACTGATGCTGCTCCAGCACGCCAAAGCGGATACCTGTGTCGGCCTCGATCTCTTTCTGCAGGTTCTCGGCGAACTGTTCGTAAGACTCGGTGGCGATGACCGTCAGGCGGTTGATCTCGAAGCCGCGCACACGCTGGCCATGCTGATCGACGCACAACCGCAAGCCCCGGCCGATGGTTTGCCGACGCTCGCGCTCGCTGCCCATGTCCCGCAGGGTGCAGATCTGGAACACATTGGGATTGTCCCAACCCTCCTTCAGGGCCGAATGCGAGAAGATAAATTTCAGCGGCGTCGCAAAAGACAACAGCTTTTCCTTCTCCTTCATGATCAGGTTGTAGGCTCGCTCGGCATTCTCACGGTTGCCAGCGTTGTTCTCGGCCGTATCTGACCAGCCACCTTTCTTGTCGATGGAGAAGTAGCCATTGTGTACGTCCTCGGCTGCGTGGCTCAGGTCGACTTCGGCAAACAGGCTCTGGTAGGCCGGTAGTTTGGCCGCCCGCCGGTATTCTTCCTCGAAGATGCGGGCGTAGTCGCCCTTCACTGCATTGCCTTCGGCGTCGTATTGGCGGTAACGCTCCACGGCGTCGATGAAAAACAGCGACAGTACCTTGATGCCCTTGGGCCGCAGCACCTTCTCCTTGTCCAGGTGTTCACGGATGGTGCGGCGGATCATTTCGCGCTGCACGGCCAGTGCATCGACATCGCCGTGGGCTTGTCCGACGGCCAGGAAGGTTTCGCCACCGGGGTAGCGTAGCTCCAGAAATTCTTCGCCCTTGGCTGTGTTGATCTCGCCCACGCGGAAATCGGCATAGAGATCGCGCTGGGTGGTCTGCTGCAGATCGTCTCCGTCGTTGACCGTCACCGCTTGCCGTTTCACACCCGTGGCAGTCTTCACATCCAGCTCGACCTTCGCGCTGATCGTGCCGCGCTTGTTGCTGACGGATACCAACCGCACAAAGGCTTTGTTGTGCGCATCTTCGACAGTCGCCGCCGCCACCTCGATCTGCTTGACCAGTTTGCGCTCGTAGGCATCCAGTGCATCGAGCCGATACACCATGTGATGCGTGTCGGCGTGTGTGGCCGAATAGCGCAGCGTGCACAGCGGGTTCATCGCATCCAGCGCCGTTCTACCGGCGCCTTTCAGGCCACCGTCTACGCTCTGCGGCTCGTCCACGATGACGATGGGGCGTGTCGCTTTGATCAGGTCGATGGGCTTTTCGCCGCCGGTCTTCTCGCTGTCTTTGTAGAGGTTGTTGACGTCCTTTTTGTTGATGGCGCCGACCGTGACCACCATCACCTGGATCGTCGAGCTGGTGGCGAAATTACGCACCTGCCCCAGCTTAGCCGAGTCGTAAAGGAAGAAATCCACCGGCACCCCGGCATAAAGGCCCTTGAAGTGCTCTTCGGTGATTTGCAGCGACTTGTAGACGCCTTCCTTGATGGCGATAGACGGCACGACGATGACGAATTTGGTGAAGCTGTAGCGCTTGTTCAACTCGTAGATGGTGCGCAGGTAGACATAGGTCTTGCCGGTACCGGTTTCCATTTCGACGGTGAAATTGCCCGATGCCAGCGCGCTGGACGGCACCAGCCCGCCGCGCAATTGCACCTCGCGCAGGTTTTGTAAAAGCTGGTCGTCGAGCAGCGTCAGGCGGTTGCCCAGGCCACGACCGGTCTCGGCCAAGCCCAGTGTCAGTTGCTCGGGACGTGTGCCCGGAAACAGGTCGTCCGGGACGACGGGCGACGCCTTCATCGTCACCGTAAACTCAGTGCGGCAGACTTCTTGGCCCCGGAACAGGTCGCAGACGGACTCGATGGCCTGGAGCTGGTAGTCGAGGTTGGGCTCGAAGTGAAGTTTCATTCGGATTCCCTCAGCGGCTTTTCATCTCTTTGCCGGGCACTTTCCAGCGCGGCGCGCTCACGCTCAATCTCGCGGCGCAACTCCTCTTCCGAGGGCAACACGGTCATGTACTTGGACGCGAACAACTTGCGGCTTTCGTGCAGCATGGAATAGCGCGCCACCACCTCGTCACGTTCGGCGCAAAGGATCAAGCCCACGGTGGGGCCATCGGTCTCGCTACGGCGCAAGTCATCGAACATGCGGACATACATATCCATCTGGCCCACATCCTGGTGAGTCAGCTTGCCCATTTTCAGATCAACCAGCACGAAGCACTTGAGCAGGTAGTTGTAGAAGACCAGGTCAATGTAGTAGTGCTGAAACTCGGTCGCTATCCGATGCTGGCGCTCCACAAAGGCGAAGCCCTTGCCCAGTTCGAGCAGGAACGGTTGTAGCTTGTCGATCAACGCCGCTTCCAAGTCGGACTCCCGCAAGCGCGGCACCTCTGGCAAGGCCAGAAAATCCAGCACATAGGGGTGCCTGATGACATCCAGCGGCTTCTCTATCCGCTGCCCCTCCAGTGCCAGTTGCATCACACCCGCTTTGTCGCGACTTTTGACCAGGCGCAAGAACAAATGGCTGTGCATTTGTCGCTCCAGCTCGGGCTGGCTCCATTGGCAGCGTTCAGCTTCGATTTCGTAGAACAGCCGCTCGGCCCGCTGTTCCACACGGCACAGCGTGCGGTAGTGCGTCCAGCTCAGCCGCGGCGAAAAACCCTGCAAACTTTCGCGCTGGGCCAGCGCCATAGCCAGATCATCTAGCGCCACCGCATCGGCGACCGGGGCCAATTCGTCACGGGACTCGTGACGAATCTCGGCGCGGCGCTCGGCGTAGGTCTGATAGAACAGCCTGAAGTACTTCAGGTTGGTGACGGAGAAGCCGCGTCCGTAATGCCGGGTCAATGCCGCCGACAGTTCTTCCAGCACTTTGCCGCCGTAGTCGGCCCGCTCCTCGCCCCCTTGTAGGGCGGTGACGATTTCGCGCCCAATCAACCAATAGGCCAGCACCATGTTGCTGTTAACGGCCCGCACCACGTTGGCCCGCGCCTGATCGAGGATGTGGACTACCCGGTCCATCAGCGCGCCATCAGAAGGCGTAGTGATCAAGTCGGTGCGGGTGTCGCCCGAATCGGGGAGACCGCTCTTGCGCGCCATGGTCACAGGCTCCGCACGTTCTGGATGCCGTTCTGCTCCAGGATCGCGGCCATGTTGGTCTTGGCCACGTCGTCGGCAAAAGCACTGTCGCGGAACACGCAGGTGGTCTCGCCAGCGGGCGCAAGCTCCTCGTGCCAGGCGACGATGCCTTGTGCCACGGCTTCCACGTCGTCCGTCGCAATCGCGGTACTCAGGCAGGCCAGCAGCACGCCACCGCCTACGGCGTGGATGGTCTTGTCGCGGATGCTGCGCTGCTCGATGGGGACACACAGATCAAGGCCGAGTTTGAGCAGCAGCTCGAAAAGCACATCGGCTTCGCTGCGACCTTCGAGCAGGTGGTCTTGATGGTTGAACAGGGACTGCTCCAAGTCCACAGGATTGGGGTTCCAGGCGCGGATGTTGGAAGTGTCGAGGCGGAACGCCCGAAAGCCCACGTCACCGGCAAACGCGGGATCAGCGCCTCTGAGACGCTGACCGGCACCCCGAATGCGAGCACGCGTCACATCGGCAATCGTCGTCCAGCCGGCCTTTTCTGCACCAGGCATTGGTTCTGGAAGCTGAACCAGGATGCAGCGACGCTTGCCGCCGTCTTCGGCGTTCTGGGCAAACATTGCGTCCATCGTGGTCCCAGTTCCCGCGAAGAAGTCCACGACCAAGTCTTCACTGTCCGGCGACGTTGCCAACTGGAGGATTCGTCGCATCAGGCGCTTCGGCTTCGGCGTGTCGAACACGACATCGGAGTTTGGGAAAGAGACCGACGCGAGAAGCTCCTTTTTCCCCTCCTGCGTATGACCAACCTCTTGATATGTCCACAGTGTTTGGGCGACGCGACCATCTTTCACTTCGGTCAAGAATCGCTTGATGGCTGGGACGTTGCTGCCATCATGTCCCCACCAAATACGATTGTCAGCGTCGAAATCTTTTAGCTTGGTTTCAGAAATGACCCAGTAGCGACCCGATGGCGGTCCGTCGATTCTTCGACCGGATGGGCAAACTACTGGGTAGGTACCTTCGCCATAGTAGTTGCGTGCAGAGAGATCGCCTGGCTTCCAAGGACCGCGTGGATCGTTGTCAGGATTGGCGTATCGCGCCTCCATCTCCTCAGTGCGCGGCAGCAGGCGCGGCATCCAAGTCTCGGCGTTCTTGGCGTACACGACAATGTAGTCGTGGTCCTCCGAAAAATGCCTCGCGGTGTTCTTTGGGGAGTAGACCTTTTGCCAGATCACGCAGGCGATGAAGTTCTCCTCCCCAAAAATCTCGTTCATGACAGCACGAAGGTTGTGAATCTCATGGTCCGCAATGCTGACGAAGATCACGCCGTCGTCGCGAAGCAAGCTGTGCGCGAGCTTCAGGCGCGGGTAGATCATATTCAGCCAGTCGGTGTGGAACCGCCCGCTAGCGTTGGTATTGCTGCTGATCTTCCGCCCACCTTCTACCTGTCCGGTCAGCTCCAGATAGTTCCTGATGTTGTCCTGGAAGTTATCCGGATACACAAAGTCCTTGCCGGTGTTGTACGGCGGGTCGATATAGATCAGCTTGACCCGACCGGCATAGCTTTTCTGCAAGAGTTTGAGCACTTCGAGGTTGTCGCCCTCGATCATCAGGTTCTGCGTGGTGTCCCAATCGACGCTTTCTTCCGGGCACGGGCGCAGCGTGCCGGTGCTGGGTGTCAACGCCAGTTGCCGCGCCCGGCGCTTGCCGTGCCAGTTAAGTCCGTACTTCTCATCGGCATCGGTGGCGGTCTGGTCGCCCACCAGCGCCTTGAGCACATCCACGTTCACGGCCACGCCCGGTTTGCCATCGATCAGGCTTTCGGTGATCAGCTCGGGAAACAAGGCCTTGAGCTGTTCGATGTTGCTCGCCACCAAGTCGGCCGATTGAGCTTCCGGGCTATGCGCTTCCAGTTTTTGCATCTGTGGCTCTGTCATGTCTGAGTGCTTCAAAGTTGTTCACGCGTCGATGCCAGCTCGACGCGGATGCGCTTGAGCGCAAGGTTGAGTTCTACTTGCTTGGCCATCTGCTTTTCCTTGGTCGCCAGTGTGCGCAGGCGGGCGCTTTCCAGCTCCAGCCGTTGGCAGGTGCGCAAGGCCTCGCGGCGGGCGGCGGCTTGGGCCGGTGTGTTGGTCGCCGTGAAGGTGCCGGTGTATTGCGCCGCCTGCCACGCGCTCAGGCAATCCATCCAGCCCTGATACAAGGCGAGCAAATCCACTCGAGGCTGGCGAGCCAAGGCCAGAGCATGCATGAAAGGATGCTCGGTCGTCAGGTCAAGCGTCACACTCACTGTCGTCGGCTCACCGTCCAGCACGACCTTGCCCGCTTCGTTCTGCGCCCAGCGCTTGTGCGCCAGGGACAGGAACAGACCCTGCGGCGCGACCAGCAGCAACAGCACGGGGTAGGGCACCGCGCGGTGTACCAGCTCGGCCAGGCGCGAGGTATTGACTGGCTTCTTCGTCGCGCTTGCGCCATCGCCTGGGGGTGCATGGCGTGTGCTGATACACAGCACCGCCACCTCCAGATATTCGCGCTCGGCGTCACGGTACTCGGCCACGCCCACCGTGTGGGACTTGAGGGCGGCAAGCCACTGGATTTCTTCGACCGTGTCGTTGATGAGCCGCTTGTCGGCGCTTGTCGGCGCGCCGTTTTCGATCAGCATCTTCTTCGGGACGCGCTGATCCACCCGGCAACTGGCGGGCAGACCCAGCGCGGAAATCAGCAAACGGGTGAGCGCTTGCATCGTCACGCTACGGTTCCCGACAACAACACCATGAAGGCGACGACCTCGAAGTCGTTGCTACCGGCGAACTCGCCCTTCATGGCATGGGTGCCGCCCGGTGAGAACAGGCTGGCAACCGCGCGCTCCTCGCTCTTGCCCACCACGGACGCCACCGCCGCAGCCAATAGCTTCTGGGCATGGCGCATGTCCTCGCCCTGGCGTGTGTCCTTGTCGAACTTGGCGCAGGCAGCCTCGTCTGGCAGCTCGCGCCCGAAGGCCAAACGCTTGAGCCGATCTAGGATGCGCTTGGCCTGGGGATAAGGCAGCAGCACGGCGCCGTCGTCGCCCACATGAGCCAGATAGATCGGCGCTAGGGGGTAGTCCGAGTGCAGCCCCTTCGCAGCCACCAAACCTTCGGCCCGCAGGCAGAAGATCACGCCTGGGGCAATGTCGGCGTCGATGCTGTTGGTGACGGCGTAGGTGCCCAGCGGCAAGGCGTCAAGCTGGCCAGGGTGCGCTTTGAGGTACTGCGCCAGGTCGATACGAAAATCGGTCAGCGTCAGATCGGTGATGGATACGCCATTGCTCAAGTCTTCCATGTCGATAACCGTGTCCTGGAGCTTGAGCAACTGCTTGCGTCTATACGCCAGGTCGTTCATCGGGTTGCCTGACTGCTGCTCGATGAGGTTCTCCTCGCCCGTGGCCGAGACATCGAGCAACACCATGCGCCCGCTGACGCGCTGTTCCAGGCCGATATATTCCTCCAACTCCATGTTGGGCCAGAAGTTCACCAACTGGATGTTCTGGTTGGGCGAGCCGATGCGGTCGATACGTCCGAACCGCTGAATGATTCGAACCGGATTCCAGTGGATGTCGTAGTTGACCAGCCAGTCGCAGTCCTGAAGGTTTTGGCCTTCGGAGATGCAATCGGTGGCAATCAGCAGGTCGATCTCACCTTCGTCAGCCATGTCCGCCGGGCGCTCCTTGGCGCGCGGTGCGAACGCCGACAGCACGCAGCTCATGTCCTTGCGCAAGCCGGGCAAGGTGGTCTGGATGCCAGCGCTGCCAGTGATCAATCCGGCGTCGATGCCAAGAGCAGACTTGGCCCACGGCGCAAGGTTGGCGTAGAGGTATCGCGCGGTGTCCGAGAATGCGGTGAAGACGATGATCTTGCGATTGCCCGCGTTGATGGGCGTGCGGCACTTCTGCTCGATCATGTCCCGCAGCTTGGCCAGCTTGGCGTCGCGCGCCGCGTCCACCTGTTGGGCAGCGGCCAGCAGCGTGGCCAGGCGGTTGCGGTCTTCGGTGAGGTCTTGCTTCCAGCGGATGAGGTCCACGTCACCCAGCAGCACCTTGACCTTGCGGCCTACCAACAGCGACTCGAATGCCGGATCGTCGATGTCGACGTCGGCAATGTCGATTTCCTCGATACCTTCGTCGCGGTTTTCGATATGCGCCAGCATGGCTTCAACGTCCTCAAGCTGACGCTGAACAGTCAACGCGAACGAGTACACGGCGCTCTCCATGCGCTTGAGCACGTTGACCCGCAGCAGGTGGATCAGGCTCTCTTCGCGGTCAGTCTGGCGGAAGACGCTCTCGCCGCCCCGGATTGCGGTGCTGTATTTGGCGTCATAGGCGGCCTGTTTGTGCGCCAGCACGTAGCGCAGCGGCGCGTAGCTGGCCAGGTTCAGGCGACGGATTTCGAGATTGATGTCCTTGATGGCGCGAAACTGGCCCGCCAGGTCCACATCGGCCTTGATATTGATGGGCGGCAGGCGACTTGGAAACGTGCCGGTCTCCTCGGTGCCGTAGTAGCGCTCAATATGTCTGCGCGACCGCGCAATGGTGAGGTGATCAAGCAACGTGAAGTAGTCGAAACCCAGCATGTCAACCAAGTGACTGGGCGTGCGCTCGGCCTCGTCCATGTTCAGCCAGCGGTTGAACTGCGTTTGCGCCTTGCGCGTGGTCTGCTCGATGCTGGCGATGCCGTGCTCGACCAGTGCCGTTTCGTCGCCCTCGGTGACGAAGGCGATCTGGTTCTTCAGATCGGCCAGACGGTTGTTCACGGGCGTGGCCGACAACATCAGCACGCGCGTCTTGACGCCTTCCTTGATGATCTTGCGCATCAGCCGGTCGTAGCGGGTCTCCTTGCCATTGTTGCTGGCTTTGTTGCGGAAGTTATGGCTCTCGTCGATGACCACGAGATCGTAATTGCCCCAGTTCACATGGGACAGGTCGATATCGCCGGAGTGACCGCTATCGCGTGACAGGTCGGTGTGGTTCAACACGTCATAGTTGAACCGGTCAGCCGCCAGCACGTTGCGCTTGTCGTTGGCCTTGTAGAGCGTCCAGTTGTCGCGCAGACGCTTGGGCACCAGCACCAGGACACGGTCGTTGCGCAGCTCGTGGTACTTGATGACGGCCAGCGCTTCAAAAGTCTTACCCAGGCCCACGCTGTCGGCAATGATGCAGCCGCCAAAGCGGTTGAGCTTGTCGATAGCGCCGACCACGCCGTCGCGCTGGAACTTGAAGAGCTTCTTCCAGACCACGGTATTGCGAATGCCGGTGGCCGACTTGACGATGCGTTCTTCGTCCATCTCGTCGCCCTGGTTCCCGAACAGGTGGCTCAGAATCAAGGCGTAGAGCGTGAAGGGTGCCCGGTGTTGGCCCATGCTCCGCAGGGTTTCAATCAAGTCTTGACGGCTCTTGGGCTGTGCCTGCAGCGTGGACCATTGCTGGTCAAACCAATGGGCGAGCTGTGCCGCCTCGCTGGCCGATTCAGACGCTTGGATCAGGTTCAGGGGGTTGCCGGGTGTCAGGCCCAAACCATCCGTGCTGAACGCGAACGACCCCATCACCACTTGGTCGGCCGTGCCGTCCGATGTGCGCATGACGGCAGCGCCCTGCGGCACACAACCGTGCGCCCGACGCAGCTCAACACGACCACCAAGCCACTTGGCGCACTGGTTGGCGAGCCAGCGGCCTTGCAGCCAGTTGCGCGCGGCGCGGTCGCCCTCGCCACCGAGGAAATCGAGCCTGTCGCCAGCCGGGGGGAGGATCAGTTGCACCCGCTCCAGCTTGGCGAGTGCATCGCGCAGTTCGGCGAACGCGAACAGCGAAAACAACGGCGTGACACAGTCGAGTTGATGCCCCAGCTTCAGATGCGGGCGCATCAGATCAATGACGCGGTCTGAGCCGCTGTTGTTGATGAGCCTCATAGGGGGGGTAGCTTGATGTAATTCCCGCGCTGCTCGGCTAGCGACGCGCACGAAAGAAGGCGCGCAGGGTCTCGGCACAAGCGTCTGCGAGCACGCCGCCGCTGCACTCGGTGCGGTGGTTAAAACGCCTGTCCGAGGGCAGCAGATCGAAAACGCTCCCACAGGCGCCAGCCTTGGGATCGGCGGCGGCGTAGACGACGCGCTCGATGCGCGCATGGATGATGGCCCCGGCGCACATCACGCAGGGTTCGAGCGTGACATAGAGGGTCGCGCCCGGCAGACGATAGTTGCCGACGCGCCGCCCGGCGTCACGCAGGGCCTGGATCTCGGCATGGGCGCTGGCGTCATGCGCGCCGATTGGACGGTTCCAGCCCTCGCCGATGATCTCCTCATCGCGCACGATCACCGCGCCGACCGGCACCTCGCCCGCGTCCGCCGCCCGGTGCGCCAGCGCCAGTGCATGCGCCATCCAGTGCTCGGCGTCAGGCGGCGTGTCTACGTCCAAGAGATGATCAATGCGCTGGAAACCGCCATCATGCTCACACGTTCTGATGGTAATCGGGCTTGGGTTCAGCCGCTACCAGCGCGTCTATCAAGGTAATGGGAATACGCTTGTTCCCGTCGGGTCGAGCCTCAAAGATCGAGCGGTGCCCGGTCGATCGCCGAGAGCTCTTGATTCACCGCGAAGAACTTGGCGTTGACGTGCGCTACACCGGAACTGGCGAGCCGCGCGGTGTGCATCGCCAGATAGGCTTCGGCGCTGGGCCGGTCGGTGAAGAGATAGATGCCGCCTGCCTCACCCGTCTCGGAGTTCTCGGTCCAGATCTTCCAGAGCAGGCCAGGCTCTTGGGCGATAGATTCGGCGAGACCCTGCAGATTGGTGGCCATCTCGGCACCCCAAGGGCCTTGGAAGGGAAAGTCGACCTGTAGGAGGGTGGGCATCGGAACCTCTCGTTAGCACAGTAGTGGGTGAGGCCCCGAGTATACTGCAGCGGTCGTTCAAGATGCTGAGCAACTCCCAACGGTCAACTGATCGAAGTTGCACTATCTGCACGACTCAATTGCTCCACCACCGCCCGTACCTGCCGTAGCCGTTGCTCGGGCTCGGCCATGTCGCGGAAGAACTTGAGCGTGTCGCCGCCGTCGAGTTTGTATTCCTTGGGTTTGGTCTGGATCAGGCGAATCAGATTGGCAGGATCGATTGTGGGCGTGTCGCCAAATAGGATGCGCCCGCTCGCCGGTCCCGCCTCGATCTTGCGGATGCCCCAGGGCTGGACCTCGAGCTTGAGCTCGGTGATGTCGAGCAGGTTTTTGGCCGGCTCCGGCAGTAGTCCGAAGCGATCGATCATCTCGACCTGGATCTCGCGTAACTCTTCGCGATCGGCAGCGCTGGCGATGCGCTTGTACATCACCAGACGCACGTGGACATCGGGCAGATAGTCGCCTGGGAGTAGGGCGGGGATGCCCAGATCGATCTCGGCACCATGATCGAGCGGGCGATCCAGCTCGGGCGTGCGCCCGGCCTTGAGCGCTTCGACGGCGCGTTCGAGCAGCTCCATGTACAGGGTGAACCCGATCTCGGCGATCTGACCCGATTGCTCGTCGCCGAGCAGCTCGCCCGCGCCACGGATCTCCAAGTCGTGGGTGGCCAGGGTGAAACCGGCGCCCAGGTCTTCCATCGACTCGATCGCTTCAAGACGCTTTTTGGCGTCGGCCGTCATGGCCTTGCCGGGCGGTGCGATCAGATAGGCATAAGCGCGATGGTGCGAGCGCCCAACCCGTCCGCGTAATTGGTGGAGCTGGGCCAGCCCGAGCTTGTCGGCACGGTTGATGATGATGGTGTTGGCGCTGGGAACATCGATGCCGCTCTCGATGATCGTGGTGCACACCAGCAGGTTGAAGCGCTGGTGATAGAAGTCGCGCATGACCCGTTCGAGGTCGCGCTCGCGCATCTGACCGTGGGCGACCTGCACCCGCGCCTCGGGAATCAGTGCTTCGAGCTTCTGGGCCTGATTCTCGATGGTCTCGACTTCGTTGTGGAGGAAATAGACCTGCCCGCCGCGCTTGAATTCGCGCAGCACGGCCTCTTGGACAAGTCCGTCGTTCCAGGTGCTGACAAAGGTCTTGATGGGGTGACGCTCGACCGGCGCGGTGGCGATGATGGACAGATCGCGCATGCCGGACATGGCCATGTTGAGGGTGCGCGGGATGGGCGTCGCGGTCAGGGTCAGGATGTCGACCTCGCTGCGCAGGTTCTTGAGCTGCTCCTTGTGGCGCACACCGAAGCGGTGTTCTTCGTCGATGATCGCCAGGCCCAGATTCTTGAAACGTACCGTCGGACCCAAGAGCTTGTGGGTGCCGACCACGATATCGAGCGTACCGTCGGCCAGCCCCTCCAGGATCTGCTTTTGCTCTTTGGCGGTGCGAAAGCGCGACAAGCTCTCGACTTTGACCGGCCAGTCGGCGAAGCGGTCGGAGAAGTTCTCAAAGTGCTGTTGGGCGAGCAGGGTGGTGGGCACCAGCACGGCGACCTGGCGACCGCCGTTGACGGCCATGAAGGCGGCGCGCATGGCGACCTCGGTCTTGCCGAAGCCGACATCGCCACACACCACGCGATCCATCGGCTTGTCATCGACCATGTCGTCGAGGATCGCATCGATGGCGCGCAGTTGATCGGGCGTCTCCTCGAAGGCGAAGGCGGCAGCGAATGCAGCGTATTCTTCGCCCTGCCTGGGGAAGGCAACGCCCTGGCGCGCCGCGCGACGTGCATAGATGTCGAGCAACTCGGCGGCAACGTCGTGCGCCTTCTGTGCCGCTTTGCGCTTGATCCGATCCCATTGATCACCCCCCAAGCGGTGCAGCGGCGCGCTCTCGGGCGAGGCGCCGGTGTAGCGCGAGATCAGATGCAGCGAGCTGACCGGGACATAGAGCTTGTCGCCCTTGGCGTATTCCAGGGCCAGAAACTCCGCTGTCATACCGCCCACCGACAAGGTTTGCAGACCAAGATAACGCCCGACTCCATGGGCCTCGTGGACCACCGGCGCGCCCTCGGTCAGCTCGGTTAAGTTGCGCACGATGGCGTCGCTGTCGCGCGCGCGGGCGCGTTGGCGGCGCTCCTGGCGCACCCGCTCACCATAGAGCTGGGTCTCAGTGACGATGGCCACGCCGGACTGTTCGAGGAGCAAGCCTTGCTCGATAGGCGCCACGGTCAGACCGAGTTGTTCGCCACCCTCCAGAAACGCTTTCCAGCCCACGACCTGCCGTGGGTTGATCGCAAAGCCGCGCAGATGCTCCGCAAGCATCTCGCGCCGTCCGCTGCTCTCGGCGGCAAAAAGTACGCGCAGCCCCGGCCTGTCGAGAAAGGCTTTGAGCGCCTGAGCAGGCTGCGTGGCGTGCGCCTGAATGCCCAGCGGGGGCAGGATGGTGGTGGCAAAGTTGGCGTGACTGGCATAGCCACGGCGACGCTCGGCCAGTTCCATCGATTGATAGAGGACGCCGGCATGGCGGTTGAGTGCGCCAGCGAGCTGGTCCGGCGTCAGATAGAGTCGCTCGGGTGGCAGGAGCGGGCGCTCGATGTCATGGCGTCGCTGCTCGTGGCGCTGTTGCACGTCCTCGAAGAACGTCCGCGCCGTGTCGCGCCCATCCACAGGCTCGAACACCAGCGCGCCTTCGGGCAGATAGTCAAACAGCGTCGCCGTCTGCTCGAAGAACAGCGGCAGATAATACTCCAGCCCACCCGGGGCGTTGCCGCTGGAGACCTCGCGATAGATGAGGCTGGCTTGGGGATCACCCGCGATGCTGGCGCGATAGCGCTGGCGGAAACCGGCGATGGCCATCTCATCGAGCGGAAACTCGCGCGCCGGTAGCAGACGGATGCGTTCGATCTTATCGCGCGAGCGCTGGGTGTCCGGGTCGAAGGTGCGGATGGTCTCGATTTCGTCGTCGAACAGATCAATGCGCAGCGGCAGTTGGCTGCCCATGGGGAAGACATCGAGCAGGGCGCCGCGCACCGCGTATTCGCCATGACCGATGACCTGCGAGACGCACGAATAACCGGCCCGCTCCAGGCGCTGCCGGGTCTGGTCGAGATCGAGCCGATCGCCGGTCTCGAGCGCCAGCGAATGGCCGTCGACGAACGCACGCGGCGGGAGGCGCTGCATCAATGTGGCCACCGGCAGTACCAGGATACCGCGCGTCAGCGTGGGGAGGCGGTGCAGCGTCAGAAGCCGCTCGGAGATCAACTCAGGCAGCGGCGAGAAGACGTCGTAGGGCAGGGTCTCCCAGTCCGGGAAACCGAGGATTGCCAGATCGCCACCGGCGAGGAAGAACGCCAGCTCAGAGCGTAGATTCGCCGCGCCGCGCATGTCCGGGGCGAGCGCCAGGATCAGTCCGGGATGGGCGCTTGCGGCGTTGGCAATGGCCAGCGCCGCGCTGGAGCCATGGAGCCGACCCCACAGCAGCCGCTCTCCTGGGCGTTGCGGCAGCGGTGGAGCGAGCGGTGAATGGCGTTGGATCTTGACCTCCGAATGCATCGTCTGGACGAAACCTCATGTTGTCGAATGGGCGGCGATTCTCGCATAGCAGGGCGCCAGATGCAGGTCATCGAACCGGCAACCGCAGCCTGGAATCATCGCATGGATCACAAAACCCGGCGCTGCCCCGATACCGACATTGTGTTTGGGCGATGCAGTTCACATCATGCCGACCTCGCTTTTAGGACACTAGCGGCGCTGGATCGACCGACATCAGAACAATGAGCGCATCGTCGATCGCCAAAGCGCGACGTGCAGACCTCGCCCTGATGGGCTTGAGCGATTGCGCAAGGCACGGGTGCCGGGCGTTGTGTCGTTCTGGGTCGGCGGCGCTAATCCTGGGCGTCATGTCGCCATATCCAGGGCGGTAAACAGAACCGAGGCAACCCGCGAGCGGGTCGTGCCTCGCACACAGACTCACAGCAATTTTCGGGGCGCATGCCATGGCAAAGACAATCCTCACAGTGGATGATTCCGCGTCCATTCGACAAATGGTGTCGTTCACCTTGAAGGATGCCGGGTACACCGTGTCCGAGGCGCTCGACGGGCAGGACGGGCTCGACAAAGCGCGCGCCGGTAGTTTCAACCTCATCTTCACCGACCAGAACATGCCGCGCATGGATGGTCTCACGCTGATCAAGCAACTGCGCGCACTGCCGCAGTACAAGACGGTGCCCATCCTCATGCTGACGACCGAGTCCAGCGACGCCATGAAGGGTCAGGGCCGCGCGGCGGGCGCGACCGGCTGGCTGGTCAAGCCATTCGATCCCCAAAAGCTGCTCGATGTCGTCCGTAAAGTGATCGGTTGATCGCGCGGCTCTATTCGCTAGCAGGGGGACGGGAATGACCATCGATTTGACTCAGTTCTATCAGGTGTTTTTCGAAGAGGCGCATGAGCACCTAGCCGCGATGGAAGCGCTCTTGCTGGAGCTTGACGTCGCTGCGGCGGACTTGGAGACGCTCAACGCGATCTTCCGTGCGGCGCATTCCATCAAGGGCGGAGCAGGCACCTTCGGTTTCAGCGATATGGCCGAGGTCACGCACATTCTCGAGACCCTGCTGGATCGGCTGCGCAAGCAGGAGCTCGACCCCACGGTCGAGATGGTCGACACCTTTCTCCAGGCCGGCGATGTGCTCAAGGAGCAGCTCGCGGCCCATCAGGCGGGGACCGAGTACACCGATGGACGTGTCGCGGAGATCTGCAGTCGGCTCGCGGCTTTGGCGCAGATCGATGCCGAAACCGTGCCCAGGCCCGAGGCCGAGACACATCCGGCGCCGCTTTCGGAGCAGGCGATCTGGTTGATCCGCTTCCAGCCGAGTGCACTAGGGCGCTTGACCGGCGAGGATCTCGCGGGACTCCACAATGCCCTGGCGGAGCTGGGACCGATCGAGAAGGTCCAGGAGGACACGGCGGATGAGTGCCTCTGGCGTCTCACGACGACCGGAGGCAAGGATGCGATCGGGGAAATCTTCGCCTTCATCGGCGACCCGGATCAGGTCGAAATCACCACCGTGGATGCCTCGCAGACAACTGCGGATGCAGCGCCCACCGAGCAGGAAGACGACGGATTCGGCTTCTTTGCTGGCGCTCCCGGAAGCGAACAGGCGTTCGATCAGGAAGACGACGGTTTCGGACTCTTCGGCGGCAGTCCGGGGATGGAGCAGATCGCCGAGGTTGCCGGTCGCGAGCGTGACGAGCAGACGCAGGGCTTCGGGTTCTTCGACGCGGCGCCCGGCGCTCCCGCATCACAGACCGTTGAGCAAACCGCCAGCCCTGTCCAACAATCCGCCCCTGCCCGCCAGCCGCCAGCCGCCGGGCAGAAGCGCCCGGCCATGGCCGATTCCTCCATCCGTGTCGGCGTCGAGAAGGTCGATCAGCTCATCAACCTGGTCGGTGAGTTGGTCATCACCCATGCCATGCTGGCCGAGTCCGCCTCCGATCTGGACCCGGTCGTTTTCGAGCGCATCTTCGACGGCCTGTCGAATCTGGAGCGCAACTCGCGCGACCTTCAGCAGGCCGTGATGTCGATTCGCATGATGCCGATCAACTTCGTGTTCAACCGCTTCCCACGCGTGGTCCGCGACACCGCCGCCAATCTCGGCAAGCAGGTCGCGCTCAAGCTCATCGGCGAGGACACCGAACTCGACAAGGGTCTGATCGAGCGTCTGGCCGATCCGCTCAATCATCTGGTGCGCAACAGCATCGACCACGGGGTCGAGATGCCCGAGCAGCGCCGTGCGGCGGGCAAGTCCGAGATGGGCGAGATCGTGCTGCGCGCCAGCCATCGCGGCGGCAGCGTCGTGGTGGAGGTCAGCGACGATGGCGCCGGTCTCGATCGCGAGAAGCTGCTCGCCAAGGCCGCCAAGCAGGGCATCAGCATGCCCGACAATCCGACTGATAAAGAGGTCTGGGCGCTGATTTTCCATGCCGGGTTCTCGACCGCCGAGCGGGTCACGGACATCTCCGGGCGCGGTGTCGGCATGGACGTGGTGCGGCGCAATATCGAGCAAATGAACGGACGTGTCGACATCGACTCCACGCCCGGCCACGGTACCCGGATCACCATCCGTCTGCCGCTGACGCTGGCCATTCTCGACGGTCTCTCGGTACGCATGGGCGAGGAGATCTTCATCCTGCCACTGACCGCGATCCAGGAATCTATCCAGCCCAAGCGCGAGCAGTTAAAGTCCATTTCCGGGCGCGGACAGGTGGTCGTGGTCAATGGCGAATATCTGCCGCTGGTGGTGCTGCACGACGTCTTTGGTTTCGCTGGCGAGAAGATCCGCCAGGAGGACGGCATCCTGGTCATTGTCGACACCAACGAGGGCCGTGCTGCCTTGCTGGTCGAGGAGCTGGTCGCGCAGCACCAGGTGGTCATTAAGAGCCTGGAGACGAACTACCGCAAGGTCGAGGGCGCCTCCGGAGCAACCATCATGGGCGACGGGCGGGTGGCCCTGATCCTGGATGTGGATGCATTGGTGCGACTCAACCGCAAGGCGGTCTGAGCCGCTGCCCCTTACTACGATGGGAGACTTGATACATGACTGACACGAGCAAGGACGGAGCCGCGACGGTGAGCGACAGCGCCAGAGAATACCTGACCTTCACGCTCGGCGAGGAGGAATACGGTATCGACATCCTCAAGGTGCAGGAGATTCGCGGCTACGACGCGGTCACCAAGATCGCCAACGCGCCGCCCTTCATCAAGGGCGTGATCAACATGCGCGGGGTGATCGTGCCGATCATCGACATGCGGCTCAAATTCAACCTGGGCCAGGTCGAGTACAACCAGTTCACCGTGGTGATCATCCTCAACATCGCCACACGGGTGGTCGGCATGGTCGTCGATGGTGTCTCAGACGTGATCGCGCTCGCCAACGACAAGATCAGCCCGGCGCCCGAGTTCGGCGCGATCCTCGACACCGACTACATCGACGGTCTCGCCACGCTCGATGAGCGGATGATCATCATGGTGGACATCGAGAAGCTGATGACCAGCGGCGAGATGGGGTTGGTCGATCAGGCGCAGAGCGCCGCTGCCTGATGGCGGGTGACCGCCGCTCGCCCGCGCGCAGCCATTGAAGTCCCGTTGCGCGCCTGTAGGAATCAACAACTGATCTCATGGTGACATGAATGCGTAATCTGAAAGTAGCAACGCGGCTTGGGCTTGGGTTTGGCGTCGTGCTGGTTTTGTTCTTGGTGACCAGCCTGATCGGCATCAACGGTATTCGCTCCATCGACGGCAATATCGATCAGATCGCCGATGATCTGTTTCCCAAGATCGTTGAGGCCAATCAAATCATCGATAGCGTGAACGTCATCGCCCTGGCGATGCGCAACAGCCTCCTAGTGGAAGATTCCGCGCTGATCGACCGTGAACTCGCGCGCATCGACACCGAGCGGCGGGTGATCGTGAAGAATCTCGACACATTAGAGAAAACCATTACCACCAGCGGGGGCGCCAGCGCCTTGAGCTCGGTGAAGCAGACGCGCGGAGACTTTGTCGGCGGTCAGGATCGCTTCATCGAACTGGTTCGCGAGGGTCGCCAGGTCGAGGCCGAGGCGCTGCTGCTGTCGGAGATCGCCGCCTTGCAGGGGACTTATCTGAGCGCGATCGAAAAGCTCATCAAATACGAGACCGATCGCATGGGGGAGACTAATGCGAATGCGCAAGACAGCGTCCAGAGTGCGACCTGGCAACTCGTGCTGCTCTCTGCCCTTGGATTGCTCACCGGTATCGGGATCGCTGTCTGGATCGTCCGATCGCTGATGCGCCAGCTCGGCGGCGAGCCGGACTATGCTGCGTCCATGGTCCGAGCGATCTCCGAGGGCGATCTGTCGCAGTCGATCACGACACGACCGGGCGATACGCAGAGCCTGCTCGCGTCGCTGAAGGAGATGCAGGAAGGCTTACAAACGCTGGTCGGCGAGATCGGCGTCATCGTCCAGGCTGCTGCAGGGCAGGGTGACTTCAGCAAGCGGCTCGATCTCAGCGACAAGCGCGGTTTCGGCCATGAGATCGGCGCTTCGCTTAATCAACTGACCGAAACCACCGAAGTCGGTCTCAACGACATCACACGGGTCGCCGACGCGCTGGCAGCGGGAGATCTGTCGCAGAGCATCACACGCGACTATACCGGCCTCTTCGGGCGCACCAGCCGCGGGGTCAACGGCACCGTCATCGCTCTGACCGCAGTGGTGGACGAGATCCGCACCATGGCCGAGACGGCCAGCCGTGGGGATTTCAGCACCCGCATCAAGCTAGCGGGTAAGAGCGGCTTCGATCAGGAGATCGCCGTGCTGCTCAATCAGCTCGCCGATACCACCGAGGTCGGGTTGCAGGATGTCCTGCGTGTGGCCCAGGCGCTCGCCCAAGGGGATCTGACCCAGAGCATCGCCAAAGACTATCCGGGCCTGTTCGGCGAGACCAGTGTCGGCGTCAACGCCACCGTCGCCAATCTCCAGCGCATCGTCGTCGAGATCAAAGAGGCGGTCGACACCGTCAGCACCGCCTCCAATGAGATCGCCGTCGGCAACCAGGATCTGAGCCAGCGCACCGAGGAGCAGGCCAGCTCACTGGAAGAGACCGCAAGCTCCATGGAGGAACTCACCAGCACGGTCAAGCAGAACGCCGACAATGCCCGCCAGGCCAATCAGATGGCCATCAGCGCATCAGATCTCGCCACCCAGGGCGGGGCCGTTGTGGAGGCGTCGGTGCAGACCATGTCCGCGATCTCCGAATCGAGCAAACAGATCGCCGACATCATCGGCGTCATCGACTCGATCGCCTTCCAGACCAATATCCTGGCCTTGAACGCCGCAGTCGAGGCTGCGCGCGCCGGCGAGCAGGGGCGCGGCTTCGCGGTCGTCGCCGCTGAGGTGCGCACACTGGCTCAGCGCTCGGCCAACGCCGCCAAGGAGATCAAGACGCTGATCACCGACAGCGTCTCCAAGGTCGAGTCCGGGACCACGCAGGTCAACGAGGCCGGTGCGAGCATGCGCGAGATTCTCAGCGCCATCAAACGCGTCTCGGACCTCATCGCCGAAATCTCGGCGGCCTCCGACGAGCAGACTTCCGGCATCGAGCAGGTCAACCAGGCGATCATCCAGATGGACGACGTGACTCAGCAGAACGCCGCCCTGGTCGAGGAGGCCGCAGCGGCGGCCGAGTCGCTCGAAGAGCAAGCGCAGAGTCTCGCGCGGGCCGTGAGTGTGTTTCAGTTGGACGCCGCCTCGAGTGTCGCCGGCGTGCAACCGGATAACTCCCTGGCAGTGGCCCCGCGACCGGTGGCGAAGTCTGGTGTGCTCGCGCAGCACCCTGTCGCCATGAAGCGTGCGCCTGCGACGTCCCGGTTGGCCGCCATCGCCCCGAGCCAGTCGTCTGGCCTGGAGGACGAATGGGCTGAATTCTAGGGCGATTGCCGCACCAGATGGCGCGGGAGCAACGCCCGCCTTCGACGCTGAAGGCAAGCGTCGGGACAAGCCTGATCGTAGGTGAGTCGACAGAAATCTTTTAACCTTCGCGGCGCCGCCGCCATCACATCGGTCGTCTGGGTCAGCCATGCGTGAACGCGAGTTCCAATTTACCAATCAGGATTTCGATCAGATCCGCGCGTTGATCTACGAGCATGCCGGGATCTCTTTAAGCGATGGAAAGGTCGACATGGTCTACAGCCGTATCGCACGCCGCTTGCGCGCGAACGGCCTGACGTCTTTTGAAGGATATCTGAGCTTTCTCAATACCAACTCGCAAGAGTGGCAGCACTTCACCAACTCGCTCACGACCAATCTCACGTCGTTCTTCCGGGAGGAGCATCACTTCCCGGTCCTGGCCGAGCATGCGCTCGAGGCCAAGCGCAAGGGTCGCAATCCGATCTCGCTCTGGTCGTCGGCCTGCTCGACCGGCGAGGAACCCTATTCGATGGCGATGACGATGATCGACGCCTTCGGCTCTTGGACGCCGCCGGTGAAGATTCTGGCGACCGATCTGGACACCAACGTCGTCAAGCATGCCTACAAGGGCGTCTACCCGATCGAGCGTATCGAGAAACTGCCCGAGGAGACCCGCAAGCGCTTCTTCCAACGCGGCAAGGGCGCCCAGGACGGGATGGTGCGGGTGCGTCCGGAAGTGCGCGCGTTGGTGAGCTTTCATCCGCTGAACCTGCTCGACAGTGGCTGGCCGATGAAGGGCCGATTCGATGCGATATTCTGTCGTAATGTTCTGATTTATTTCGATAAAAAAACGCAGTCTAAGCTGCTGGCGCGGTTTCACCCACTGCTCCAGGAGGATGGCCTGCTGTTGGTGGGTCACTCTGAGAGCCTGACCCATGTCGCCAGTCTGTTCCGTCTGCGAGGCAAGACTGTCTATTCCCCCCTGTCCAGCACCTGAGGAGCACGACCATGCAGTATGGAGTCGAGGAGGTCCTGGCGCCCAATCTCTACTACGACCGGCATTTTGAAACGGACGCGGTCAAGATCCTGCCGGGGGAATACTATGTGTCGAAACGTGAAATCCTCATGGTCACGGTCTTGGGATCCTGCGTTGCCGCCTGTATCAGAGACCGCCTCAGCGGTCTCGGAGGCATCAACCACTTCATGCTGCCTGATGACAAACGCGATGACGACGGTCGCTTTGGCCGCTCAATGCGCTATGGCGACTACGCAATGGAGATCCTCATCAACCAGCTCCTGAAACTCGGCGCGCGACGCGCCAACCTTGAGGCGAAAATCTTCGGTGGCGGCAATGTGCTGCCCGGCTTTAAGACCAACGTGGTCGGCGCGCGCAATGCCAGATTTGTCTGCGACTATCTGCGCACCGAGGGCATCAGCGTAGCGGCCAAAGACCTGCTGGGGAACTATCCGCGCAAGGTCTACTTTTTCCCAACGAGCGGGCGGGTGCTGGTCAAGAAGCTGCGCACCATGCACAACGACACCATCATCAAGCGCGAACTCAACTACAGCGAGATACTACGCCGCTCCGATGTCGGGGGCGAGATCGAGTTGTTCTCATGACCAGGCGCCTTGCGGTACACGGACATGGATCAACGCCGAAGTGATCTGGCAATTGGCTCGGAAGGAAAAGTGATGTTGAACAAGATCAAACCACATTGGCCACCGCTCGCGCTCGGTCTGGCGCTGTTGCTGCAAACGCTCTTGCAGCCCGGCATTCTGCCGTCATGGGTGGCGGTCGTGGTTCTGAGCCTCGTCTGGCCGCTGTGGGTCGAGCAGCGTGGGCGGCCCTCGCGCACCGAGCAAGACCACAACCAACGCCTTGAGCATCAGACACAGATGCGCCAGCAGGAGCGCGAGTTGTGGGATCTGGTGGTGGAGACCGATGGCCTCGTCGGGCCGCAGATGGATCAGTTGCGCGAACTCTTGCAGCAGGCCACTGATCTGGTCGGTCACGCGGCCGCCGATCTCCATGGCAGCTTCACCGGATTGTCGGACGAATCCAAGACACAGCAGGCGCTGGTAACGCGACTGGTGGCGCGCGATGCAGACCCCAGCGATGATCGCCAAGAATCCATCGACATCAACGCCTTCCTGCAGGCCAACAGCGAACTGCTCAGTGAGAACGTCCACCGTCTCATCGACATGGGCAAGCACAGCATTCAGGTCGCCCATCAGATTGATGATCTGTCGGCCAAGGTGAGCGGCATCTTTGCCCATCTCGAGGGTGCCAAACGTATCGCGCGCCAGACCAATCTGCTCGCGCTCAACGCCGCCATCGAGGCCGCCCGCGCGGGCGAGGCGGGCCGGGGGTTTGCTGTGGTCGCGCAGGAAGTGCGCAAGCTCTCGCAGGATGCCGCCGAGTTCAACGACCAGATTCGCGCACAGGTCGAGCAAGTCCAAGACGTCTTCGACGACACGCGCACCATCGTCGGGGAGATGGCATCGCAGGATCTCAACGCCTCAATCACGGCTAAAGGCTCCATGGACGAGATGATCGAACAGGTCCAGAGCCTCAATGCCATGGTGTCTGACGGTCTGGGCGAACTGGCGGTCATCGCCGAGCGTTTCCAGGGCAACGTTGGCGCTGCGGTGCGTCTTCTGCAATTTGAGGACATCACCCGGCAGGTGCTGGTCCAGGCGCGTATGCGCATCGATTTCATGGACCGCTTTGTTGCCGAGCTGCGTCTGATCCCGCTCGGCCAGGCGCGCTCCAGCGAGGAAATCGATCAGGCCAAGGAGCGGTTGAGCGCCCTGCGAACGGAGCTGGTTACGGCGGCGCACCGACCCGTGAGCCAGCAATCCATGGATGAAGGTGACATCGAGCTTTTCTGAGGTAAGCATGGGTAAGAGCATTCGTGTACTGATCGTCGACGACTCGGCACTGGTTCGCAAGCTGTTGAGCGAGATCCTCGCTCAGGCACCGGGCATTGAGGTCGTGGGCACCGCCCAGGATCCCTATATCGCCCGCGAGAAGATCAAGGCGCTCAATCCCGATGTCCTGACCCTGGATGTCGAGATGCCGAAGATGGATGGGCTGACTTTTCTCGGCAATCTCATGCGGCTTCGGCCCATGCCCGTGGTCATGGTCTCATCCCTGACGGCAGAGGGGGCGGAGGTCACGCTTCAGGCCCTGGAGCTAGGCGCGGTGGACTTTGTGCGCAAGCCGCAGATCGACGTCTCGCTCGGCCTACAGAGCTACGCCGACGAGCTGGTGGCCAAGATCCGCACGGCCGCGACGGCCAGGGTCAGGGCGCTGCCGGCTCGGGTGTCGCGCGCCGCGTCGCCCGCCGCGCCGACGCGATCGTTGAGCCAATCCTTTCGTACCACCGACCGCATCATCGCCATCGGCGCATCCACGGGGGGCACCGAGGCCATCAAGGAAGTTCTGCTGCGTCTGCCGCCTGATACGCCAGGCGTGGTCATCGCCCAACATATTCCACCGGGATTCAGCGCCGCCTTCGCCGAGCGCATGAATCGTCAGACCGGGCTGGTGGTCAAGGAGGCCGCAGACGGTGACCGCGTGATGGCGGGGCACGCCTATATCGCCCCCGGCGATTACCACTTGCTGCTGATGCGCGACGGCGCCCGCTATGTCTGCCGTCTGACGCAAGACGAACACGTCAACCGCCATCGCCCGAGCGTGGACGTGCTGTTTCGATCAGTGGCCAAAGCGGCGGGCGTCAATGCCACGGCCGCACTGCTCACCGGCATGGGCGCCGACGGCGCCGCTGGTCTAAAGGAACTGCGCGAACTCGGCGTCCACACCATTGCGCAGAACGAGGAAACGAGCGTGGTGTGGGGCATGCCGGGGGAAGCCGTCAAACGCGGCGCGGCCAAGGAGATTCTTGCGCTGCAAGACATCGCGGGCGCATTGCTTGAGGGTGCGAGCGGCAAGGGGCGCGAGCACTAAACAATTATCTACTGAGTCCGATCACCAATTCGGACCCAATCATCGAATGCAGGAGTCACACATGGGCATCACAGCACGTTACGACCAGGAAAAACACCAGGTCGTCATCGCCATCGACGGACGTTTCGATTTCTCTCAGCACAAAGCCTTCAGGGAGGCTTACAAAGACCGGGACGCCAACTCGACGCGGTTCGTCGTCGATCTGTCTCAGGCGTCCTATCTCGACAGCTCCGCTCTGGGCATGCTCCTGCTGCTGCGCGAGTTTACCGGCAGCGATAGCTCGCGAGTGAGCATCGTCGGCGCCAGCGATGCCGTCGGTCGGGTGCTCAAGATCGCCAACTTCGACAAGCTGTTCACCGTGGCTTAATCACATGCAGGCATATCGCGCGTCGGCGATTGTCCCGGAGACGACTCTCTCAGTCGCCGAGACGGCCACTGTGGCTCGTCTGGCTCAACCCTGCCTAGTGCACAGGGTCGGACATGGCAAGGCCATCATCGTGGAGTCCGTCCAGGCCCAGGCCGAAGACCTGGCCGACAAACTGCGCGGGTTGGGGTTGGAGGTCGTCATCGTCACGAGCGGCGAGGAGGCGCTCGCGCAATATGCACACGAGCGTTTCGGCATCTTCTTCGTCAACATCGACTTGCCGGGCATGGATGGCTGCGAGACGACGCGCCGGCTCAAGCGTTTGTCCGGAGACAGGTTCGTCCCCGTGATCCTACTCGCCCGGCAGAGCGTCGATCAATGCCTTACGTGTTGCGCCGAGGCGGGCGGGGATGACCTCTTGTCCACACCGGTCAGCGCCAGGATACTCGAGGCGCGTTTGCTGGTGATGAGTCGAATCTGTGCACTGCAGGCGTCAATATCCGATCGTAAGGTGCTGCTCTCGGAGATGCTCGAGCGCGAACGCATTGAGCATGCACTCGCCGAGCGCGTTCTCAGTCGCGCGGTCGAGGACCGTAACGTGGTGATGGATCGGCTCGGTATCGCGCAGCGCTCGGCGGCCATCTTCAGCGGCGATATCCTCCTCACGCAGCATCTCCCGGACGGCGGTCTGCGCATCCTGTTGGGCGACTTCACCGGACATGGACTGGCTGCGGCCGTCGGCGCTCTGCCGGTCGCGGATGCCTTCCATGCCATGACACGCAAGGGCGCGAGCGATGGTCTGGTGCTGGCCGAACTCAACCGCAAGCTCTACCAGCTACTGCCTGCCGATCGTTTCATGGCGGCCTGTCTGGTGACCATGTCCGCCGATGGCGAGACGCTGCACTGGTGGAACGGCGGTATGCCCAGCGGTTGGCTGAGAACGGCAGACGGGTTGCTGGAGCTCGAGGCGCATGCTTTGTCATTGGGCATCCTCCCCGAGCTGCCCGCTCGCGGGACGCCGCGTCAGATCGCGCTGGCGCCAGGCGACCATCTGTTGCTGATGACGGACGGTCTCATTGAGGCGCACGATGCGCAGGGCCGCATGTTTATGGATGCCGGTTTCGATGCGCTGCTGCATGCCTGGAGCCACGGCGAAAGCATCTTACCCGCGCTACGCGCGGCACTCGACGCCCATGGCTCAGGCGTCAGTCAGTCCGACGACATCTCGGTGCTCGAGGTCCCGCTTCACCGGGCACTGTTCGGCACCACCGCAAGCGATCCGGATCCGCGCGCGCTCAGCGGATGGACGATCGATCTGACACTCGAAGACGAACGGCTTCGCGTTCAACCGATGCTCGAGTCGCTGCTCGAGCCGCTGGGGTTCGCGAGCGGTCTGCGAGGGCGCGAGGGGACACTCCAAACTATCCTGACGGAACTCTACAACAACGCGCTCGAGCATGGCGTGCTCGGGTTGGACTCGTCTCTAAAGGCCGGTCGCAACGGCTTCGACGCCTATTACGGCGAGCGCGAGCGGCGGCTCGACGACGGCTATCCAGGCGCGGTGGCCATCCGTATCGTCTACGAGCCGAGCGCGCGTGGAGGCTGCGTGCGAATCCGGGTCAGCGACTCGGGCAAGGGGTTCTGCGAGGCGGACATCTCCGCGTTGAGCCTGGACTCGACGCAGCCCTGGGGGCGAGGTGTCCAATTGCTGCGCCAACTGTGCGAGTCGGTCGTGTTCGAGCGCAATGGCTCACAGGCCGAAGTGGTCTACCGGTGGTAAGGTCATTTGCGCAAAACAGTCTTTGCGCAGGCTACGCTAGAGCGCTGCAACATACGCCATCTTCAGTTTTCAGCGGGCAGTGAAGGTGACAGCGCGACCAGGCATTTCGAACTGACTGGGCCGTTTCACGGGCACTGTGCACCGAGTATTTTCGACAGGGTTCAAAACAATGCTCGCTTCCAACACAACGATAGCCGAACCGTGCGGCGGTGAGCGCGCGCGCCGGGGCAAGGCACTGGTCGTTGACGACCAGCCCATCAATCAGCGTCTATTGAAACGGATGCTCGGGATCAAAGGCTTTACGGTGATCGCCGCGAGCAGTGGCGAGGAGGGCCTCAGGCTGTTTGTGCGCGAACGGCCAGACATCATCCTGATGGATGTCGTGATGCCCGGCATGGGCGGCATCGAAACCGCGCGCCGGATCAAGGCCATATCGGCCGAGGACTTCGTTCCGATTATCTTCCTCACGGCGCTCGACGACGCCACGACCATGCTGGAGTGCATCCAGGCTGGCGGCGACGATTTTCTGACCAAACCCATCGACTTGGCCTTGCTCGAGGCGCGCATCGTGGCGGCGGAGCGGGTCCGCGATCTGCAACGCGACATCGCCGCCAGCGGTGCACCGCTGGCGGCGATGCTCGAACGCGAACACCAGGAGCACTTGCTCGCCGAGCGCGTTTTCAGCAGGGCCATCTACAACCGCAACGTCGCCATTGATGCGCTGAGCGTCATGCAGCGCTCGTCTGCCACGTTCAGTGGCGATTTGGTCCTGAGCCAGCACCTGCCCGATGGGGGCGTGCGCATCCTGGTCGCCGATATCACCGGGCATGGGCTGGGAGCAACGATCGGGGCGCTGCCGGTTGCCGAGGCATTCCACGCCATGACGATCAAAGGCGTCGACGACTGGATCGTGCTTGAGGAGATCAATCGCAAGCTCCACGGCGTGTTCCCCGCCGATCGTTTCATGTCGGCTTTTCTGGTAACGCTCTCGGCGACCGGTCAACGGCTGCGCTGGTGGAACGGTGGCATGCCGAGCGGATGGCTGAGGACGCGTTATGGACGCGTCGAATTGGCCTCGCACGCGCTGCCCTTGGGCGTAGTGGCACAGCTGTCGGCGACCGACGCGCCACGCGAGATCCGGGTCGAGACCGGCGATGGGCTACTGCTCTGCACGGATGGTTTGTGCTCGGCGCTGGACCGAGCGGGAAATGCCTTTGGCGAAACCCAGATCGATGTCGCGCTCGCGCGCTGGGAGCACGGACAGTCGCTCTTTCCGGCCCTGGCGGATGCCTTCGACGCGCAGTGCGATGACGGTGGTCCGCCGCACGATGACGCCGCGCTGCTGGAGCTGGCCTGCGATCCCGCGCTGCTCGGGTCCGAACAGCTCCTGGCGGCTCGCGCAGTAGAAGTCCAGCGCGTCCCGGATGGCCGCTGGGCCTGGTCGGTGGAGCTGTGTGATCGGCAGTTGGCGCGACTGCGCTCGGTGCGCTCCATGCTCGGGCCGCTCGGACTACTGGAAGGGCTCGAACCCTATTCGGAGATCCTCGAGACCTTGGTGTCGGAACTCTATGACAATGCCTGGACGCGTGACACCGCCCGCACGCGAGAGCCATGCGCTCGGGCGCATTGCATGACAGCCTCCAATGCTGCGGCCGACGGCGACCAGGTTGCCGATTGCAATAACCCTGCACGGCTCACGATCGAATACGCACCGCTGCCGCAGGGCGGGCGCTTCATCGTCAGGCTCGACACCGACGGCGCGATGCGCGCGGACCCAACCACGCAAGAACCGCCCGCCGGGCCGCGCGCCGAAGTCGGTACGATTCTGCCCGACCTGTGCGAATCGCTGGAGTACAGCGCGGACGGACGGATCGTGGAGGCGCGTTATGTCTGGTGAGATTGATGCCGTGCTCGCCTGGGTATCCTGCTGATGTATGGCGGCGAGTTGTGATCGAACCGATCCAGGACCACAGCCTACCGCCTGCGTCCGATCTCGACATCGGGGCGCTCTCGGCGCTATTTCGCCATACCACGAACTCCTATAAGTTCATCTTTTTCATGGCACTCCTGGGGCTGCTCAAGCGTCATCATTTCGATTCGTCCCGGTACTACACTTACGACGAAATCACCGTCGAGATGCTAGTGATCGCCTGGTATCCGCACCGGTTCTTCGGGCTGTCGTTCGGCGCACAGGACACCATCGCCCAGAAAATCGATGCGCTGGAGTTGCGCTTTTCCATCTCGATCGATCGCTTCACCCAAGATCAGCCGGCCCTGCGTGAAGCCTTGCACGTCGCCGATCTTAAGGAGGCAGAACGGCTCATGGATTTCGTGCCCTATCGATTACTGATTCCGTTCCTCGAATCCCAGTTACAGTTCATCGACAAAGGGGCCTGGATGGTGTTCGAGCGCGCGATGCCGGCCATTACCAATGCCCATTTTGAGCATGCGCGCCCACTCTATCGCTTTGACAGCGACGACTATCGCGAATGCACGTCGATCCAGTGGCATCCCGATTGGGGGGTCTATCTGGAGCGCCACTTCCCGACCATCGACGGCTGGGCGAGAAGTCACTGGCTGCGCTACATGCAACGGCGCAATCCAGATGCGATGATCTTGCATGAAACCCTCTTTCCCGCTGAGCAAGTCTGAAACAGGTAACGTAAGCTCAATGATCCAAGTTGCTGTAGGCAGCCCGGCTCGCACCGCGCTTGGGCGCGGCGGTGGATTTTTTGGTCGAGGACGAGAGCATGCTGGAGGTTGCCCAGTGGGTGGTCGCCAATACGCCCTTTGATCGGCTCTACATCTACGGCGATGATCTGCCGATCCATGTCAGCTATGGGCCAAACCAAGACGGCCAGATCGTGCGGATGGTGGCGGGCAAGAGCGGGCAACGCGTGCCTCGGGTGATCGCGCAGGAGGCGTTCTTGCAGATGGAACCAGCCGCGATGCAGGGTGAGCTGGTCGGTCGTTAGAATGGATGCGCTATTGGATGATGAAGCCGGTGAAATAAAGCGCCTCGATCGCCGGCTTGCCGGTCTGGGCGAGCATGGTTTCACGCAGATTATTCAGCAGCTCCGCGCGCAGTGCATCGCGTGCCTGCGCGGTGGTCATGGTGGCGCCGTCGCGTCCTGCGAGCAGACTGATCAAACGGTCGCGAATGCGCGGCATGTGGTGGGTCACGAGTGCCGCATCCTTATCGGTCTGGATGGATAGCTGAATGTCGATACGCGCATAGCTCGCCGCCCGCGCGGTCGCCAGATTGACGACCAGGGGCGGTGTCAGCTCCATATAGCCTGGAAAGGTGTCTGCATTGCTGCCTGCCAGCGCGATCGTCGGGGCGACCAGGCAGGCGACCGCTATCAGAAACAGTGGGTTGCGATTCGTCGATCTCATTTAGCTCCTCTCCCGTACGTGCGGTCGTACCTGAGCGCCGAAGCGCGCCACGCAGCCAAGCGCTCTAGTCAAAACTCTTCCCACTCGTCGCTCTCTCCATTCGGCTTCGATCTTGGCGGACTCGTTGGCGGTGTTCGCTCTGGGGCCGGGCGCTGAAAGGTAAGGCCGCGCTGCCGCGCTGCTTGCTGGTCGATATTCAGACGCGTGACATTGGTCGCCCGCGCGGGACCGCGGCGCTCCTGACCTGTCCAGGCTGGCTCCGGCTGGCCGTTCTCCTGACCGAACTGGAAAATCGCGACCGCCTTGGACAGCGCGCGCGCCTGCTCTTCGAGACTTTCGGCCGCCGCCGTTGCCTGTTCGACGAGCGCCGCGTTCTGCTGCGTCATTTCGTCGATCTGGGTGAACGCCTGGGTCATCTGCTCGATTTCAGATGATTGCTCGTGGCTGGCATCGGTGATCTCGGAGAACAGGGTCGCCACCTGATTGAAGCTGGTGACGACCTCGTCCATTTCGTCGCCCGCCCGCTGGG